>JAAYUI010000064.1 GCA_012517765.1 Caldisericales bacterium | reverse complement strand
TCTCTCAATTGATCTGGCTTTTTTCTCGTTCGGTGCGGCAGCATCCAACACAATAATGCGCCTGGCGACTGCCTCTACCACGTTTCGGTCAATGAATACCTGGTTTTGCTTCAAATCGCATGTTTTGATATCAACCGCCAGGTCAGTACAGTTTTTGGATTTCCGCGCTTTGTTGATAAACTCTTCCAAGCTTTCGCGAAAATCCCGAGACTGAAGAAACCCATGCACTCGCAATCGCATGCCGCGTCGGATATGGATCAGTCCATTAGCTCCACCATTTACCCGGACGTTGATGTAATCACCTGCATCACGTTCCAAATCCAATTTCTTGGCAGGTAGATCACTATCTCGATAGATCACCAACCGGAAGAACAGGTCATCCATAAATTTCCATGGATCACGTACCACGATTCCTTCTAGAACTACATCATTTATCATCTGACCTCCTTGTTTATGAAACCCTCGTCGTCCAGGGTTAAAAAGAAAATGCCGGACAGATCCCAGTAGGTTATGTCCGGCCAACGATAGAAAAAAACTTTTATACTTGTTTTTAAAAGTATATCAATTGTTTATGGACCATCCAAGGTGGCACAAAATTTTACGAAAAATTTCTGTGACCACTCCAATTAAGGATTCATATTTCTAAAAATTAGATTTTCGATCAAACACTATGTTTAAATACAGAAGTACATATTTGACCAAAATAAATTCTTGGTTTATAATATCGAATAACGATAACGGTATTCGATAATAAAGGAGCAAGATGATAAGAGATTTTTTTCTTGGATTTATTCGTGTTCACTTGCTGTATCACGCATCCAAAGAAGCGATATTTGGATTGGATATGATTCGAGAACTCAAAAGACATGGTTACGATTTAAGCCCAGGTACGCTATACCCCATACTGCACAATCTTGAGAAAGAAGGTTATCTTGTTTCAGAAAAACGTGTTTATAACGGGAAAGTCCGGAAATATTACCTGGCAACAGACTCTGGGGAAGAAGCTTTAAGAATCGCTACCGGAAAAGTAATTGAGTTGATCCGTGAAATCGGTATTAATGAAGAATGATTTTATAGATTCTCTTACGAGGTGAACTTAGATGGAAAGAAGTATTGAAGACAACCAGAAAAAATCTTCTCATAAGATAATTGAGTTTTTAGGTTTACGCAGCAGTATCATAGCTATGTTGTTCATGGTTATTCTGGTAGGCATGGGGGAAAATATGGCAGAGCGTTACTTGCCTATTTATCTAATTGCCCTGGGTGGTGGCGCTATGTCTGTAGGTTTCCTAAATGGTATGGACAACCTGTTAAGTGCACTTTATTCGTTCCCTGGGGGATATCTCAGCGACAAACTTGGTTATAAAAAAGCCTTACTGGTTTTCAACCTGATCGCGATTGCTGGATATTTAATAGTAATATTTATCCCAACATGGTGGGCGGTCTTCATTGGAGCTGTTTTGTTCCTGTCCTGGTCAGCAATATCCCTCCCGGCAACGATGAGTCTTGTGGCAGGAGTTTTACCGGAAAACAAGCGCACAATGGGTGTTTCGATGCACTCATTGGTAAGACGAATTCCTATGGCTCTTGGTCCAATTTTTGGGGGGGCATTAATTGCCTGGAAGGGTGACATCGTCGGGGTAAGGTACGCCTTTATCCTTGCACTACTGTTTGCTATCATCGCCCTCGTGCTCCAACAGATTTTTATTGAGGAACAGAAAAAGGTTGGGGTAGCTGAAGCTAATCCGTTGAAATTGATCAAATTCATGTCTCCCGGATTCCGGAAACTACTTGTCGCAGATATTTTGGTTCGTTTCAGTGAACAAATACCGTACGCTTTCATGGCGATCTGGGTGATCAATAACCATGGAATTTCTCCTGTTATGTTTGGGGTACTAACAACAATTGAAATGGTAACAGCAATGCTCGTATATATTCCTGTTGCCTATTTAGCCGATCGTGGATCTAAAAAACCTTATGTTGCCATCACCTTTGGCTTCTTCACTCTCTTTCCGATCATCCTAATGTTTTCAAGCAATATCTGGATGTTTGTTATTGCATTTGTTATTCGCGGTCTGAAAGAATTTGGCGAACCGACCAGAAAATCAATGATTATGGATTTGGCCCCCGAGAACCAAAAAGCGGCAATGTTTGGTTTATATTACCTACTTCGAGATGTTATTGTATCTCTCGCTGCCTTTGGTGCAGGCTTCTTATGGAATATTTCCCCGCAGGTAAATTTCTTAGTGGCATTTGGTTTTGGTTTAGCAGGTACGTTATTTTTCATTCTTTTTGGTGAAGATATAAAAATAAAACAGAGGATCACAAATGGATAATCCATCAATAGACAGGGCACAAGGCACAGATGAGTATTCGGGAGAGTCTGTCGTTGATAACATGCCAGAGAATAATAAAGGGAAGTTATTAGGGCTGTTTGTAATATTTCTTCGCCTCGGTTTTACTGCCTTTGGTGGTCCAGCAGCGCATATTGGTATGTTTCAACAGGAATTTGTTAAGCATCGCAAGTGGTTAACAAATGAACAATTCCTCGATCTTCTTGGTGCGACCAATCTGATTCCAGGTCCAAATTCAACGGAAATGGCTATTCATATCGGCTACCTGCGTGCAGGCTTGCCAGGTTTGATACTTGGGGGGTTCGCATTCACATTTCCCGCAGTACTGATTGTCCTGGCGCTTTCATGGGTTTATGTCCGGTTTGGAACCACGCCACAGGCTGCCTGGCTATTATATGGTATCAAACCAGTGATGATAGCAATAATCGTGCAAGCTTTATGGGAACTTGGGCGCAAGGTGCTAAAAAACAAAATCATAATAGGTATAGGATTAGGTGCAATAGGGTTGTATTTTCTGGGAGTGAATGAAGTAATCCTAATTTTCCTTGGCGGTATTGTTCTCATGTTATCCCAAAATTGGAACCGGATAAAGGATATTAACAATCAAAAAATTCCTATCATCATACCTTTGTTACCCGCCTTAGGAAATTTGGTGATTCCATTCAGTATGACCACTCTATTTCTTGTCTTCCTAAAAATTGGCTCAGTCCTTTATGGTAGTGGTTATGTATTGCTAGCTTTCCTGCGAGCAGATCTAGTTGTTCGTTTGGGATGGCTGACTGAAAAGCAGTTAATTGATGCGATAGCAATTGGACAAATAACACCTGGCCCTTTATTTACTAGTGCAACATTTATCGGTTACTTGCTGGGTGGTCTACCTGGAGCTCTGGTCGCAACCCTTGGAATATTTCTACCTTCATATGTATTTGTTGCCATTAGCAATCCAATTATCCCAAAATTGCGCAACTCACCTTGGGCAGGTAGCATGCTGGATGGGGTGATTGTTGCTTCTTTAGGATTGATGGCAGCAGTTGGATGGCAATTAGGTATAACTTCTATAATCGATCTTGTGACCGCAATTTTGTTCTTCGCTTCGCTCTTTCTAATCATGAAGCTTCGGGTAAATTCAACCTGGCTTATTCTACTAGGTGTTATTTTAGGATTGGTTTCATATATGTTAACCTAACCATCGAAGATCAAGTTCCAATATAATCTTCTTATAAGTTAATATAGAAAAATGGGAATAATTATCAATTCGTGAGTGCTCTCATTTTTGCCACCCCGGTTTGAGTGACAAGTATCTTGGAAACCACTGATGGAAACAGGGTAGATAAATCTGCAGATACTGAAACCCGCACAGTGTTGTCTCCCCCACTGACCTGAATACCTGTAACAAATGCATGCACCCCTTTAGCAGATAAACTAGCTGTATTTGAAGTCACATAGGCCTGAGCATTCCCCCAGGTTCTTGAAGTGGGAACAAGACTTCCGGTATCTTGAAATACTTGCTGATTGATCTCAGCGGAAGCGGCAACTGCTGCAGCGTCAGCTGCCTTTGCCACTTCTGAAATGGCATAAAAATACCGTCCGAGTTCAATAGCCAATGCTAGGGCAGGAATCATCACCAACCCAATGAATACCGCCCAGAAAGTCATTGAATAGCCACGCCGATCTCGCCACAGCATATTACCAGCCTTCTTGCCTGAATGTAGAATCGGCACGGACAGTAAACGTCTGCCCTGGCAATCCAGGCAATAGGCTGGTCAGAGGAGCCATAAAGTTGGGTACACT
>JAAYUI010000206.1 GCA_012517765.1 Caldisericales bacterium | reverse complement strand
ATTTTTCTATTGTCATACTGGGTAATAAATACCCCCCCTACCCTCAGCTCTTTGTTAAGCCTCTTTTTTATCTTATCTACTACCTCCAGTAGCTTAGTCAGCCCCCTGAGAGCTAAGTATTGAGCCTGGAGGGGTATTAATACCTCCGTTGAGGCTGTAAGAGCGTTTATAGTGAGGAGTCCCAGGGAGGGAGGGGTGTCTATTATAATGTAGTTATAAGAGGCTCTAAGGGGCTCCAGTATCTCCCTGAGTATATACTCTCTCCCAGCCTCTCCTGAGAGTTCTACCTCTGCCCCTGAGAGGTCTAAGGTAGAGGGTAAAACATCCAGCCCTCTTATTACCTCAACAGGCTCCAGCTTATACTCTCCCCTTATAGCTCCGTAAATAGTCCGCTCCTGGTCTGTAAGGTTTAAGCTCTGGCTGAGGTTTGCCTGGGGGTCTAAGTCTACCAGGAGTACCTTTTTACCCAGAATATTGAGCCCTGCTCCTATGTTTATAGCTGAGGTAGTTTTGCCTACTCCTCCCTTATGGTTGCTTATACTTATTACTTTGCTCATTATTATTTTATTCTACTTTAGAAATAATTAAAAAGGGTTATATCCTGGGTTAGTCTCTTTATCTGTTATTACTCCTGTCCATTTATCAAAGAGGAGAGTAGCTACCTGGTTTACCTCTCCCTCCCTGTTTTTTAATACTTTCAGCTCTAGCTCTACCTCTCTTACTCCTTTATAGGTTTCTCCCTGGGAGTTCTCCTCCTGTTCTCTACTGTCATTATAAACACTAATTACAGTATTAGCGTCCTCCTCCAGGTTCCCAGCCTCCTTTAAATTCTCCAGCCTGGGCTTAGCTGTAGCCTCTCTGTTTAGCTGAGCCCCCAGTATTATAGGTAGCCCTGAGTCCTTAGCTATCTGTAGTACCTGGTCTGAAATATGAGCTATCTCTGTCCTTTTATCCTGAGTCCTCCGCTCTGTCCTCATCCTTTGTATGTAGTCTATTATAATAGCTCCTATTTTCTCCTTTTTGTTGAGGTATGCCAAAAGAGTATGGAGCTCCTCTACTGAGTAGTTTCTGTCTATTATCTTTATCCTCCCTCTGTCTATGAGCTCCTGGAGTTTCCTTTTACCCTCCTCCAGCTCTGCTATATCTGTCCTCTCTGTTCTTATATATGCTTTTATAAATTCATAATTATTAAACTTGGCTTTATCTGGGTATTCTCCTTTGTGTCCGCTGAGGTCTGTAGCTGTTAGCCTGTTCAGTAGCTTTATAGCTAAGTTCTTTACTGGCTCCTCATAGGTAAAGTAGTAAAAGCTCTCTCCTGGGTAGAGTCTGCTCATCTCCAAAAGTAAGTTATAGAGTAGAGTAGTCTTGCCATGTCCAGGTCTACCAGCTATAAGGGTAATAGCCCCAGGGGTAAAGCCTACAAACTTATCCAGGCTTAAATATCCTGTCTTATAGGCTGGGGGTATAGTAGATATTTCCTCCTGGAGAGCTTTAAAGCTCATTACTGGAGGTAGTAGCCCTGAGGTAGTAATAGTTTTTACCTCTTTTACTTTGCTATCCAGTAGCTCCAGGGCTTTATCTGTCTCTCCCTTATCCTGTAACTCCTTAGCCTCAGAGAGTAGCTTTTTTATCTCCCTGGTCTGGGTTTCTTTTTCTTTATTTGTCCTCAGCCTCTCTACTGTAATCTCCAGGCTCTCCTCTGT
>JAAYUI010000192.1 GCA_012517765.1 Caldisericales bacterium | reverse complement strand
TATGACTATAACGTCGCCGCGGGCCTCCAGCCCGTCCAGCAGTGCGAGGAGCTGTGCGACCACCCTCTTCTCGACCTCCCCTGTGACCTCCTCCCTCTTGGGGGCTATTGCGTCCAGCTCGTCGATGAATATTATGGCGGGCGCGTGCTGCTTCGCCTCGTCGAAGAACTCCCTCAGCTTCTGCTCCGACTCGCCGTAGAACTTGCTCATGATCTCCGGTCCGTTTATCGCTATGAAGTAAGCCTCCGTCTCGTTCGCCACCGCCTTCGCCAGCAGCGTCTTCCCGCAGCCAGGCGGCCCGTACAGCAGTACCCCCTTCGGCGGGTCGATCCCCAGGCGCTTGAAGAGCTCCGGGTGCTTGAGCGGGAGCTCGACCATCTCTCTGACCTTCTCTATGGCGTCCCTGAGCCCGCCCACGTCCTCGTAGGTCACGCGGGGGACCTTTGCCGCCTCCGCGGGCTTCTCCATGATCGCCAGGTTCGTCTCCTCGTTGACCATGACTATTCCTGACGGCTTGGTGGAGATGACTGCGAAGGGTATCGCCTGCCCGAGCACGGGTATGAGCACGTTGTCGCCCTCGACGAGGGGCGTGTCTGTGAGCCTCCTCTTGACGAAGCTTATGAAGCCCGAGTCGACCGGTATGGGGAATGACAGCGGAGCGAGCTTCACGACCGTGGCCACCTTGGCCTCGGCCTTCCTTATCGCCAGCTTCTCGCCGATCCCCATCCCTGCGTTCTTCCTTATGAGCCCGTCCATCCTTATGATATCCATCCCCTGGTCCTCTGTGTATGCTGGCCAAACGATGGCGGCTGTCTTCCTCTTCCCCTCGATCTCGATTATGTCGCCAACGCTGACCCCAATCGCCTTCATCGCGTCGGAGTCGATCCTCACCTTGCCCCTTCCAACGTCGCGCTGCTTGGATTCGGCAACCCTTAGAGTAACATCTCCGCCCTTGCCTTCCATGTTCTGCACCACTTGCTAAATGGTTAAAATAACCTATGTATTCCTTAGGTATGTAAGGATAAAGCTTTTTGATAAAAAAAGGTTATCCGGGGAGCGTCTGGACTACCTCTACATCTACCTGCCCGACGCCCTGCACCTTGGCGAACGCATCCTCTATCGGCTGCGTACCGCCGGCATAGTCCCCTGGCATGATCACAAATGCCTTGAGCGCCTTCAGGCCGAAGGCGATCTCTTCCTCGTCGAACTTGTGGACGTAAAGATTCTTGTTCCCCTTCGGCAGCGCTTCCTTCAGGCCGGCCTTAAGAACATCCAGCTTCACCGCGTCATCCTCGGGGAGTATCTTGATTACGGCTAAAAGCCTAGACATGACGACCCTTCCACCCTATGGCCCAGTGAACCCGCACTTCGGGCACTTGTAGTTGTTGACAAGGTCCCTGCACTTCCGGCAGCGCCAGAAGACGACCTCGCCACAGTTCTGGCAAGGCAACTTGACGCCCTTCTGATCAGGAAGGATGGGCTCCTTGCACGAAACGCATACTGGCAAACTTAATTCGCTCATCATTAATCACCGGAGTTGAATGGTTAAACCTGAAGCTGATATATAAATCCTATCCATGATGGGCGCGCCCCCGCCGTCAGCGTTCGAATATCGACCTCACCAGCGGTAGGACTGCGTAAACGCCAAGCCTGGACCTGATTGCCCTGTTCACCGTCGCCCTCTGGAGGTCGAAGTCGTATCCTGCCACCGCGTTCAGCAGGTCTAGCCTCCCGATCTCCCCTAGCGCGCTCTCCATCTCGAAGCCGCTCATGTTCCTGAAGATCCTTGCCGCAAGCCTCATGGTATTGAACTCTTTCTCGAATGCCCTTCGCCACCGGTCCTCGAATGCCGCCAGGGGCCTCCCGAGGAGCGCGGTCTCCGCGGCCGCCCTCCCCGCCATCCTCGCGACAG
>JAAYUI010000136.1 GCA_012517765.1 Caldisericales bacterium | reverse complement strand
GTTCCAAATCCAATTTCTTGGCAGGTAGATCACTGTCTCGATAGATCACCAACCGGAAGAACAGGTCATCCATAAATTTCCATGGATCCCGTACCACGATTCCTTCTAGAACTACATCGTTTATCATCTGACCTCCTTGTTTATGAAACATTTGTCATCTTGGGTTAAAAAGAAAATGCCGGACAGATCCCAGTGGGTTTTGTCCGGCCAACGATTAACTAAAAAATATTCAGTTGTAAGAAAAGTATAGCAATAAAAAAATACTTATCCTAGGGGGTAAAGGAGTTTTTTCACTTCATCAAATAGGCTCCTCACTGACTTGGTACCGCGTTTGGGTATGAGCGTGTATTTCATGGAAGTTTTCAAATCTTTGTGCCCGAGAAGTTCCAAGGTGGTGCGGAAACCTGCCCAGAACCGCAAGTGCTGAGTGTAATATCCAGCCCTCAGCAAAATGAGGGGCAAAGCAGTAACGAAAGTTATGACAGCTAACCTTTTTAGGAAAAACAGCTTTCTGCACCGCCGTCTTGACCGTTTTTTGCAGGCCGATCTTGATGATTTGAAAACGACGGATAATGCAATCTTGTTCATCAGGCAATAACGAGTGAGAGGGAAAAACATACTGCCAGATCGATTCCTGATTTGAGTTCAAATACTTCTTGGCCAACGCCAATGGCAGATAAATGGCGTCATATCCTTTGCGGTGATTCTTTGGACCTGGATCAGGCGATCGTACAACGGTTCTATCAGACTGGCAGGTAGAAGCGGAAAATGATTGTGCGCGCCTTCGTTATCGTGTACGGCAAATGTTGGGCACATTTTGTGATGGCTTGGCGCGCACATAGTCGAAAGCACCAAGTTACTGACTAAGAACATTGCGGTACAAGAAAATCTATGCGTTACGCGCTTTGATCCGTGAAGAAGCCAAAATATGTTTTCTTAGGCCAGATCCGTTAAGAAGGGCTGAACTACGCTGATAACCATTTCTTCAGGATGACATTTATTATGAAAGAGAATATATTTCTTGATCCAATAAACGTATGCGAGTTCGGTGTTGATGGTGTAATGCTTGACGTAGATGGCGTCGCGCACATTGTCTATGAGTTTGTTGGGGTAGTTTTCTCCATATTTTATTCTCCGAGAACTTGTTTGGTAGATCAAAGGATCGTATAATTCGTATCGATAGACTTTGACCCCACAGGATAATTCTGTATATAGTAAAAAAATTGCTATTCTAACTTATATTTTCTGCACATATATTGTTATGCCACGAGAAAAGGACCACAAATGAAGACTGCATTAGTTCCATATCGGGCAAGTTTTCCATCTCTGCCCGATGCCCATGCTGCCTTTCATGC
The DNA here is from genome assembly GCA_012517765.1 of Caldisericales bacterium. GTDB lineage: Bacteria > Caldisericota > Caldisericia > JAAYUI01 > JAAYUI01 > JAAYUI01. The sequence goes on along the minus strand of JAAYUI010000136.1, from coordinate 1,426 downwards.
AGAGCACTTCGGCCAAAAGCGAAGTGCGGTGCTTCAGGAGTTGCGCTGCGTGTCGGGGCTTCCAGAGGTTGTTCGTTCTTTGAATCCCGACATCCTATACAAACTCGTGGTACCGGAGGGGACACTTCTCCAACAAGGTAAGGATGGCCTCTTCAGGGGCGTCTTCTATAAGGATGGGGGTATCGATAAACACGCGAAATTTGCGCAGGTCAGTCCAAGCTTACTCGATGCAGCGAAAGTCGTAAGTTCCCAGGTTCTCCTTATTAGTATTGCAATGCAGCTCAACCGGATCGAGCAAATGGTCAATAACCTCTCGATTGAGTTACATAGGGATAGGATTGCTGAGATATATTCTGGAGTTGATCAATTCGATAAGGCCATGTTGTTTACCGAAATCACCACACGTAACCAAGCTATCGGGAACGCCGTGCAAACATTGCATACAGGTCTCTACAAGACCATCGCAGAGCTTAAGAGCCGTATCGCCAGCGCTCCAGATCCAGAAAATAGCATTTGGTACCACCTTGTGCCATGGAACAATAAGACTGAACAAGCTAAAGAGGCAATGGCGCTTGCCGCTGAGTCATTTGGAGCGACCCTATTGGGGATTCGAACGTTGGCGGAATGTTATTCAGTTCTTGGGGAGATCGAGGCAACTAGGAGCACGCTATTAGATTATTTTGAAAAAGTGGAGCAATGCAAAGTTGAAACCGCCGCCGAAAAGGCGCGCTTGGTTGAATTCTCCGGCTCCCACCCCCCACAGGAACCATGGGTTGCGTTCCACCAGTCTCTGCCAGAGGTACGGCGTCAGTTAGGCGAACTAACCGGACTCAAGGAGGCAAAGCCGGTAGACACACAAGTAGAAATTGAATTCATGCCTCACGAATTATATGGAGCTAAAGATGGCAATCTGCCCTGAATGCAATAAGCAGGAACTGAAAGAGGGGGAGAGCCTCTGTCCCCATTGCGCGAATAAGAAAACAAATTTCTGGGCAAAAACTGGAGAGGTGGCTGTGACTGTGGTAACAGTAGCTGCGAGCATAATTTACGCAATCATAACCAAGAAATCTCCGCCGAAGGTATAACAAGTACGTCAACGCAGATGCTTCGCACAGGTTACACTTTCGTTAGCGATACTTAATGAGTAATAGCTCGTAGTTTGGCCACCCCGGTTTGAGTGACAAGCACCTTGGGAACTACTGATGGAAACAGGATAGATAAATCTGCTGACACAGAGACCCGTACCGTGTTGTCTCCCCCGCTGACCTGAATTCCTGTAACAAAGGCATGCACCCCTTTAGCGGATAAGCTGGCTGTATTTGAAGTCACATAAGCCTGAGCGTTCCCCCAGGTTCTTGAAGTGGGAACAAGACTTCCGGTATCTTGAAAAACTTGCTGATTGATCTCAGCGGAAGCGGCAACTGCC
>JAAYUI010000160.1 GCA_012517765.1 Caldisericales bacterium | reverse complement strand
TCATGTTCAGTCGAATTTACTAATTGTTCAATGGAATGATCGATATTCCCGTTGAATGCCAGGCTCGCGTCGGCAATCACTTCGGCTCCACGCGAGAAACGACCGTTTGCCATGAAATCTTTCATGATCTGGATGGTTGTGGAGTCTTTAATTTGGATGCCGGCGACCTCATCAAAAGCCACGGTATCCCAGAAACCAACCAGGCCCGTTCGTTTCCGGGCATTGTTGTAGAACAATATTGGGGTTGTAGCCTGTCCGCCACTGACCAGGGTTGAATAGGGAGAAAATTCGCTAAAGAAGTACGATTTTCCAGTTCCCCTGGGACCTAGCTCGATAAAATTGTAGTTAGGTTCCACCAAACATGCTAACCGTAGCATAAAGTGGAATTTCAATCGTGTAGAGAGCTTCGTCGGTTCTAATCCGACAGAGCGCAAAACAATATCCAGCCATTCATCTCGTGAAAACTTACTCCGACCTGCTGCATACCCATCGAAATCAAACCGGCTCAATTGAATTGGTCGCAGATCTTCAACATAGAACGTGTAATCATCATCTTCAATTTCGTTGTATCCGATGGTGATTTCAGCCCAAATACCACCTTCTAACAAACGATCGTTATCGCGATAAAACTTTTCATTGATAGCCACCCGCTGGGAATTGAAGTTTTCAAGGGCAGCCCAATGGCGCTTCTCTTTTTCAATGTAGTTGACATGGACTTTATCGATGAAGCGGTGTTTTCCCTTGGTTGCTACCTTCGATTGGGCAGCGTTCGCTTCGTCGGCGCGCACATAGTTATCCTGAAGAGTTGCCAGGACAGCTTCCAATCCTTCCTGGATTTCTTTAGGATCTTCACTGGCGCAATACCGCGCCAATAGAAATTCCAAAACAAACGTTGGGACATTCGTGCCCTTTTTAATACGATGTAACAAGTCTTTGCGGACAACTTTCCCTTCAAATACTCCAAGCAGTTTCTCGTCTAAAGTATCCATAATTACACCGTATAGTCCGTTTCTAATTCAAGTGGTTTTCCCATGGCTGTTTGCGTAATGGGGTCGAGCGCTTTTACTACAAATTTTCCCTCAAAATCCATATCCATTTTTAGTGTAATTGGAATGGTGTCCCCTGGTTTTAGCATTATGATTCTGGTCGCCGGGTTAACCGGGCCGCCAGGTTTCGCTTCGCCAACAACATGCCCTTTTACATCGTAAGCTTCTATTAACAACTCTGTTTCCTGGGCAAAGAGATCCGAAGCTCCAGCTTCAACTTCGATGACTGGTAATCGGGTGGTGATCTTTTTGGACCCTCGCTTGTAATTCAACATCACCGAAAGTTTGCTGCCAATTCCAATCTCTGCAGCGCGAATCTTTACTGCGATGACAGGCACAATCGCTTCCTGTAGTGAAAGCCCGCCATGGAAATACCATTGCCCAGCCCGGTACGCTACCAAAGCTCGTGGAATTGCTACCTGGCTAAACTCCCCTCGAATCCCCAACATTTCAGAGGGTAGAACCAGGTTGGATGTATCGCCTACCCCATCACCGAGCAGTGTTCGCTCGTGGACATTGATCCATTTCCCTGATGGTTTAGCGCACACATCGCCTGGCTCAATGGCTGTATTCAGGAAAAAGCCATGATCGGTGGCAATGATGACATCCTGAAATCCCAAATCACGCAATTTATAAATAGCTGAACGGATTTTTTGGAAGGTACGACTGATTAATCCTGGAGCCGCTTCTGGATTGGCTTCAAAATCATTATCCATGTCATTACTACGAATGACCAGAAGTTCAACAGTATTCTCGATCTTAGGATGATCGCGGACAAACCGGACCAGTTCCATTTCTGCAAAACGCTGCCCATACTTTTTACGCAGCACATCCATGCGTTGAGCGACGGTGGCTAATGGCTGGTCACCGAATACGACCAACAACTGATTATCCTTATTCATAATTTTTAGGTTTTGACCGGCCCCGGGTAACAGTGTCGCCATCCCAACGGGTGTGACTGTAGGCATCTGAGCGCAAGCCATCTGAACATCAATTTGCCCAGCTTCGTTCAAGTGCTTTGCTAACTCAACACCGAGTTCATAACGCATGGCATCGATCAACAGATAAGCCACGCGCCGACCGCTTTCAAGTAATTTCGGTGCTACCAATTTATCAAACACATCTGCATTCGATAAGCGTCCCGATATCGGCCAGCCGGATTTTTCGATATGGCGTACGAAAATCCCGTGAACCTTATCGATTAATTTTCGATAAGTAGAACGCGTTTGACTGATCACCTCAATTGATGCACCC
>JAAYUI010000185.1 GCA_012517765.1 Caldisericales bacterium | reverse complement strand
TTCAGCCGTTGAGCCGGTCACACCCGTGAGGGTCGCCATAGAACCGAAGAGTTCTTCTTGTGTGACACCAAGAGCCTCAGCAATCGGGGTCACTCTACCCATAGCGTTTGCAAGCTCTGGAAATGTAGTCTGCCCGAGAACAACGGTTTGAAGCGCGAGATCCGAGACTTTCTGGACCGCATCGGCCGATGTGTCGCCGTAAGCCTTTGTAATAGCAGAAGTAAGCGCGACCGCTTCCTCGATGGAGGATATGCCAGCAGCGGCGGCCTGAGTGTTGATCTCGAGAATTTTCACAGATTCGGCGCTGTCACCAAAGGCCGATATGACCTGGTAAAGTCCACCTGCAAGGTCCTGCGTGCTTTTGCCAAACTCGATCGCCATATCCTGAACTGACCCTTTCAGGTCGTCAATTCTGTCTTTCTGACCGGGGATAAGCGAAGCGACGTTTGCCATAGCTTCGTTGAAATCCGTGCTGGCTTTGAACGCCGCTACTCCTATGCCAACAATTGGAGCTGTGACCGAGGCGGTGAGCGAAAGCCCCAGGCTTCTCATTTTCTGACCGGATTGTTCGATTGTACTCCCGGCCTCGGACATCTTCTTCTGGAGTTCTGAAATGTCCGCACCTATCCGAACGAACAGATTAGCTGCCGCTGCCATTTTTCACCACCTCGCCTCCGAATACCATGTTCAAAAACTTCACCGTTTCGATCATCTCTTCCATCGTCTGTTGCCTTTTCTTCTTTTTCGTGGAAATCATAAAGTCAGAAATGTCGAAAGGTTTTCTTTTCTTCTTCTTGTCTCTGACAATATTGGCCATCACCGAAGCAACGAGGGCGGCTCTAGCATCCGCCCTCTGCTCACGGTTCTCATGTTCTTCTACAAGTAGCTGTACATCTTCGATCGCCAGGGTTTCTATTTCTCTTTGTGTCAACCCGAGATTGATTCTTGCGAAGGCCCAGAGCTTTCGTGACTCGCTGGGCCTGGAGTAGGGTTTGGCACGGTCAACTGAGCTACTGCGTCAAAAACTGCTGCCATATTGTCGAGTCCGATCATCGCTCCAACCTCTTCTTCTGTGAGTGCCGGATCTTCCCAGAGAAGACAGAGCCAGAGAAGTATCCGCATATCCTTGATCGTCATTTCCGAGAGCTTCAACTTTGTGAATTCTTTGCCTGTCAGCTCCTCAAACTGGATCATCGCGTTCAATGTCATCCTGAGATGGCGTTCTTTGTCGAGAACGATTGGTATTCCTTTCATTCACTCACTCCTTATGAGCCAGCCAAAGTTGGTTTGCCTGTAACTTTGAATGTTGCAGAGAATCCGAGTTTTCCGTCGACCGGAGCGTCTGTATCAAAAGCCTTCGGGTATCCAGAGAATGTCCAGGTCATGCTGTTTGGGAAAGTGATCACATAGCTTTGCGGGGTCCGGGAAATAAGATCCGCATAAATCCCGGAGGCAAGCCCCGAGGTCAAATTTCCTTCGACGCTGAACTCGCCACCGTCAATTAATCCTGCGGCGAATTCTCTGAACGCGTCCGCCGATTCGTGATGTGTTATGTCAACATCTTCTACTGTTATGCCCGGGCCGGAAATGCTGCTTATTTCTCCTGCCGATGGGCTTATGGTCGTGCCAAAAGCCGCAACTCCTGTTGTAGCCATGTTTTTGCCTCCTTTACTCTTCGATTGCGAACCTGAAATCGAGTATGACTCTGTGAAGTTGTGTGTCAGGGTCGTAGATGTCGGTTTCGTTTACCAAAAAACAAGCCATTACTTTTTTTGAATCGAACGTGCCTGTATAGCCAGATAGCGCAACTCGGACATTCTCAGCAAGTGTTTTTGCTTCGAGATATCCTTTCGCCCAGCAATCTATCTGCATTCGCGGTTCTGCATACATTTGCCCCGCGTGGCAATACTCGCGTGGGCCGGAGACTTTTGAGAAAGTGATCGCGGGGAAAGTGGAATCTTGCGGGAGAAGCTGGGCGTATATGCTGCTTGCTGTGGGGGTCAACGTCGTTTTCAAAAGTGTCAGGAGCCCTTTTTCAATCATGGCATTTCCACCCCCGTATCAACTTTGTCAACCGCTTCCTGGATGGCGTCTGCAAAAAGTTGATTGATCTTGTTTTGGTTCTCGTCCAAAGCCGGGCGAAGGAACGGGTGTTTGGGCATTTTAGAAGTGCCATATTCTTGAAATATTCCGTAATACGTCTCTTCGCTGGTTGACACCTCGGCGAGAACGCCCTTCTTTCCTTTCAGGTCCTTCGAGATCCCTATTCCCTCCGCGAGAGCCCCCGTATCGCGTGGAGCCTTCGCTTTTGCGGCGGCCTTCACGAGTTCCGCTCCCGCGCTGGACGCTTTTTGAAGAGCTTCCAGCATATCTTCATCGGCCAGTTTCTTGAATGCTGCCATCAGCTCTTTGTCGCCCACTATTTCGACTTTGGCCTTCATCATTCCACCTTCTTGCACATCAGGTGCGTCTCTTCGCCTTTTACTTTCAAATGCACGACTGCGATGATTTCATATGTTCCGGAGCTGTGATAGACCCGCATCTTTTCTTTCACGCTTGAAAGCGCCCTGATCCTGATCCTCGTCTCTATCTCGCTGTGCAATTTCGCTTCGAGAAATTCCTTGCCTTTCAACGGTTCAATTGCTGCCCAGACATATGCCGATGGCGTCCAGGTCAAAACCTGTCCGCCCGCCGTGTCCTGCGTGACTATCGGGGTCTGGATTGTGACATAGTGTCTGAGTTCTCCGGCGAACATATCACCACCCCCAGACTCTGTACGGCCAGTAGAGAGCTTCGAGCCCAAGCGGCATCATGGTGAT
>JAAYUI010000078.1 GCA_012517765.1 Caldisericales bacterium | reverse complement strand
CCCATACCTATACATACGCAGGAAAACGATCATTTGCTTGCAATTGCGAAGAAAATAATGGAAAATGTGGACTGGCGCCACCTAACAACCGGTTCGAGCGGACTCACGGGACAAGCCCGTTCGCAGCTCAACCGAATGTTAGATCGACGCTGCGCGCAAGGAGAAAGAATGTCCGACTGGTATAAAAAGATGACAATTAGCGAAACTTCAGATCCAGTTTGGGAAAATTTCCTAAGTCTGAAGGAACAAATTCAAAGTGATGAATTCTGGTTTGATGCTATCAGAAAAAATAGGAATGACAATACAGAAAGATTAAAGCTGGCACTAAAGAATCTACCTTTACCTGCGGCATTTTCTGAAGCAGCAAAAGCAATAAGAACAAGTATTAGGGAGTTGAAAAAGCATAAGGAGGATTATTCAGAAATGCTGACAAAGTTATATAAACTAGCTTGTGTCAGATCATTTATGCTTGATTATGCTCCCTTATTAAAACAGCCTGGATTTAATGTTATGTTGTCAATCCCAGGGGGTGCTCTGTTCAATCTAAGAACGGAATATAATGAGATTGGAATTGAAAAATTAGAATTACTAACCATGACCGATAGAAAAATGATAATCGAATGCTGGGGTAGTACAAATGCCAATTATACAATGAATGAATTATATTCTGACATATGGGAAAAAGCAGAGGAAGCTATGTGCAAGAAGGAAAATAGAAGGATAAAGACTATTTTGAGAAAAACTTAGTTCTTACAAATTTGAGAAGACTTATAATCTAGAAGGAGGATTTTATGAAATCATCGTTGAAGCTTGGTGTTATTGTGCTTTGCAATTTGGCTACATTCGTTTTGTTAGGTTGTGTTACAACACAACCTATAATCACTGAACCAATACAAAAGATAATCGATCTTAATGGTATATCTTCATCAACTATTTTTACAAAATCTCAACTCTGGGCAAGCAAAACTTTTGTTAGTGCAAAAGATGCAATTGAAATATCTGATAAAGATGCTGGAATAATTACTATTCGAACAACTTTCCAATCATATGCCTATAAAATAGGAATAGCTTTGGGAGCATCATACTATACAACTTACAAAGTTGTTATAGAAATAAAGGAAAATCGTGTGAGAATTACATGTCAGAATCCTACTTATGAGGTGATAAACCAGGGAAGGATTCAGAAATTTTCTACTCCAACTCAGGCAATGGTTGATGAATATGAATATAATGCCACAAGCATCATTAATTCTTTTGAAGCATTTTTAAAATCCAGTGCTACTTCTTGGTAGAATAAGAAAGAGATCTAACAACTGCTTCAACCTGACTCGGCTATGTCACGATTCTTGCTAGTCGTCGCTGCGCTCCTCGGCAAGAATCGCGCCATGACGCCTCGCAGGTTAAGCAAATGTTAGTTGGACCCTTCGGGCGGAGGAAATAAATATGAATGATATCCCTTCATTGATAGATAACTGCGCATTGTTTTATCAAACTGAACTGAAAAGACATAATGATGCTGGCCACCCATTAAATGTTTTACTCTTTTTGATAGACAATAATCTTATTGAAAAAGACAAATTAAAAGAACTCAATACAAGTATTATTGATAATGATTTTACTGTTAACATGAACATTCCTGTGTCTTTCGGGGGAACCGGTAAGCCAATAAATACATGGATTATGTGTGATTTACCATTAACATTATATATTTCTATAAAATTAAATGGAAACAAAGTTACCAAAAAACATAAATCATTTATTGATGAAATAGCTAATAGAATGGAACCTAATGGTTGGCGGTGTAGCAATAAAGGGAATATTGGTAAATTCCGTGGTCCTGGAAAGAAAGACGATGAATGCCCCATAGCAACTCTAAATGTTCTAAAACTTTTAACCGTTACAAAAGATGATGAGTATATTGAGCAAAAGCAAAAGGGTATACAAACAATAGAAAATCTTTGGAATGATCGGAAAAAAAGAAAAGCTTATTTGTTCGGCATGGGGACTGATTTTATGAAAATCAAGTATCCAATGATTTGGTATGATATATTAAATGCAGTGAATGTTCTTAGTTATTATCCAGATGCAATAAAAACCGAAGCATTTAATGAAATGTTTGAAATAATAAGAAGAAAGATTGAAACAAATAATTATACGCCTGAATCTGTATATCAATACTGGAAAGGTTATGATTTTGGTCAAAAAAAGTCAAACTCTGAATATATTGAAAGAACAATAAAGCAAATAGAAAAAAGAATTCAACTAACAACTGCTTCAACCTGACTCGGCTATTGTCACAGTTTGTGCTTTCGCGCTACGCGCGGCACAAACTGCGCCAATGTACGCCTCGCAGGTTAAGCAAATGTTAGGTGGACGCTGCATTCGCAGCGCTTTAAGGTAGTAAACAAAAAAATTGCGTCACATGGTGACGAATATATTAATTGCAGAACGGAGAAGAGGGACCGCATGATGATGAGTATGGGTTAATTCGCTGATTTTTTCAACGGTTACCAGTATTTTCCCCGAATGGCAGAAGCAGCTTAAGGTTTGTTTTAATGGTGTCAAACAGAAGACCCAGGGTTTTCATCAACATGGTGCGGCTTTCCCCGTCCAGGTTGGAAATAGCATCAGCCATAGCCCGGGCCCGCTGGAACCAATTGGTAGACAGCTCAGAAAAACTGGTAATATCCGTAGCCTCAAGAATGTCAAAGAGGGCATCGATGAACTTGCGCCGTTCCGCCGGCGGAAGCGAACCCAGCCATTCCTTAATCGTTGTATCGATGAAACGGCTCGTGTCGGTTACGGTGTCTACGCATACAAAGGCGGGCCCCCGTACGGTCCACGAATAGGGGTCATGCTGGGCAATACCCTTCTGGGTGCTTTGTACAATCGTGTAGGTTTCGGAATGTTCCAAAAGCATCCCTATGATTGATGACTGGGGCACGTAGGCATAGAGCCGCCCGTTCAAAGCCCTAAAGCCATCCTTGGCGATGGTAGCCGTATCAAACCCGGGACCGTCGTTGTTGTACACTCCCAAAATCCGCCGCTGGGTCCACCAGGAAGAACAGGCAGCCCCATAAACTGCCAGGTTACCCCCCTTGGAGTGGCCCCCGATACGGAGTTTCCCATGCAGTTTCTGAGCGGCCCTTTCCAGGTATGCTGCGGCGAGACGCTGGGCTGGGACGGGGGTCATAAAACTCATGTTAAAGTCTTCTTTCCAGCCCACCACGGTCGAATCGGTTCCCCGAAAGGCAATATAGTGGCTCCCGTCTTCCAGGCTAAAGCTGACCGCGGCGAATTGGGTCTCTTCGTCCTTGTCGAACCGGTTCTGAAAGCCCGAAATCCGCACTCCCGCAAACCGCCTTGTTTCTGCCGCCTGCCTGAAAAAGCTGATATGCCGGGCCATCCGTTCGGAAAAGCCCCGGGCTTTCATGGTCTTTTCATCGAGTTTTGCAAATTCCTTTGCCACATCGGACACCGTCGGCCCATGACGACCCGGCTCTGAGGGAACAAGGTCGTCCAGCGGCAGGTAAGCAAAGACACTGAAAATAAGGTTATCCACCGGATTAAAGGGACTTTCTCTAAAGGACAGATCCCCCCGCCATGCAAGATAGTCTTCGATATTTGCAGTTTTGGTATTTACCATATGTTATAAGAGCTCGGTGTTTTTATGTGAAATATTAGAAATTGTATTAATTTCCTGGGCAATATCTTTTAATGAAGTCCCCATTTCCTGAGTAAACCTTTCTAATTTCTGCGTTGCCATAGAAAGTTGTTCCAGAGCATCTCCAATAACCCCAGTCTCAGAAGACATGGCTCCTAAAGCATTAAAAATAACCTTCATACCATCCACTTCATTGGATACTTTGTCCAGTACTGATTGAATGTGAGCCCCAGATTCGGTGGTTGTTGCTGTTACATTATCCATAGCACGGATCATTTCCGTAATGGTTTTTCCAATCTCAGTTGCGTTAACTCTAGCCATATCCGCTAAATGGCGAATTTCTTCTGCAACCACCGCAAAACCTGCTCCAGCATCCCCTGCATGAGCTGCTTCTATAGCTGCGTTCATTGAAAGCAGATTAGTCTGAGCAGCAATTTTGTTTATATCTGAAATGAGACGATTAACCCCATGAATTTGCTCCCTCAGGGATATGATGGATTTAAGAGATATATCGAGCTCCTTCTGCACAGAACCGGCCATCTCCAGTAGTTCACTTAACTCACTGCTATGGGTGGTAGATGTGTTTGCTGTTTCTTGAATACTGGAAAGAAGGCTTTTTATCTTGCTATTAGATTGGGATAATGAATCGGACTGAGCTTGGGTAAATTGTGAAAGCTCTGGCAGCATATTAATCACCTGATTTAGGTTATTCGTACTTATTCCAATTTCTTTATCAAGCTCGATAACCATTGCAATGATAGAATTATGATTCCGTTCAAGAATTAATTGTCGATAATGCTGACAATTTTCTGGTTTATTTAAGCCATTATAAATTGCTATGGCCATCTGTTCACAACTACCATAACCACAAGCAGAACAGTTCAAGAAATCATTCTCTTGTACCTTTAACATTTTTTTGTAAATATTTTGAAGCTCATCCTGATCTGGGTATTTTATAGTATAGTTCGATGATCGGTTTATATAACTACGGTTAAAGATCTCAGGCTGCCAATATTTTTTTAATAATTGATGGATTTGCTTAGTCGAACTCTTTTTTAAAATTACGCTTTTTTTGTTAAGTTTATCTGTTTCAAGCTTCAATCTCCGTTGAACTGCTGCCTCGAGAATATCCACAGGTATATCTTGAGATCCCGTTCCAGTACCGCCATTACAACCCTTTTCACAATTCAAACAATCTAAAATTAAGGGGTTCGCCTTTTTTTCTATTGAATGGGGTAGTTCTTTTAAGTAGGGGTATATTAATGTTGGTCCTTCTATTTTTCGTACCGATTGTCCTAAATCGGGTCGTTCTCGTTCTACTGTAGCCTTAAGACCTCCTGGCGAAGAAAATAAAACCGCAGTTTCACCTATGGGACCATCAAAATCTGTTTCAGAGAAAAATTTAAGGTTTATGTTCCGTTCTGTTATATATTTGCTGAATTGTTCCAGAGTAACATTATAATCACCGAGACCAGTTTCATCAAACTCCCTTCTTTTTGCTACACAGGGGGATACAATTAAAATCTTTTGCTGTTTGAGCTCAGGATATTGCTCTTTAATCATCTTGATGGTATGGAGCATGGGACTATCTGCAGGGGCCAAATAGAGAAGCAATTCTGGCTGGTAAATTTCAATGTATGTTACAATAGCCGGGCAGGGTTGGGCGATAACCATCGCAGGTTTTTTGTTTTTAATATGATGAAGATATGATTGGACCGTTAGTTCCGCTCCAAAGGCTACATCAAAAATATGAGTTATTCCTAAACTTTTAAGCCACCCATTAAAATGGAGCCGATCCAAATCAAAATGAGCTGCCACAGCTGGAGCTACAATGGCAAATATTTTTTCATTTTTCTTGATCGCTTCCATAAAACGGTTAAAATCGTCTATTGCTTTACGGGCTCCATGCGTGCAAGCCGTAATACAGGACCCGCAACCAATGCATAAATCAGGATTAACTTTGACTTTATCTCCTGAACCATCGATGCAAAATTTTACGGGGCAAACTGCTATACAAGTATGACAGTTCACACATTTATCTTCTATAACTTCGATGACCGGTGCAAGAGAAGTGGTCATGGTTACCTCCAAAGATCTACTATAATGCCATATTCGCTATTTGTCAACAAATTTGTCACCTATTTATGCACCCTTTTTATGAATTATTTTCTTGGTCTCATTGGATGGATTTAAGTACACAACCCGCTGAACCTTCCACGTTTTAGGGCCACCTTTGGGAAATCGCTCTGGGTGATGTAAGAAGGCCTTGTGAAGT
>JAAYUI010000069.1 GCA_012517765.1 Caldisericales bacterium | reverse complement strand
TCCGCCGAGATTTCAGCGTATAAACTCGCAACTTTTTCAGCCATGTCGCATCCTCGCTGTTCTGCTAGCTTTCATCCTGCCGTCCTCTATCTTGAAGAAGTCATACATCCGTTCCATTGGCAGGCTTTCGATATATTCCAACGTCCAGCCGAATCGCTCTGCGATTGTCCAGATGACCAATTCCCAGGGCGGCGGCGCATTGTGTGCGATGGCACAATACACCGCCCGGCTTAAGAAGGGTCAGCGTCCAGCGGCTGCTTGGCGTCTGCCAGCATGGCGGTGATAATCCGCCGGTAGTCGGGCTGTGACAGGTCTAACAGTTCATCCACCGCCAGACCTGCCACTTTCGCCAGGGTGCTATCTTCGTCATCCTGCTTTTGTTCCGGGTTGAATAATGCCCGGTACTCCCTGACGCTGATGCGCCCGATATCCACCGTGATCTCTCGTCCATTACTCAATTTCACGGTCTGCATGGGTTAGCTCCGTGCGCCGTTTTGCGTCCAGGTGACACTGATTTCCACCGCGTCGTTGTAGGGAATGTTCCAGCGTACGCCCTGGCTGATTGCCGGGATGGTGATGCTGGGTTTGCCTGCCGCAGTGCCTTCTGGGTAAATTTTCAGCGTGCCGCTGGTGCCTTCCGCCAATGCCGTGAACATGGCGGTGCCGTCCGCCTGCATCAATGCACTGAACGAGGCTTGCCCGCCCTTGACGCCGGTGATGTATTCCTCGTTGGCGTCACTGCCGGCGGTGGTGTTAATCATGGCAACGGACGGCTCATAATTGCACTGGCGATAATCGCCATTCAATGCAACGGTGCCGCCGCTGTAAATCCATGACAGGGATAATGCACTTCCTGAATAAGCTGCCATTTCTGTTTCTCCTTACGTAAGGTCTAAACGGATACGATAGTCAGCCCCCACCCCAAAGATGGGATCGGCGTTGGGTGGAATTTCCACCAGGCTGTACTCGGTTTCACGGGCGCACCACCATACGGTGTACCCGGTAACAGATAGGGAATAACGGTGAAGCAGGGTGGATACCAGGGCATCAATGCTGCCCGCTTCGGATTGGTTGTCAGACCAGCTCATGATCTGAACAATCTGCGTTCTGTTGTCGCTGGGGGTGATGTTGTCGGGTCCGCCGGTGACGTGCGAGAATACCACGCGGGGATAGCCGGCAGTATCCGGGGCAACGGTGCGGTAGATTGCTGTACCGCCCAGGGCTGCGATCAGTGCCGTTCCCCCCGTCAGGCGGGAATAAATCGCTGATCCCAATGCGTTATACACGCTCATTTTAAAGCCTCCTCCCACATGCTTTTTAATTTCTTTGCAACGGCTTCCACCGCCGGGCGCATGAAGGGCTTGTACTTCCACACCCGCCCGCTGCCGGACGGTCCCAACTCTTGATAAATTCCGTAGGTCACGCCGTCCGAGACGTGGTACACGCCGTCCTCTATCTTTTCGGTGTTGATGGACGCCCGCAGGTTGCCGGTGTCTACTGGGGCGTTTATCTTTGCCTGTGATTCCACTTCAAATGCCACATTCTTCAGCACCTGGTCGCGGGTTTGCCCCAGTTTGTCGGCAATCTCATCCAGTTTCCTGGTGTCAAGGCGGATCACCATTTCAGGCATTGACTTCCTCCAGGTATACCCGCAGGACGCAGTTTAGCGACTTCGCGCTGTCAACCGCTTTGACGGCGTAGGTGGTGGATGCCACTTTCACCCGGTTGGTGACGGTCACACTCGTGTCATGGGGCAGGGATAATACCCAGCCCTGCCAGGGTTCAATCCCACCGCCGGATGATTTTTCATACCCGGTGCCGGTTCTGTCCAGCCGGCATTTCACGGTGGACGCTGTACCCCAGGTGGTCGTAAATCCGCCCATGCCGTCCGATGCCAGCGTTCCCGATAGGATGTAAGCAGTTCCCGGCATGGTCAGCCGTTCCAGTTCATCCCGGATGGCATTCAGTTCATTATCGGGTAACATTGTCCCCCCTCTCCAATTGGATGACGCCTGCCCCGCCCTGCGTTTCGTATTGCGCTGCCATGTTCAGGCAGTGCTGTACCAGCTGGCTGCGTTTCAGGCTGTGATTGTCGGTGGAGATGTCATACATTCCGGCGTAGTGCGCCGCCTTCTTGCGCCATACCATCGCAGCAGCCGCCGGGAGGTCGTAAATCGCCCCGGTGATGTAGCGTGCGCTGCCCGCCTGGTCTGCGGTGAAGGTTATAGCACCGGTGATGGAATCAAAGGTGTATCCGCTGCTGGACACGGTGCCATAAGTGTTGTCCTGGATGGTCGGGTTGTTCTCCCAATCCGCCAGCCCGGTCAGGTATTCAGTGTAAGTGACTGTCCCCACGCCATAGGCTGGTATGGCATCCATCGCCCACAGCCGTACTTTTGCCCGGTTGGCGTCCAGGATGTCCTGCAAGTGCTTGTCAGACCAATAATATGCACCCGCCACCTGGTAGTCCGCTACCCCGGCGTCTGTCATCCCGCGCAGGCGCAGGATGAGGTCAGCCATGCCGGAGCGTACCGCAGCCCAATCCACCTGGACAATCAGCCGGGCGGCGGACGTGTTCCCATTGGATAGCGTTGCCAGCACCGATAAAATATGCTGCCCGGCGGGTGTCGGGGTGGTCAGCGTAACCGGCACGATGTTCGATGCAATCACTCCCACTGTTGGCGTGGTCGCTGTCCCCCCGCTGGGCGGGGTGTGGCTTGCCGTTGCCGATGATACGGTCACGCCATCCGGCAGGTCGTTGGTGAAGTCAATGTAATGCGTCCTGGTTTCGGTTGTCGCTTGTGTTACCGTGTAAATATCAGTACTCAATATCCACCTCCCCGCGTGATGCAGTTTCGTGCGTCACCCGATGGGATACCTCGTAGGCATCCCGGTTGTTGGTTGTTGCGCTGGTGCGCGTTGTAGTGCCGTTGGTCGGGCGGTTGGCTACGTTGTAGGGAACCCGCGCGCCGGCACCTTTTGCCAGTATCCAGCCGAGTGCGGTCATCACGGATGTCAGCACCAGGTTTGCCGATAGGCTGCTGCCTGTGCTTCCGGTTGCCGTCATTTCGCTGGTGATGTCCAGCTGCCCGGCTGCGCCCAGCTGCCTGGTTCCGGCGGCTGTGGCTGCGGTTGTCAATGCCAGGGCTGCCGATGTGCCGAGTGTTCGTATCCCGGCGGCGGTCATCTCCGATGTCGTGCCAAATGCCACGCTTGCCTTGCAGCGTGCCAGTGCCTGCGGGCGTTTGTAAGTGGGGGTATAGACGGAGAGGAATGTCATATTGCCATCTCCGCCCAATCCTGCATGGTTCCAAGTACGTCAGCGTACATGGTGGCGTGCATAAATCGGTTGTGTTTGCTTTTGTTCTTGTCCCACTTGTGGACGTTCCAGCCGGGGTCAATAAACTGCGTTGCCTCATAATACGGCGTGGGTGCAGTATTCCGGCAGGGTCGGTTGTCCGGGTCGTATCCCATCAGCGACATGGATGCCGCCTGTTCCCACCAGCCATGAAAACGATAGCGTTCCAGCCCCCATATTGCGTCCAGCATCGGAGTCATGGCTTGCGTCACATACCAAATGCCGTGATTGGGGACTTCCCCGTCACCTGTCTGGTGCTTGACCATTGACTGCCAGTATTTCGGGTCGTGCTGCCAGTCCTCGCGGCTGTCCACGATCACCACATCGGCGTCAATCCACAGGGCGGCGTCATAGTCTTTCAATGCCTCCTGCAGCATCCGCACCTTGTACCAGCTGGGAGGGCGGGCTGTGCCAATTTTGTCAGCGACAATCACATCGTATCCGTGCCGGGCGGCAAAGCGCATGAA
Source organism: Caldisericales bacterium (assembly GCA_012517765.1). Lineage (GTDB taxonomy): Bacteria > Caldisericota > Caldisericia > JAAYUI01 > JAAYUI01 > JAAYUI01. The sequence goes on along the minus strand of JAAYUI010000069.1, from coordinate 3,215 downwards.
TGACGGCATGGCAACGTCCAGGTATTCGGCGTGCTTGCCTGTGCCAAATGTGCAGATGGCGCGCTTCATGCCGCCACCTTGCGGGTTGCAATTGCGTTATCCGCCAGCTGGTCGCCTATTTCATCCAGTACCGGCTTCCAGTATTTCTCTGTCACCCGGTCTGCATCGTAGGCAAGCGCACCCTCCCGCGCCCTGGTGCGGTATTCCTGGTTGCCTTTCATTTGGTAGGCGGCTTCGTAGGCGTCCAGGATTGCCCCGGAGCGCGGGTAGTATTGGTAGGCTGCCAGGGGCGTCCAGAATGGTTCGGCGTCTTCCTTTTTTACCTTCCAGCCGGAGAAACAGAGTTCACCCATGCTTGTCCAGTCGCCCACAATCACCGGGCATCCGCAGGCTTGCGCTTCGAGGATGGGAATGCCAAAGCCCTCACCCATACTGACGAGGGTCTTGACATCAAATGCGTTGTACATCGCTGCCATGACGGCATCGGGGAAGCCCAGCATCTGCAAGTAGGGGTCGGGGAAGCCGTAGTCGCGCCCTTCCTGCAAGCCCAAAAAGCGCAGGTATTCGGGCAGGTTCACGCCTTCCATTTCCCCGCGCTCGCTGCGGTTGGTGTGGAGGTATAAAAAACAGTCGCCGTGCTTTTTCTGCAATTCGGCAAATGCCTTTAACTGCGGCATGAATGCTTTTCGGCTGGGTGTCCCTTTGTTCGCTGCGACCCTGCCAACAATAAATTTATCTTGGGGGAATTCCACCGCTGCGCGGGCTTCCGCTTGATCCATTGGCTTGAATGTGTTGGTGTCGCAGCCGTGAGGGACATAGTAGCAGTCCAGCCCGGCATCGTGTACCATCTTTTCACCAAACCGGGAAAAGACAATCCGCTTGTAAGCTGCTGCCACAGCGCGCTTGACGGGCGCGGGCAGGGGTTCACTGTCCACCGGGAACCAGGGAACCCAGGGGATGCCGTGAACGTTGAGGCGCGGGTCAATCACCCAGGCGTCAATCAATGAGATGATAATGTCTGCGCTGGCATTCTTTGCGTGCGCGCTCATTACGTCCTGTCCGTAGGGCTGCAAGCCCTTTGTGTAGACGGGCATCCCGTCCATATTCAGGATTGCGCCTTCCAGTCCGTAAAATGCCGTGATGGATACCTGGTGTCCCAGGTCTTTGATGCGGCGCGCAAATAGCCGGGTCTGATTGCCATACCCGCTTGACGCCCAGGGTGCGTTGCTAAACCAGTTAATTCTCATCTGTGTCCTCTCTCACAAGCCTCCAAAGGGCGCGGGGAAGCGGCGGGAGGAGGCACCGCTTGTCGGACGTACGATCCTATCCCCGCGCATAAGTCAAACCTTAAGCCGCCTTGCCCGTGACGTAGGACATGACGATGAACGTACCAGCGGGAACAGTCCCGGAGGTCTGGTCAAAGCCGATCCAGTAGTCATCGGCAACGTAAGCGGATGAAACAGTCAGTGCGCTAGGAACTCCAGCAGCGGTGACAACCGTTCCGGCAAAGCTGCCGATGGTGCCATTGACTGCCGGGGTGCCGACATCGGTCAAAGTCACCAGCAGACCGCCAATGGCGGTGCCGGCACCTGGTCCCACAAGGTGGGCTTCCAGAACGGTGATGCCGCCGTACCCGTTGGGGACTTTCACCAGGGGCAGGTGGGTCGCGCCGTTATAGGAACCGAGCGAAAGTGTCGCGATATGAACGTCAGTCATTTCAGTTCTCCTTATGAAGTCGGAGCGGTGGCAGCGAAGGTCATCTTGACGCCCAAAGCAGGACGCCAGACACCATGCGCATACACGGCGGACATATTGAACTCGGTGCCGCGCCGAGAGGCGTTGCGCTCGGCTTCCACTTTGATGCCGCGCCGCCAGTCAATTGCCAGGGCAGTCGCAGGGAACACACCGCCGATAAAGTCAGAGTTGGTATCAGGAGACGCAAACACCTGGTAGATGGGAACACCCATGAAGGTGGCAACCCAGCCGGTGCGGGTGATTTCCTCGGTCACGCCCGGAGCCTGTGCCAAACTGGACCCCGCAACGGATGCGGCTTTTGCGAGCACTGCCCACTGGTAGCCGTGAATCACGCAGGACAGCGGGACATTCGGGTTTTTGTTGGCGTTGCGTGCCTGTGCGATGGCAGCCGAGACGTAGCCCCAGGTGATGGCGGAGCCGGACGCGCCGATGGAACCACCGGAGAGGCTGGACAAGTCCCCGCACAAGTCGGATTCGACTTTTGCCAGGGCTGCCAGTGCCAGGTCGGTCTTTGCGTCAGCGATGATGTTTTCCGGCAGTTCGCTCTCCGCCCGAAGATCGGAAACGAAGTACTGCAAACCAATTTCACCAGGGGTGAGGGTTTGATCTGCGGTTGGCTTGAACGTAGTGGAATTCAGGTCTGTGTCTTCATCAATTGCGACAGCAGTGTTGCTACTGTAGTAATAACCGACGCGCGGATTTCCACCGGACGAGTCCTGAAAGACTTTGATGAGACGCTGCATCGTGCCGCCCTCCCGGACGGCAAAATACGCGTCTTCCTGAATGTTGTTAGCGATAGCAGCAAGATCGCTATATAGGTTGAGTGATGGCATGTTTTTACTCCTTGCCAGTTAAAATGCGCCGGAGCCGTTGATCTCGTGTTTCCGCTGGCTGGGTTGCAGCCCCCGGATTGGTGACAATGCCCGGCGATGGTTTGTTTGCAACAGGTTTGGGTAGTGCTTCCAGCATGGATTTCGCATCCGCTTCCATTTCCTCCGGTGTCTCACCGTGAATCCGGTCAGCCAATGCTGGGGGCAAACCCACGCTGGCAGCGACTTCTCGCCGCATCTGTGCCAGTGTTTGGTTCTTGACTTGCGCTTCGAGTTCTGCCAGGCGTTTGTTGGCTTTATCCAGTTCGGACATTTCCGCTTCCTCGCGCTTGCGCTTTTCCGCTTCCAATTCGTCCGCAGTCTTGGCGCGCTTGGTAAGTTCCCGGTTCTCTTTGCGCAGTTTTTCGATAAGAGCCATCGCCCGGTCACGGTCAAATTCTTCAGGCGCGGCTTGTTCGGCTGCCGTCTCGGTAGCCTGTTCCACTGTCTCGGTGGATTGTGTTACTTTTACTTCTTCGGTCATCTCGACTCCTTAAACAAAAACGGCGGCGGCTTGAGAGGATTGATTTTCCTCGCAAGCCACCGCCTGAATGGCGTTTGCCGCCTTTCCTATACGGCATGCGTCTCGCC
>JAAYUI010000106.1 GCA_012517765.1 Caldisericales bacterium | reverse complement strand
GGAAAGAGCACTCGCCGGGCTGTATGGCGCTATCTGGCTGACCGCGAAGATCGCGACGACCCAGAATCGCCAGTATTTATTAACCGTGGCAATCATCCGTTTAACTCCAACAGCCTGCGACATTTGATCGTGCGCCTGGCTGATAAAGCGGGCGTCAAAGGGGCTCATCCACATAAATTCCGGCATACTTTTGCAATCACTTACCTCCGTTCAGGCGGGGATGTTTTTACTCTGCAAGCCCTCTTAGGCCATAGCTCATTGGATATGGTTCGTCATTATGCTCAAATCGCTGAGATGGACATTGAACGAGTGCATCGGAAAGCCAGCCCAGTAGATAATTTGAAATTTTGATAGAAGCTAAGAGAGGAAATAATAAGAAGTCGTCCTAATCACTAATCCGGAGATAAGCAATATAATCTCCGGATCTTTCTATAGCGATGGTTTAAGTCTTCCGTTTTTCAAATCTTCAATTGCTTTTAACCTGCTATTAAATTCATTTTCATCGAGCAGATTATAACGATAGAGTTGTCTAATGTGTTGTTCAGCACTATTCCCTTGCTTAATAGTATTGCATCGATGACAGGAAGCTACAATATTCGTGTAACTGTTGCTCCCTCCGCCAACTAATGGAATAACATGATCTAATTCACAATTTTCATCAGTAATTTTTCTTAAACAATAAAAACATTGGTGATTTTCTCTATCCAATAATGCCTCGACGTAAATACGATTCGAAAAGAAATCAAGACTTTCAATATCTACATCTACTTTCTCATTGCTTATATCTGGTATTCCTAATTGATTTGGTAATAGGACTTTAACTTTATGCCCTTTTCTGGTTTGTTCTAGCTCAATACAACCTTTTTGAGCCAATTGCCGTACGCTTTTTCTCGCTTGCCATTCTGAGCAACCTAAAGCAGTTGCAATTGAGGATAATGGAATCGTAGCAGATTCGTTCCCCTTTAAATGGGTCTGCCTAAATAGATAGTAATACAATCCTCTTTCCCAGATATCACAATGGAAATAAGGAAGAAGTTTATCTTCAATGTCAATGAGAATGGGTAACAACTCCATAGTAGGTTATTTTCCTTTAATTAGATTCCATGAACCCTTGTTAACATTATATAAGCAATCGATTAAATCAAATGCCAAAGCCTCTTGTTAAAAACGAATAGGGGGATGGCTATTATGTAAGTTTTCATCTTCCTCCAGCCATTCAGGTTATTTATGCTTTTGGGCTTCACAGGGAAATTTGCATGTTGGACGGAGCGACGGCGAATCGCAGCATTCCTTGCGTACCAAGATGATTGAACCATTTGCCATGACTTCATATTCCAGGCAGTCACCAGGTTGTAAATCCAACAGGTTACGAACCTTTTTAGGGATTGTGATGGTGTTGGTCGCAGTAATGATAACCGGTCGTTTTTTCAAATAATCACCTCCTTTCCTTCCATGATTGCTGAAATTTTCATAATCCAGCTCAGCTGGATATTTTGAAACTCATCCGGGAACATAGCTTTCGTCCACAAGAGAAAACGCTGGGTGGTATTCAAGATGCTCTGTAATTCTGCTGGATCCAATCCTTTTTCCACGATCTGAAAAAGGAAATCAGGGAGACTGGTGTTGATAGTCGGCACCGATCCAAACGGTTGTGAGCCAGGCCAAAGAAGCAGCGCTTTAAGATGCTCGAAATCGTTAGAGATCTGAAGCGAAGAACGCCCATGAACATCTCGTGAAAATTTCAGGAACAACTTAACCTTGAGATAGTTCTGCCGATCCAGCATTCCAAATCCCGCGATTAACAATCCCGCCGCAGATGGGACATTTGCCTTTCAGATGGCTCAGGCGGCCTTTGACAGGGTGAATTTCCCCATTTTGAATTTTGACGATCGTATTGCAACGCATGCAAAAGCCTTCCCCTGTTTGAAGCGGATGGGTTGATTTCTTTCTGGCGTTCCGTTGACTGTCAACCCAGGCGGCAAATTCCTTGCCGTCGATCCAGATATGGTTGGATT
>JAAYUI010000184.1 GCA_012517765.1 Caldisericales bacterium | reverse complement strand
GTATAGTGGTGATACAAACACGGCTAACGAGATCGATGGTATTTGAGGTGAGATGCTGGATATTATAAAGTTCGATAAATTTTCTCCCATCATCAGGGGTTATAAACTGTTGAAATTCATTTCTGGTTTGACGTCCTAAATTACTGCGGTCTACCAGGAAAAGAATTCTTCTGGCTCCTGCGAATTTTATTAGTCGATAAATGGTGCTCACAGCGGTATAGGTTTTTCCGCCACCCGATGCCATTTGAATCAATGCTCTCGGTCGTGACTCAGCCAGAGATTTTTCCAAGTTTTCAATCGCTTCAATTTGGCAGTCTCTTAAACCGGTTTTGATAAGGGGTGGCATCTTTTTCAGTCTTTCTCTTAAGGTATCCCTTTCTAAAAGCCAGTCCAAAAGTGTTTTAGGTTGATGGAAAGCAAAAATTCTACGACTGCACGATTCAGGATCTCGTAAATCTCGGAAAAAAGTTTCTGTACCGGTAGTTTCGTAAGAAAAAGGAGGAGAGTTTGTTATATAAGGGAGACTTTCTTTGATGGTTGCAATATATTTACTACTCTGCTCGGCAACACCGCTTAATGTTGTTCCCTCGGGCTTTGCCTCAACAACTGCGACAGGTTTCCCATCTGCAAAAAGCAAATAATCAGCAGTTCCGTTTTTAAGAGGAAACTCCCGAACGGCTACACCCAGGGAGGCTTGGAGATTCACCTTATAATAATCCTGAACAACCCAGCCCGCCTGTTCCAGCAAAATGTCGATCTCTTGCCTTGCTTTTTCTTCTGATTTCATTGTCCTTTACCACTCTATTGCCTTAATGTCATTACTTTGGATAGAGGCATAGTGTGGATCCTTCATTCCTTCCCTCTTCCTTTAGGTTCTATATACTGCTCTCTCTTTTACCATGGAGAAATAACAAACCAACAATAATTCTTATTTTATCAAATAAAACTAAATATCGCATATAAAATGTAAAAATTAATCACTCCGGATTAATATATTTCTGCAGTTTATTAGAATATATAATATAATATTTAGGAAAATCTTATAAAAATAATAATATGCCGATATCATTTCAATCTCATAGAAATAAGCTACTAAAATAAAATGAAATCTCTTCTTTTAATAGAGGAAGTATTATTCGTTTTTTTATTGTTTAGTTAGATATTCAAAAGCAAGACTAATAAAGATAATTGAGGATAAAAATGAGTTTTCATGCAGAAGTATTTAAAGTGATGATTGCTTCTCCAGGTGATGTTGTAAAGGAAAGAGGTATTATAAGAGATGCACTGGCAAAATGGAATGCTGTTAATTCTGAGTCAAGAGGAATTGTCCTGCTTCCTGTGGGTTGGGAAACACATTCAACACCTGAGATGGGTGATCATCCTCAAAAAATACTCAATAAACAAATACTAAAAGAATGTGACCTTCTTGTTGGAGTATTTTGGACTAGAATTGGGACTTCTACTGATGATTACCCAAGTGGAACAGTAGAGGAAATCGAGGAACATTATAAAACTGGTAAACCCCTAATGATATATTTTTCTTCAGCTCAAGTTAAGCCTGATGAAATTGACTCAAAACAATATGATGAACTTAAAAAATTTAAAGATTCTCTAAATAAACGTAGTCTATATAAAACCTACTCAGATATCAGTGAATTCAAATCCCTGTTCGACCAAGATCTCTCGATAAAATTAAATAAGGATCCTTACTCAACTTTCGCAGTTCATAAGTATCACTTTTTCTCTCAACCATGCTGGGAGACTATTCACAAAATAGATGAGTAGCTCTTTTACCTTTTCTTCCGAAAGGACTAAAACCTGTTTTATGGTAGACTTCAGGAGCTCAAGAAGGAGAGTCAGTGCTTCCATAAGGGTGATATCCTGAATTTCATCATAGCAGGCATAGAAGAGTTCCCCAATGGTACGGGGATCCTGATTTCTCCGGGCAGCAACAGAGAGCATGATATACCGGATAAAGACGATACTGGTATGGGCAACTAACGCATCATAGGACCTGACTTGAAACTCCCGAGCCAGTTTCAAGAAGGATTTCACCATCTTGAAGAAAACTTCGATATCCCAGCGCTTCCCATACAGGGTGACGATCTCTTCTTCAGAAAGGGAGAGATCGGTCGATAAGAGTGCCAGCCATTGGGATTTTTGTTTTTCACTTTTGACAAAGACGATGCGAGCCAGGAGCGGTTCACCAGTATAATTTAAGTTCACCACACCGGAACCAATGATATTTCCATTCGGTCTTTTTTGAATCCGAGTCATAAGTGAGGAAAGGGAGAGGAGCTTTCCGCCAAAGGAATAATAGATTTTAGAGGTGTTTTTCAGCATACACACGACGGTAAGCCCTCGGGATGAGCATTTCCGGATGAGGGCAGGGAAACTAAACCAACTATCAAAAAGAATGGTATGAACCAAGGGACAGTATTTGAGTGCTCCATCTAAGAGTTTCAAAAGCACTTCCGGAGCTTTTTCCTGGGATTCTTGGCGAATTCGAGCCCTGAGGCTCCGTCGATCAATAGAAGGATCCATTGGACAGAGTTGGTTTTTGTGGTGATGGGAACTTAAAAGCGAAAAGGAAAACGGAATGAAAGTGGCTCCATCGGTTAGACCCAGGGTAAGCATCCGGAAACCCCGGCTGAAACCCCCTCTTGAGTGGTCAAAGAATCGAGAAAGACCTTCGACGTATTGGCTACGGGGTCGCTCATAAGGAGAATCATCCACCACCCAGGTATACCGTTTCGGTGTTGTAAAGGGTAGCAGGGCTTCATTCACCACTTTGGTACTCAGTAGAAATAAGAATTTCCGCCAATTACAGCGAGTCTGGTGGAGGAAACGGTAAACGGTGTCTTTCTTTCCCTGAAAGGGATTATTCCTGGAATGGAGAAAACTTGAGAAGCTTTTCCCGGTAAAGGCAAGGAGAAAGATCATCTGAAAGACTTCTTTGACTGGGATCCCCTTCTCTTTGTAAATATGACATTTCCGAAACAGTTGGTTCAATTTGAACTCCTTAAAAAAGGAGAAAAACATCGGTGATAGGGTCCTTTCATTTTCTAAATTTTCTGGTAGGATAGACATGAAGACACCTCTCTCTTTTTGGGAATTGTTTTATTCCTTAAGTCAATTCTACCAAAAAGGAGGGGTGTTTTCATTAAAATACCCTTTAAAATCAAGTTTTTTCAGCATTTATTTTGATGCGAAAGTTGAAATCCTTATTTTAAAATAATTACAAAAGAAACCATTAATAGTATAAAATCGCCTGATTCGAATATTGTATATAGAAAGCCACTGCTTTCAAAAGAAGCCATTATTCTTCTTGCGGAAGCGAGCCAAGATTCTAATGGAAATATAATGAGACATACAACTTTCAGAGGTTTATATATCGGAACCAACGGGAAAGATTTTATAAATGATAGCGATCCAGAAAAACTAGCTATTTGGGAAGGAGCAATTGAGGACCTGGAAGATTTAGGTCTTATTAAAGATCGTGGTTATAAAAGAGAAATATTTAAGCTTACACGAGAAGGATACAAAGTTATTACAATCATCAAAAATGAATTGAATAAATTATTTGGAAGTTCTCCTAAAATCGATATAGAAGAAATTTATAATAAACCTGCTATGAATATAATATTAGAAGCTGTGGAAAATGCTCTTACCACTGGTGCTAACTCCACAGTTTCTATTGATGTCCAACAAGATATTGAAAATTCCTTATCTCCAATTCAAATCCCTCCCCTAAAACATACACCAAAACAAATACCTACCACTCCAATTGTTGCCACCAAACCAATCATCCAAAATGCAACCCTGACCACTGAAAAAGATGGTCAAGATACCATCCTAATATTAACTCTCATTGTGGAATCGAATGCACCGGTTAACTGGTTGAATGATACTCTTAACGGACCGCACGGGAATATTTATGGAGGAGGTGTTGAAATATTTCCCAATCAAATTGGTAATAATCCATCCTCTGTTGAAGTATCCACTAATGTCTGGCAGGTAGTACGTAGGTATTCAATCTCCAAATATGCTCCGAGTGGTGATTATTATTACTCTAATATTTCAGTAAAAAATGCTGGTATGTTGGAATCCAAGATCTGGCCGGATGAATTGAAAGTCACAATTTAAAAAACTAACTTTAGAAAAATCTATAAAAAATGAATTTAATTTTGGTGATATTATGCAACAAAAAGATACTGATCCAATATCGGAATTCGAAGAAATTATAGAAAATTTATATGGGTTATATCTTGACTCTACAGTTGGTTTAGTTAAGTTGGTTGAATTTTTAAACAATGTTAGAACAACTATGATACAGAAACTTGAAAAATCAGATCCAAAAATAGACAACCCGGAATATTTAGATAATCAACTTTTTATTTATGGTGAAGGAAATCCCAATACCAGTGAAGCATTGAAACTACATGAATGTACACAAGAAGAATTTTATAAAAGAAATTCAGAAAATGGTAGAAATCATATATATATGGGAAATTTAACCTTGATTTCTATATATCATTACTGGGAATCATTCTACAGAGGTAAGATAGCGGAATTTAAGAAAATAAGAAAAGAAGATTTACAATTATCTATTATGGGTGATTTGGGGAAATTACGTCGGTCAATTGTTCATCACAGAGGTATTGCGTTAAAAGATGTTGAAAAATGTGAATT
>JAAYUI010000153.1 GCA_012517765.1 Caldisericales bacterium | reverse complement strand
TACCAAGCCCGATTTTGTTGGCGTATCTTGTATAACTATCCGGCAAAAACTCTTTGTTGCTGATGAATTGTAAGAAAACATCTTTTTTGAACACGAGACCGCCATCCGTCTCTGAGAAGAAGTGGCTCTTGAGATCCTTATCTTTTTGCAGGAGGTTCAGTAAGCCGGTCTCATACTTGCGGGCATCCTCCGCCAGCAAGTTTTTGTTGAGCGCATCCTCGACTTTATATTTTGCGTTTGTTTCGACAGCCTTCGACAGTTTGTCGAGGATAGTTACATAGCTATTACTCATATGGATGATTATACAACAAATTGAGGACTAATGGCACGATACCTCCGATACCTGTGAAAAATATGATATAGTAATAAAATACAACACCCTTCTTGTTTTAAGGTGTGATATTAAACATGAACGATAACGAATCCATCACCGACTTCCTGCAAAGACATGAAGACCTCTGGTCGGAAGGGTTGAAGACGGTGTCGCTCGTGGCGGAGCTGGATGTTGACGATACCGTTGCGGCGAAGGCGCTTGGCTATCTAGGGATAAAATATCGTGGACAGGGTGGCGAGGCGAACTACCTGAACCGCCGGAGGATGCTGCGGGATTATCCGGCAGTGTTTTTGGTTTCGACAGTGAGTCTGATAGCTGAGAGGTACGATAACGGCGGGGTCTGGCCTCAACTGGCTGACGCCCTCGGTGTCAGTAACTCGCAGACGCTTCATAGCGAATGGGGCGATGCTTTTTTACGTAACTTGCAGGCATTCAACCTCCCTACTTTTGATGTGGTCGAGAATCTGAAGCAGCATTACGTTAGCCGAATGACGCTACATAGCGGGATACCGACGCGAACGATGAATGATTATTTTCGAATCATATCCGAGCAGCTAGCGAAAGATCCTGACATGACAGCCGAGGAATTCGTGTCGTGGGCTTTGGTTAAGATAAAAAGCGGAACGATGTATGGCGTGGATGTACCGGTAAAGCAGTTTATTGAATATGGTAAAGAGTTTGCTGTCGACCTGACAGATAGGTGTATTGAGTTGATCGTGCGACTCGGCGAGAACGACGGCGTTCCTGACGATACAGCATTACCGCCACGATTTACTAAGGAAGCGACGCGTTTGATGCAGGGCGGAAAGATTAAGGGAGTCTCTGGGCGAAGCGGCGCTAATCGGTCAGTACGACCGAGGTTCTTGCTAGATCCCCATACAAGCCTACCGTCGCTCCTCCTCCCTTCAGTCGATGCACTAGAGAGTGGCGATACTGCCATTTGGCGCGTGGCGTTCGGTGACAACGAACCACTACAGGTCTCGGCTCCAACCCTCTGGCCAGGAGAACCCTCACCGGAAAGACTATTGCCTTTACCGAAGCCGGTGCGTCAGGCGACTGTAGATTTTAACGAACCTTCTTATTCGACGAAAACGATAGATTTCATCGACGGAAGCAACCCGATGCTGTTCTTCGATGAAACAGGCACAATGCTGTCGCGCGGAATCGACCTTCCTTCGGGGAATGTCTGGGTTCTCGTGCCGGGTGCAGCTACGGAACTAGATTCAGATGTAGATCTGCACGTCACGACAACTGTTCAGCTCCCGACTGGCTGGGATGGATGGTCGCTATCTCTCATTGATATAAGGGGTGCGACATTTATTTACCATGCAAGGAGCGGTACGAAGCGTCTCGTGCGTGAACATGTGTCGGCCAGGATTTTGATGGATAATCCGCTTTCATTCGTAAAGACTTTACGGGGTGCACCTGTCTATACCTCTCGGCCAGACATCGAACTACCTGATGATGCCGAGTGGCAGGTTGCATTGATATCGAGTACAGGTGCCGAAATCGGTAGAGTGCGAACTGCTGAGGGTGAAAGTATCGACTCGTTATGGGAGCGCGAGCCGGTGAATATTATAGGTGAATATACCATCAAGATTCGTGGACCTCTCGGACGTGGTACCACAAGAACGTTCTATCTTGCCGAAGGTCTCAAGGAGAGTGCATCCCAGGCATTTCGCCGAATGCAAACCGACGGCCTAGAGGCTGCTTCTGTTCGACTGAATTTATCGGCTTCTAATGACGCCGAGCAGACAGTTCACTTTGACGCCGACACGATTGAGGCTTCGATCGAGATATTATCGCAGCGGTTTACGGTATCAGTGCCATACGCACACGTATCATACGACGAGGGAGGCTCTTCGGTTCACCCGATTACGGTATTCACCGAGGATGTCGTCGAAAGCCCGGGTTCGATACTTTTATATACTGACGAGACGCCCTCTGCCGTCTTTGAGGTTTTATCTAATGGGGTTATGGTACAGCGAGTGGATGGATTGAGTCGTATCAATGGTGCTTATCGATTTAATCTAGCAAGGATATCTGAGACACTTGACCGGCATCCGTATGTGACGATCGTATTTGGTGACGAAAAAATGAAATTGGCAACAGTGAGGCCTAAAAGCTTGTTCGAAAGTGCTAAGCTGTGCCCGGATAGAACAGGGGTGAAATTTTCGGAATGCACCAACGTACGAGGCCTGAGGGCGGTTTTTTACAGCATCAATGCACCATGGGTGAAGCCGCAAGTCGCTGAGGTCGACAATTCGGTATGTAAGCTCCCTGAAAACCTAATAGACGCTGGCGAATTGCTGGTGTTCTTGGAGGTTACAGATGAATGGAGTATGGGAGGTTCGCAACTACCTGACTGGCCCTCTGGCGAGAAGATAGCAATTATTGAAAATAAAGGCTGGTACACCGGTGGCAACGAGGAAGAGTCCGCCATTTCTGAGTTCCTGAGCGGTAAAGGTAAATCGCTACCGGCACACATCAATGATATCGGCTTGCTATGGGTTGTATATGCAAGAACGGTCAAGCTGTATGAAAATAGACATTTGGTGCGGGAGGATGGTCGGTCGATAGTGACTAAGATCAACGATTCCCTAGCCAGACAAGTGCACGATGCTTTAATTGAAATTGCTAGATCTCCACTAGAAAATCGGATGATCCCATATGTATTAATCTCATCTGGAATGGTCTGGAGCGATATCACGCCTGAAGACGACTCTGTATTGCCCGAGTGGAGTATTAGAAACTCCTTACCGATGGCGCTTCTGTCAGGCGCCGACCATGATTGGTCGGAGGATGAACTGAGTGCAGCGGTTGGAGTTCTCGGTGAGATCGCCATTGAAATCTTCGAAGGTCGCGACACTGCTAGTGAGGCTGGTGGGTTCGGCCCTGAAGTCGAGATACTCGACGCCGATCCTTCGAGGCAGCAGCAGATTTTTGAAAATCTAAACCTAGTTCCCGAAGGCTTGCTTCACGCCGATAGTAGAGTCAAGGCATCTCTCTCCGTGTTTGGCGTCCGTCATGACGATCGTATTAGGTGGATGGTCGATGAGGCAGGACGCTTGACGATGAGCACTCGAGAGATAATCAAGCGAATTGCCCCAAGGGAGGTTTTTGAACAGTTTGAAAAACGGCTTGGATACACCCGGAATGACGGATGGAGAGGTCTGCCGGCAGCATCGTTGGGTCTAGCGATCATGGCGAGATACGCCTCGAGGGGTAATATGTTAGCTAAGGAGTTCTTTGAGGTCGAAGGTCAAGATGAATCGATTGGCTTAAATGACCTGATTAGATGGAAAAGGCTTAATGAGCAGCGTCACGGATGGGCGGAGTTTGCAAAACTCGTCCCGGATATGGTTATGATTGATATAATACTAGCAGAACTAATTATCGCGGGTGCCGAAAAAAGAAAGGTGAAAAATAAGGCCGAATAATATCGATGCTATTAGTGCCTCGAAACAGATAAAAGAAACGTATCGACGATATCTAAAGTCGCTGATTTCTGTTCGAGATGCAAAATTAAATGCCGCTCTAATCAAAGAACTGTCTAACAATACGATACTCGAAAAAGGCCCGTACCTAGAGGCGACGCCTCCATATCGACCAGGCTCTAGTATAAGGTCACTAATCGACGAAGGAGTGCTTAGTCGAAGTTTTCAAGAGCTGACGAGTACACACCTACCCCTCGATCGTCCGCTATACTCGCACCAAGAGAAATCAATTCGCAAAGTTTCGTCCGGACGAAACGTTATCGTTGCTACCGGAACTGGTTCCGGTAAAACCGAGTCTTTCTTGCTTCCTATACTAGACAGCCTAACGAAGGAGAAAGATGGCGATACGTTAGGGCCTGGTGTTCGTGCCCTCCTACTCTACCCTATGAACGCTCTAGCTAACGACCAGCTAAAAAGGTTACGGAAATTACTGGCCGACTATCCGGACATTACCTTTGGGCGGTATACGGGCGATACTGTTCAGGATAAGGCTAAGGCGATCGAACTGTTCAAAGAGTTGAATATTGACGAACCGATTCTGCCGAACGAACTGCTGAGCCGTGATGAGATGCGCGAGTCTCCGCCGAATATATTACTGACGAACTATGCTATGTTAGAGTATCTCCTGCTGAGACCGGAGGACACATCGTTATTTGCCAAGGGTGAAAATACCTGGAAGTTTATTGTTGTCGACGAAGCGCACGTCTATGACGGATCTCAGGGTGCCGAAATCGCAATGCTTTTGCGTCGCCTTAAAGACAGGGTGTCGCCAGATAGGCCAGTTCAGTGTATCGCGACATCGGCTACTGTGGGGTCAGGGTCAAAAGCGTCTGATATCACCGATTTCGCAACGAACCTCTTTGGTCAAGAATTTGAGTGGATGCCGGACGATCCAAAGAGACAGGACTTGATTACTTCGGAAAGAGTCAGTTCAGCGGTAGACGATATATGGGGTCCTCTGTCGGCAGATGAGTATGTTTCAATTGCAAGCTCTGAAGATCCAGAAGAAACGTTATTAGATATCGCCGTCCAGTATGGAGCGAAACAAGATGATCCTTACGATGTTATTGTTCATGAGTCTACTTTTATAAAAGCGCATGGTTTACTGGCGACAAAACCGGAGTCCGTAGTAGAGGCGGCCGGTAAGATATTTCCCGGTCAGTCAAGCGCAGTGGATGGATTAAAGTCTCTGATATCTGTTGCTAGCTCGATTCGTTCACTGGACGGTACTCCGGCAATATCTGCCAGATACCATTTATTCCTTAGAGCAACCGAAGGTGCGTATGCTTGCTTCTCACCGTCAGGGCCTCATATTCAGTTAGCTCGACACGAAAACTGCCCTGAATGCAAATATAGTATGTTTGAAATAGGATCTTGTAAAAACTGTGGCGCCGTTCATACCGTCGGACATATTGATGAGGTCAATAAACAACGACACTTCCTGCCACGCAAAACCGTCGGTGAAAACACATGGCTAGTGTTTAGTGACCAGAAAGCAATATCGGACGAGGACGAGGATACTTCCGTCGAAGAGTACAAGCTAGAGGGTGACGAAGCGAAACTCTGCATGAAGTGCAGCGCAATAACCGACCCTAAAGACAAAGAGTGTCCTGCCTGTAAGTCTAACGATCTTCGTCTCGTTAACAAACTAAAGAAGAAAGGCGAAGAGATTGCCGGCTGTCTCGTCTGTGGAGCGAGAGGCCCTGCGACTGTTCGCGTATTTGAAACTGGTGCGGACGCAACGGGTGCGGTTATCGCTACCGCTCTCTATCAGAGCCTTCCTGGCGAGGATGCAAAATCTGATCTTCCAGGCGGAGGTCGAAAGCTACTCGCATTCAGCGACAGTCGGCAATCAGCGGCCTATTTCGCTCCATACCTGGAGTCTTCATATTCATCAATTCAGCGACGTCGCATGATGGTGATGGGACTGGCTAATTCCAAATACAATGACGAAGCTGTGATGCTTGAGGATTTGATGCATTACACGAAGCAGTCTGCTGAAAAGGTTAACTATTTTAAGGAAAGGATGTCTTCGCAGCAGAAAGATCGTGAGGTTGCCCCGTGGATTATGGCTGAGGCTGTTGCTACTGATGGTCGACAATCCCTAGAAGGCTTAGGAATACTTTCAATCGAGATGGAAAAACCAGATTCTTGGAAGATACCGAAACCTCTCCTTGATCTTGGACTCTCTGAAGAAGAAGGGTGGGATTTGCTACAGGAGATTGTCAAAACGGTCAGGTCGCAGGGAGTTATATCGATGCCGGAAGAGGTAAACCCTGATGATGAGATTTTCGCACCTCGACTCGGCCCGATTTATATTCGAGAAAACGGATCAGATCAGAAAGATAAGATACTATCCTGGATCCCCACTAAAGGAAAAAACAAGAGGCTTGATTATCTGACGCGCATTCTAAAATCGATCGGCAGGTTCGAAACTGACGAGAAGACGCTGGAGATACTGAGAGGTATCTGGAAAATACTGAAAGAAGCAGATCCTAAGCACGGATGGTTTATTAGTAATACCAATCCTGCGCGAGGTGTAGTTTACCAACTTAATCATGAACAGCTTCGCTTCAGTCTGATACCAGAAGGCAGCGACAGCTTATTCACCTGTACTCTTTGCCGTAAAATATCAACTCGATCAGTAAGGGGTGTCTGTTCGACTATTGGCTGCGAGGGGTCGCTAAAGCAGTTTAGTCGCCCGGCCCTCAAAGATGAATCTGATCACTATAGAATGCTATATCTCTCTTCCAGTCCGGTATCTATGTCGGTCAGCGAACATACTGCTCAATGGAGGAATACGGAGGCTACGAGCATTCAGAATCAATTCATCAAGGGTGATATAAACATACTATCTTGCTCTACTACATTCGAACTTGGTGTGGATGTTGGTGAGCTACAGTCGGTACTGCTCAGAAACATGCCTCCATCGACAGCGAATTATATACAGCGGGCGGGTCGTGCCGGACGAAGGTCAGGATCGGCGGCGCTGGTTGTCACCTATGCTAACCGAAGGTCGCATGACTTATCAATCTACAGCGACCCCTCAACGGCCATGTCTGGAGCTGTCAGGGCGCCGTTTGTTCCGTACGCCAACGAGCGTATAGATAGACGACATGCGCACTCAATCGTGATGTCGGAGTTTTTTAGGTGGTATCTAGATAATTACAGTAAGACTATTAAGAAATCTCATGAATTTTTTATACCGGCAGACGAGAATACATCTGCACCAGCAGAGCTTTTGGCGAAGTTTCTAGATCCAGTACCTGATAGTATTCGAGCATCATTGATCGATGTGTTACCCGGGTCTGTACAGCTTGAGATGGATGTAGATAATGATGGCTGGGTTAAGGATCTGCTGGATCTAGTTGAGGTTGCAAGAAACGAGATAGTAAACGATGTCACCGAGCTCGAAGAGCAACGCGATAGATTCTCAAAAGAAAAAAAGTACCGTATTGCCGATATGACCGATAGAATAATAAACAATATTAAAGGACGAGACATCCTCGGATACCTTGGCAATAAGAATATTTTGCCAAAATACGGGTTTCCGACCGATTCAGTCGAACTTAGAACCGCCTTTACTGGTGATCCAGCCGGTGACAAGGTAGAGCTTTCTAGAGATCTGTCGCAGGCCATATATGAATACGCACCTGACGCTACCTTAGTGGCTGCCGGTAAGCTCTGGACAGCTAGAGGCCTATATAAAATGCCCGGGCGAGAGTTAGAACGATTCGAATATCACACATGCAATGCGTGTAACGGCTACTGGCAAGCGCGAACCGATATTAGTGCTGAATGTCCGCATTGCAATACTGTAACGTCAAAGCCGAAGCGAATATCAGTTGTTCCGATTTACGGCTTTACGGCTGATCGCGAAACCAAAAAACCAGGCTCACGTCCACCGAAGCGGTCATGGAGCGGAGCTACGTACGTAAGAAAATTACCGGCTGAAGGTGCCAATAGGTACACGCTCGACCT
The DNA here is from genome assembly GCA_012517765.1 of Caldisericales bacterium. GTDB lineage: Bacteria > Caldisericota > Caldisericia > JAAYUI01 > JAAYUI01 > JAAYUI01. The sequence goes on along the minus strand of JAAYUI010000153.1, from coordinate 663 downwards.
ATTGAACGGCGAATGTGTCGTAACGGCAGGTCCTCGCGGCGAGATGTCAGCTGTTGCTGACGGCCCTGGAGGGAGAGGATTTACGGTTTGCGAATGGTGTGGAGCTGGAGCGTCAAAGACGAAGCACTCGTTCCTCCCTGCGCATACGAATCCTATGACCGGCAAGGATTGCTCTGGACCACCAGAGTCGTTAGACCTGACATATAATTACCAGACCGATTTATGCGTGCTAGACTTCCATACGCCAGGTGCATCTAAAGAATATACTTCATGGCTTTCGCTTTTGTATGCCGTTGTGGAATCGGCCTGTGAAACTCTAGAAATATCTCGTAGCGACATTGACGGGTCTCTGCATCCGACAGGTGTGAACTCCTGGTCTCTCGTGCTGTTCGATAGGGTGCCAGGTGGCGCTGGAAACGTGCTATTGGTAGAAAAAAATATAAATAAAGTACTGAAGGCGGCTCTTGGCCGAGTCAGTCGTTGCGACTGCGGAGAGGAAACGTCATGCTACAGGTGCCTTCGTAGCTATGACAACCAGCGCTACCACGATAGGCTGAAGCGCGGTGAAGCGCTCAATCTTTTACGGGGGATGCTTCAGTAATGTCGTTCAAGATATACGGGATTGAACAAGCCGATCATCCGGTCGAGAAGAGAGTCTTCGAT
>JAAYUI010000220.1 GCA_012517765.1 Caldisericales bacterium | reverse complement strand
TCCGGCCTGGTTTAACAGAGCGTACAAACGATGGAGCCGATCCCAGGCGGGAGAGGAAGATTTCATAGCCTTTTGCGATTTGTTAGGCTATCCACCCTCCAAGGTATTAGGTTGGTTGCATGGTGAGTTTTTACCAGAAGAGCCAGAAGTGTTAAGCATTGCCGGTATTTTCGGAACTGATATTTACGAAGTATTAGATCTTCCGAAACCTGAACCCCAATTACTAAAAATCTACAAATCCTTCGCACATCTCACTGGTGAGAACCGGGGAAAAATTGCGCATGCACTCTGGGAAGCTCAAATCGAAATGAGTGAAAAAGGCGTTACAGCTACTTCAGAGGAAGCAAAATCCATTCTTTCGGAGGCTTTTAAGAAATGGGGAATTGATAAGCCCAACCGCTAGAAACGGATAACGAAATCTTATTGCGTGAGAAAGAACCAGCAGTAATTTTCGCTGGTTGTTTTTTTATATACCTGGTAATGAATTATGTAACCATCTTTTTTTAAAGGAATTCTCCCATGACTATTTCCCATCATATAAGTAATACTCATATCAAATAAGCTCGAGTAAAGATTGCGAAATTCTGACTAGTCAGTTAATTTGATTGACAAAATTTTCAAGCCGATATAAGATGATAACGATCCCCCAACTCATTGGCTGAGGTGGAAATGACCGAAAAAATTTCAAACCGTTTTCGTATCCTGCTTGCGCAAAAAGCTACTCGTGAGAAACGAAATATCGCCCTGAAAGAAGTGGGGAGAGAAACGGGTATCGCTTGGTCTACACTAAATGCCTGGGCTAATAATCAAGTAACCCGTTATGATGCTCCTGTTATTAAGGCTTTATGCGAGTATTTTTCTTGCCAAGTCGGCGATTTAATTATTTTTGAACATGAAGAGTGAATGAACTTATGACTTATTCTAGCCGTTTAATCAAAGCAACAGCTCTTTTACCAGATACCAAGGCTTTAATGGCATCTTGGGATTTATCGGAAAATGTAAATACGAATCTAAATAATGCTCGTCAAAATAATATCTTTGGAAAGGCTTCACGCTCTCGAGTCGAAGACATCCTTCGTATTTTTAAACAGCGGTATTTCGAAGATCCTCAAATTGGAAATGCATTGGTGACGTTGGTTCAGGCCGGGGTCTCATCAAAATGGATTGATCCCCTTCTTTATTATTATTCCACCCAAAACGATGAGACTTTAAGAGATATTGTTCTTGAGGTTGTCAACCCCCGCCGGCAAGCCGGCTTCTCAGATATTCACCTGGATCATGTTATTAGAAAGCTAAGAGATTGGTCTTCAGAAGGCAAAACAACTACTGCATGGGGAGAAGACACTCTCTTGCATGTCGCTCAACATGCGTTAGCAAGCCTACGTGATTTTGGAATCCTCGAAGGTGCTACCCAAAAATATCTAGCCCCTGTGATGCTCCCTATTGAGCCCTTTGCTTTCATTGCCTTTGATCTATTGAAAAAGAACGGATCTGGAGATCGTGTTTTATATTCACCAGAGTGGGGATTATTTAATTTAAAACCGAATGATGTAGAAGAACACTTGATCGAAGCTCACCAACAAAAATTATGCGAGTATTTCGCTGCTGGAGCAGTAATCCGGTTGGAATTTCCATTTCAGGACTTTATGGAGTTGACCCATGTCATCATTGAAAGATCTCGTTCGTAATCTGGAAACCGACCTACGCTCTCGCCCACCGCGTCATTATATTTACAATGACTTGCCATTTGCTGTCTTTTGTTATCCCCCTCAACAGGAATGGGAAATGAGACATGAAATGCAGCTTCTTAAAACCCGTCTGGAGAAAGACAAAAACTGGCAAGTGACTTTGATCTCATTAGCAGAGCTGGTTTGGCAATCAATAGATGAAACTGAGGGAATGGATGCCATTACTGCTCTTGAGAGAAGCAGTGGTTTTCCAACGGCTCAATCGCAAGTTTATGAGTATCTTTCTGATCCTGATTGGCGTCCATTGCCAGATTTATTGGCTGAACGCCTCAGCGGATTGGATTCCAAGAAAGATTTGGTATTTCTTTGGCGGGCGGGTGCGCTTGCTCCAGAGATGTATCGTGTCTCTACGCTTCTAGACAAGATGAAAGGC
>JAAYUI010000219.1 GCA_012517765.1 Caldisericales bacterium | reverse complement strand
TCAAAAGCTTGGTTTGGTTGTCATCGACGAACAACATCGCTTTGGTGTTCTTCAACGCTCATCCTTCTTTAACTCAGTCTCGACACCCCACCTTCTTACCATGAGCGCTACTCCAATTCCACGAACTATTGCCCTGTCCCTATATGGCCACCTTACAATCAGCAACATCAACACTCTTCCCAAGAATCGCAAACCCATCAAAACCAAGGTTGTCTCAGAGATCAAACGACCACAAGCGTATCAATGGATCAAACAGCAAGTTACTACCAGAAAAACCCAAGCCTTCTTCATTTGTCCCCTAATAGAGGACTCATCCAGCGAAAGTCTTAAAACCGTTAAGGCAGCCACCAGTGAGTATCAACGCCTCCAACAGGTCTTTCCCGATCTCAAAATTGCCCTTCTACATGGAAAAATGAAGCCCGAACAGAAAAACACGATCCTTAAAGAGTTTAAATCTAAGAAGTACGACATTCTAGTCAGCACCCCTGTCATCGAGGTTGGCATAGACATACCCAACGCCAATATTATGGTGATCGAAGGGGCTCAACGCTTCGGATTATCTCAACTCCACCAACTCAGAGGTCGAGTCGGTAGGGGAGAGCACCAATCTTTTTGCCTTCTCTTCAGTTCCCAAACCTCAACATCCTCACTTCACCGTCTAAAACTTATGGAGAAGTATCAACGCGGTCTGACTCTAGCCAAACTTGACCTCCAATTAAGGGGGGCAGGGGAGATCTTTGGTACAGCCCAAAGCGGACACCTAGACACTCAATTCCCTCAGTTTTGGAACGCAGATCTTAACAAGCAAGCTAAGCAAATTGCCCAGCAACTAGTTTTATTACCTAAACCACAACCTCAACAACTTCTTGTCTCTCTAAACCCGAATCTTGCAAAAACAACCTCACCCAACTAAAATACAACCAGTCTATCAATCTAATATATCCAAAATATGGCTCCTACACCCAAACGCAAACACTCAACTCGTCGCAAAGGCATTCGCCGCGCCGTACGCAAAGCTGAACACGTCACCAAACTTAAAAATCTAAATCCGGTCAAGAACAAACACCTTCGTTCCTTAAGCACTTCAAAAGAAAATTAGTTCCACTTTACTAAATTGAAGACTGCTCACGACCCTCGCCACCTACGCCGCATCAAAGCTGTCAAGGCTTTATTCTCTTATACCTTCCACCCAGAACAAGAAACCTCATCCAAACTTGCTCAAAAGGTCGCTTCCCAACAAGACAACATTGATCAAATCATCACCCAGTGTGCCCCTGAATGGCCTCTTTCCCAAATCAACCGTATCGACCTGTCTGTTCTTCGCCTCGCTATTTACGAAATGTTAAACAAGAAAGACACTCCACCCAAAGTTATCATTGACGAAGCCATTGAAATCGGTAAACGCTATGGTAGTCAATCATCTGGCAGCTTTATCAACGGAGTTCTGGCCAGTGCTCTTAAAGCCACCAACAGAGATCAAGATATCGATCAATCTTCCAACTCGGAAAAATTATCCGATGAATCAACTCAAGACCATGACGAACCCCAATCTTAATCAACTCCAAAGCTCACTTGGTCATCACTACCAAGATATACAACTTCTTAAAACCGCACTTAGTCACCGTTCGTACCTAAACGAATCCAACCAGTCAGTTTCTAACGAAAGGCTAGAGTTTCTCGGCGACGCTGTCTTAGAGTTAGTTATCTCCGAGTACCTATACCTCCAAAAACCTACCGAGCCGGAAGGCACTCTTACTGCTGCTCGTTCTGCTATTGTTCGTACTGAATCCCTAGCCAAGGTAGCCACTCAACTAAATCTTGGTGAGTATCTCTTTATGAGCAAGGGGGAAGAAAAATCTGGCGGGCGCCGCAATATCTCCTTACTTGCCAATACCACCGAGGCCATCATCGGCTCTATCTACCTTG
>JAAYUI010000200.1 GCA_012517765.1 Caldisericales bacterium | reverse complement strand
TGGCTGCACGCCTGCATCCTGAAAGCTTCCCGCAGTTTGATGTTGTTGTTGAAGCGCAGCAGTTCTACCAAAAGTTATACGGATTGGATTCCCAATTCTTTGAGGCAAAGATCCATCCCACCTTCAGAGGGGATCTGCCTTTAATTCTGCAGTGACCACTGCAACTTTACAAAAAGTGAATTCTCGCAACCTTGCCCGTCGTTGGGTTTTTGTATGGCTAGGGTTGGGGCTGATCGGCTTGTTCATCCTTTCGTTGTTATTTGGGCGCTACCCGGAAACGGGCTTTATCTCCTGGGAGCGTCTCAACCAGGATGAATTAGCCAGACTTCTGGTATTCAATTTACGCCTACCGCGCCTATTGGCAGCAATGGTTTTGGGCATGTCCCTTTCAGCGGGGGGCATGGTTTTTCAGATGTTGTTTGGTAACCCGTTGGTTGACCCCGGATTTCTGGGGGTATCTCAGGGTGCTGCTTTTGGTGCCGCGCTGTGCATTGTTTTTCTGGGCGGATCAGCAGTCCTGATCCAAGGCAGTGCAGCAGCTTTTGGCCTGGCTGGTTTAGGGCTTTCTTATCTGCTTGCGCGACGTATCCGCTACGGCGGGTGGGTGCTGCGCCTGGTCCTTTCAGGGATTGCGGTCTCGGCTTTGTTCTCCGCGGGACTTGGTGTCTTGAAATATATGGCCGATCCTTTGCGGCAGCTGCCTGAAATAACCTACTGGCTACTGGGCGGGCTTTCCAGCATCACCTGGGGAAAATTTATTTCCATTCTACCGGCGGTAATTTCTGGCCTGGTCTTTCTCTTCCTGTTCCGCTGGCGGCTGAATGTGCTGGCTTTGAATGACGAAACTGCATTTTCAATGGGTGCGGCTCCTAAACGGGAACGCCTGCTGCTACTCACGGCTGCCGTGCTGCCAACTTCGGCGGTGATCTCGGTGGCTGGGATGGTGGGCTGGGTGGGCCTGATCATGCCGCACATCGCCCGCCGTCTTTTTGGCTCCGATACACGCCTCACACTCCCGGCTTCCATGTTGTTGGGTGGAATATTTACCATTGTGTGTGATGATCTAAGCCGTACCTTGCTGGCAGGTGAAATTCCTTTAGGGATTCTAACCTCTCTGCTTGGCGCAGCCATCTTTATCGTCTTGATGATGTCACGTGGAGTGAAGGTAGAACGATGAGCCCTTCTTTATTGTCTTTCCACCAGGTTCGATTTGGTTATAACCAAAAAGATTCCCCGGTACTGGACGGATTGGATCTTTCACTTAAAGAAGGCCGCTTGACTGCCATTCTTGGCCCAAATGGCGCAGGGAAGACGACACTACTCTATCTGGCATTGGGTTGGTTGAAATCTTGGGCGGGGGTGATCAACTTTTTTGGGAAACCAATTGATAGTTTCAGCCGGCGAGCATTAGGTCAGCAAATTGCCTTGATTCCTCAGAGTGAACACATTCCGTTTGAATACACGGTTTTGGAGTATGTTCTCCTGGGCCGCGCTCCTTACCTACCCCCTCTGGGTCTGCCGTCTCATATGGATGAAGAGCTTGCCTATAATGTATTGGAAAAAGTAGGGATTGATCACCTGTACGATCATTCCGTACTGTCAATCAGCGGTGGAGAGCGGCAACTGGTTCTGGTGGCTCGGGCATTGGCTCAAGAGCCCAGGTTGCTGCTCCTAGATGAACCAACCTCACACCTTGATTTAAGCAACAAATATCGTCTGGTACAAATATTAAAGGGTTTACAAGAGAGCGGTACGACCATTCTGATGACCACCCATGAGCCGGATCTTGCCCTGGCGGTGAGTGACGAAGCTGTTCTTATGGAAAAAGGGAGTGTTCTCATTTTTGGCCCGACAGAAAAAGTCGCTACCGATGAATATCTATCCAGAATCTACCGGGTGCCGGTGAAAATCATTCCGGTGGACGGAAAAAAACAAGTGGCATGGATGTAAACCTCTGGATTGTTACAGGATGGCGTGGGAGTGGGAAAACTACATTCTGCCAGGAGATGCTGCAAACAGCACGCACGGCCGGTTGGGATGTGGCAGGTCTCATATCGCCGGCCGTATTCAAAGACGGGATGAAAGAGTCAATATGGGCAGAAGAGATCCGATCCGGCGAAAAGCGTTGTTTGGCGGCTGCTCACTCACAAACAGGAACGGACCTGCCTTTTGGCGACTGGTTCTTTAATCGGAACACATTAGAATGGGGCAACCAGGTACTGAAGGCAAGCATTCCATGCGACCTGTTGGTGATTGACGAATTAGGCCCCCTGGAGTTCAATTTGTCATTGGGTTGGGTGAGTGCCCTGGATGTAATTACAACCGCTAAATTTCGCCTCGCTTTGGTCGTTATCCGGCCGGAATTGCTTGAACGAGCACAACAAACCCTCCAACCCAATCACACGATCCAAATGGATCGAGTAGATAAAGTGGATGAAAGAGTTCTTCAATATTCGCCTGGCTTAATACGGTTGAAAGACGCCTCATGAAAAATATCATTCAAGAAATGGAATACATACGAAGCCGATGCGAATCCTTTGCGTTAGCGATGGTGATCACTCGTAACGGCTCTGCCCCTCGTTCTGCCGGAGCTAAGATGATAATTAAACAAAATGGTGCAACGGTTGGTACGATGGGCGGCGGTAACATTGAATCGCAAGTGAAACAGTTGGGGGTAGAGATGCTCAAAAAACATCAGGCGGCTGTTATTAAATCATATCAATTCAGCGGAAATGACGCGGTTGCCATGGATGCAATCTGTGGAGGCAGGTAGAGTTGTTGGTAGAATGGCTGAATCCTGATGATCCTCTCACAAGCAGGATTATTCAGGCCTTACAAACATCTATACATAACCATCACAAAATATGGTTGGTAACTTCTTTGTCTTAAATTGAAATGATCACGACTCACGCCTTGATTAATCTAGATGGAAGCGTCATCGGTATTTTTCTGAAAGGACTGTCTGTTGAGGCGGTGGTTGACATCCGCTAATCTGGTCTGGTTGAACTGGATCACCATAAAGTGATGATTGAGCCAATCAACATCGAATGCGTGATTTACATTTTTGGCGCAGGGCATATCTCAGACCGCCATTTGGACTATGCCAAAACCGTTTCCGGACAGCTTTGAAAGCGGAGTTGAGGGTTATGGTGGATGATCAGACTGAAGGAATGAATGCCAAAATTAGGGATACACAAAATCAGAAAATTCCATATACGCTGGTCATCGGCGATAAGGAGGTAGAAAATAATCAGTAGCATTACGTTTGCGTAATAGTGAGAATCCTGGCCTTGTATTGGTTTCTACATGCATCGAACGCGCCAGAGAAGAAATTGCAGAGAAAACCTAAATATTTTGGTTTGGAAAAGCTCAAATGATCACTTGTTGGATTTATAAACATGTTTTCCCAGTGGTGAACCAGTTGTGCTGAAAATAGAAGGCTATCTCCAGGAGTCAAAATGTAATCGATCTCTCTGACGGGATATGAAATTTTCCCGGTGAGACAGTAAACGAATTCATAACCACTATGTTAAGGACACTCCCCCCACTCATTGCGAATTTGCGAATTTTTCCATTGTAAGAACAAAGGGCTCAAGAGTACTGCTCGACAAACCCTTCCCAAGGTTATTAATAATGGATTTCTCGTTGAGTGCTTGTGGATGTTGATCTTGTTTTGTAAATACAACGGGTGTGATTGGCTCAATGGGTTCAAAGAAATCTTTGATCGGCACATTCATTGCTGTTGGAAGGCTTTGCAATGTGGAAATTGACGGTGAGTTCTTGCTGTTCTCGATGAGGCTTAGCGTATTGACGTTCAGGCTGCTTATTTCTGCAATCTGCTTCAATGTCCAACCTTTCACCCCCCTAATTTCACGGATCTTTTTACCCAGGGATTCATCTCCGATGAATCGGAATTGGAGAGTGTTTGAGCCTCTTCAGTACTCAAATCATTTCCATTAGTTATGACAAACAAAATGGTAATAATATTATTTATAGATTCTTTTCTAAGTAACTGAGGAAAGCAATAAAGCAACAACATTCTATACTTGACATTCAACAAAATAGTTATATAATCAAACCATTATATAATATAACTAAAGAGGTCGAAATGTCACTTTCTGATCAAGAAGCCTTACAAGTTAATCAAGCACTATTTTCGTTAACACATGCTTATGAATCCCGGATGATAAAAGAGAATCCACCCGCAAAAACCGGCATGACCCTATACGACTGCGCTGTATTAATGGTGATAGGTCAGTTTTCACCGATTCAATCGAGTGACCTTGCCAAACGAATGGACGTTTCACCAAGCACAATATCTATTTATGTTAGGCGGTTGTCGCAAAAAACACTCATTACAATGGAACGAAATCAAGATGATCGTCGAATTTGGACGTTACGTTTGACTGAAAATGGCCAATTTGCCTATCAGCAGATTCTCACGGGAACGGTTTCGTATACCCGCGATTTTCTATCAGGATTAGATGAAAATGAGCAGCAAGCCTTACATGTATTGCTACAAAAAGCCACTCATTCTCTTGGGTTTACATGGCAATAATCTTTGTTCAAAGGATAAATAATGAAAAGGAAATATTTCACTCCTCTGGTATTTTTTGTTGTTCCAACAGTAATCTGCAGTGCGTTAATGTGGCCTCGTGCAGCCATGAAATTCAGTCTGATAGGTGGTTTTTCGATCATGATTCTATCCATGATCATGACCTATGTGTTCGGACTTCGGACGGTTTTAAAAGACCAGAACAATCAAGATCGTGGAAATGAGAAAAATGAAAAAACTTATCCTGATTAATCCGATTAATCCTGCCCGCACCGGTCTCACGGTCAACAAAAGTTCACGTTTTCCACCAATCAGCCTGGGAATAATTGCTGCATTGACGCCTCCAGATTGGGAGGTAGAAATCCTTGATGAATGTTGGGAACCCTTTGTTTATAAAGACGCTGATCTTGTTGGAATTACTGCGTTCACTTCTTCTGCACCTCGAGCTTACGAGATAGCTGCGATATATCGCAATAAAGGAGTGCCAGTAGTTATGGGGGGAATTCACTGCTCAATGTGTCCGCAGGAGGCTTTGAATTATGTGGACGCAGTAGTCATTGGTGAAGCCGAAGGAGTTTGGCCAAAGGTGATTGATGACGTGCTCACTGGTAACTTGAAGAAGGAATATAGAGGAGAATATTCCGATCTGATCAACATGCCAACGCCTCGACGTGATCTTTTTAACCCTGGATATATATTTGCATCAGTCCAAACCTCTCGGGGTTGTCCAATGAATTGCGAATTTTGTTCGGTTTCAGCTTTTAATGGACAAAGGTTTCGTCGTCGTCCAACGCAAGAAATTCTGGATGAATTAAAAATCATCCCTCAAAAAATGTTGTTCTTCGTTGACGATAATATCATCGGATACGGTCAGGAATCTCGTGATGCAACATTGGAATTGTTTAAAGGGATGGTTGAATTAAAACTGGACAAGCTGTGGTTTTGCCAGGCCTCTTTAAATTTCGCTGATGATGAAGAAGTGTTGCACTGGGCAGCCAAAGCTGGTTGTAAAATGGTTTTCCTTGGTTTGGAAGCTGAATTAGCTGGTGCATTGAAAGAAGTTTCAAAGCGCCTGAACCTTCAGCGAGGAGTAGATTCGTATTCTGCAGCTTTTGAACGTATTCATCGATCGGGAATCGCGGTTTTAGGAGCTTTCATCTTTGGTATGGATGGAGATTCACCAAGCAAGTTGGATCAGCGTGGGGATTACATGATCCATAGTGCGGTGGATGTGATGCAAACAACATACTTGACCCCTTTACCTGGAACCCGACTTTTTGACCGTTATCAAAAAGAGGATCGTTTGCTTTACACAAACTTTCCGGAAGATTGGTCTCATTATGATATGACGGAAGTTGTATTTAAACCGGGAGGAATGAAAATTAATGAATTGATTAGCGGTATGCATTTAGCAAATAAGAAAATGTATGCTTCACCGGTCTTAATTAGAAAAGCATTAAATACCTATCGCCTTACTAAGAATGGTATGGCGGCAATGTTTGCCTGGAGCTCAAATCAGAACTACAAACACGTATTCGAGAATTCCTAAAGCTATTAATTCGTGCGTAATCCGGCGCAAGGTGGCCAGTGATTCCGAAACATGGGAGCCACCGATTCCGAAGGATGACAGCCACTTTTTGAGGTCAAATCGGAATCAGTGGCCGAATTTACCGGAATACGCAAGAGGACATTATTTTTGTTATTAAAACATCCCTTGTATGGCTCTGACTCAATTGGCAAAGGATAGTCACGTGAATGATTAATACAAATCAGATACCGCTTTCAACACCTTTACGCATAATTATTGGGGCTGGAGATCAGTGTTGGCAAGGTTGGATTCCCACCCAAAAAGATGAACTTAATTTGTTGTCACCAGAAGATTGGGAGATGAGCTTTCATTTTCGTCTTGTCGATGCTTTTTTATGTGAACATGTTTGGGAACATCTTACTGAATTGGAAGGACGAACCGCCGCCAATTTATGTTTTAAATATCTAAAGCCAGGTGGCTATCTCCGTTGCGCAGTGCCGGATGCCAATTTTCCCAATCCCGAGTATCAGAAGAAGGTACAGATTGGTGGACCTGGTCAAAAAGACCACCCGGCTGCTGATCACAAGATTGTCTATGATTACCGATTATTTGTGAATGTGTTTGCCAGTGCAGGTTTTGAAGTAGATTTACTCGAGTATTGTGATGATCTGGGGCGCTTTCACTACAATCAGTGGTCTATGAGCGACGGCCCGATATATCGTTCCTTACTCCTTGATCGGCGGAATCGAGATGGAAATATTGGTTCTGTATCCCTGATTGTAGATGCCAGGAAACCCATTAAGTAAACGGCAGAAACACGGCGCGATGACTTTTTCAGGATACTGGCTTTATCGCATGTAACTGTTAAGAGGAACCAATACAGTCAGATAATCGAACAATATTGTGATCTCGGTATCCTCAATCATCATGTCGTTACTTTCACCTGAGGGTTATACCTTTTCGGCGCAGGGAATGCAGACTTTCTTCCCATTCTTAACTCGGGTGTATCGCTCAACCACCACTTCGCCGCATTCTTCACAAATGTGCGTGTTGAAATCGTGCGGGCGTCCCGGGGTGAGTTTGATTTCCTGAACCGGACCAAATTTAAAGAGGTTCTCATCTGATTCCGCCAGGATAAAATCAACAGCGGGGTCAATCAATTCTGCAGCTATCTTTGAAGCGGGAACGCCCTTCTTACGGAATTGGATGAACTCGGATTCCTGATTGCGTTTGATGACTTCATTGCGTGTGGCCACACGCACACTGCGTCCGGATTTATTGTCAATCAGGGTTAGCGCAAATTTGCCATACCCCAACTTGTGAATATTGCCCTTGCCAAAGGTGCATCCGGTGGCCATCATCACACCATCAGCGTAGCAGGTGGCGCAGTGATCGCTGTCGATCTCCACCAAGGCAGTGAGCTGCCCATCCATTGCGCGTTCAACGCCTAAAGCCTCAAGGGCGGCCTGGCCTGCGCGCAAGCCCATCGGCATTGCCGGACATTTGTGACCATGGAACAATAAACCAGCTTTGTACAACTCATCATTTCGATCCATTTTTTGCTCCTTATTTGACAATATCAATAATCATCTTGGCAGCGATGACGAACAATAACACGCCGATGATCTTCTTCAACTGACTGCTGGAGACCCTGGTCTTCATCAATTGCGATCCAACGATCGATCCACCTGCTGCCATAGCCGCCATTATGCCCACAAAAAGAGGGTCCAAGCCGCTGATGCTGGCATGCGCTAAAAACCCAGACAGAGATGAAAACACAACCACCAGAGCTGTGGTTCCGGCAGCGAATTTGGCATCCAAACCCAGCCAGTTGAGCACTGGTAGGATGAAATTTCCCCCGCCTACACCCAGTAATCCACCCATAAAACCGGCCACGCTTCCCACTCCAGCCCCAGCTGTTACCTCGATACCCCGACTAAGCTCTTGTTCGCGTTTTTTGGCCTTATAAAAGAGCATCATGAAGCCTGCAAACACGAGAAAAGCCGCAAATATAGACAACAGGATAGTCTTATCAACGTGAGCGGTTAAAAGCGCGCCAACAGGAGAAAGTGCCACCGCTGTGATGAGCACAGGAACTCCAACGCGCCAGTTGATCAGCTTGCCACGCCAGTAATTGATGGTGGCGAATAACAGGCTGACCACGTTGAGCAGCAGGGCGGTGGGGGTCGCCTCAGCCAGAGGGACCCCCAGGTAATAGAATAGCGGAACAAACAGGAAGGCAGCTCCCAAACCAGCCATCGCCAGTAAACCAGAAAAAACAAACACCAGAACTGCGCTGATCAGATAGATTTCAATCGCCATACCAACCCCGTTTACCGGTCGTAACCAGAGCAGGGGATGCAGACGTGCTGGGAGCCATCCACGCGCAGATAGGCAAGGGCAGTTAATTCACCGCAGCGATCGCAGGGTTTAAAGCCCATCACTTCCGGGAGCCATTTACCGGGGTAATCAAACACCTCCCCAATTTTGAGCACTTCTTCTTCCGGCGCATTCCAGACCAGTTCCACCAACTCCATTTGATCTTCCAGAGGGATTTCATCGGGTGAAATACCGGCAGCGCGCTGCTGCATGAATTTGGATGTCGCAATTTGCTTTTGCAGTTTGCTGGTGAAAACAACCCGCACAGCACGATTGGTGTCTTTTTCGATCAGGGTAAAGCCAAGTTTTCCGATGGGATTTTTGCGAATATTGCCTTTTCCGAAGGTGCAGCCGGTGGCATATTGCACACCGTCGCCAAAGCACATGCCTCCGTGCTCTTCGCCAATTTCAACGATACCATAGAGCTGTGTACCGCCGGAGCGTTTGACGCCTAGCTTATCCAGGGCAGCCAACCCTACGCGAACGCCAGCCACGCTAGCCCAACAGCGATGCCCATGAAACTCAAGAGCTTTTTCCAAAATTGTTCGTTTTTCCATTTGATATCTCCTTTTTAACCAGCAGCCAGAACCAACCCGAAGATATATCCAGCCAGAGTGCTGAATACAGCCACCAATGAAACATAGATTGCAGTCTTCTTTTTACCCATCACCCCGTTCAATACCAGAATGGATTGGAGTGAGAGTTCCGGATCAGAAAGTAGATAAGCCAGCAACGGACCACGTGCCATGCCCAGATCGAGGAACATTTTTGCAATCGGAACCTCAACCAGGGTGGGAAAGTACATGAACACCCCGAATAAAACACCCACCAGGTTGGCCCAGATGGTATTCTGTCCGGCGATGGTGCGTACCCAGGCTTCTGGGATGATCACTTTGACGATGCCAGCGGCAAAAACGCCCACGATGAGCAATGGAAAGATCTGTTTAACGAATTTCCAGGTTTCCCAAACCCAACCACTGAGTTCGTCTTTGGTGAATGAACGGTTGGTAACAACTGCAATGCTGATGAGAAGGATGATTTCTCCGATCAAGCGGCCATTAATCCCGATGATCAACGAGCCCACTTCTTCTTTGGGGGCTGCAATCAGGATGGTGAGTGCAATGAAGGCGAAGGCTGCATAGGTCCATCCGGTAAAGCCGTCAAAGATTTTCTCAAAGCCTTTCCAGGCAGTGAAGCCGATCACGACCAGCATCAGGATCAGGACGGCGCCTTGAATGGTCAGGTTTATGGTGGACAAGAAGGAACCCAATCCATTTGCCCAGTTAAAAGGCAAATTTACGCTGGCGTACACATTGGACAATAGATCAACCTGTAAAGTACCAACGATCAACACTGCAACCAACATAAGGAAGAGCACCCAGACCGCAGGTTTAACTTTTGCAGTTTGGTCAAACACGCCGCTGGCTGTCATCTCGGTTTCACGAGCGCTTTCCTCTTTACGAAAGATCCAGGCCATGATCAGGCCAATGACAATACCGAATGAAATGGAAAGTACCAGACGAGAAATGGCAATATCCATCCCGATGGTTGCGCCTGTGTAGGTGATGGCCAGGATGTTGATTGCCGGGCCAACAAACAGAAAAGTGATCGCCGGACCAAGACCTGCACCACGTTTCCAGATGCTGGCAAAGAGTGGCAAAATGGTGCAGGAACATACGGCCAGGATAAACCCGCCAAAAGCTGAAGCCGGGTAGCTGATCCATTTGGACGCTTTTGGCCCAAGATAACGAGTAATCGCCTCTTTTGGGATCATCGAACTCATGAAGCCGGCAATGACAAATGCCGGTACCAGACACAGGAGAACATGTGCGGCCAGGTAATCTAGCAAACCTGTCCAACCAGACCAGAATAAAGCTCCAATGTAATTCAATACAGAATCCATAGTACCTTCCATAATTGCGGAAATAATATGCAATGATTTGAATATCATTTAACCAAAATAATGGGCAGCTTTTTATCTGCCCATTCCAACGGATTATTCCTTCAACCAACCAGCAATTTCTGCTTCAACAGGGATGCGGCCGGAAGAAACGACCTTACCATCGACAACCAGTCCCGGAGTTGAGAGAATCGGCCATTTCATAATTTCATTCATGTCGGTCACTTTCTCAAATTCCGCCTCCAGCCCCAAATCATCAACCACCTTGCGCGCCATTGCTTCCAAGCGCTTGCAGTTGGCACAGCCTGAACCGAGAATTTTGATGTTTTTCATAGGTACTCCTTTATATTCAAAAGTCTGTATATAATCGTTCAAAAAAAGAGCGGCTTATCTGCTGTTTTGTTTTGCCATGCAATGCGGACAATTACAACTCACCATATGTTGATCTGAAGGACCGACGGCCTGACCTGTCAATTTCTGAACCGCGTCCAGCACGGTGTAGATATCCGGATTGACCACGCGATAGAATATGTTCCAGCCATCACGACGGTCTTGAATCAGACCGGCTTCGCGCAACACCGCAAGTTGTTGAGATATGTACGACTGGCGAAAGCCTAAATAAGCTTCCATGTGGCAGA
>JAAYUI010000208.1 GCA_012517765.1 Caldisericales bacterium | reverse complement strand
TAAATCTCCACCACCCGATTTTTCAATTAATAGATCACCTTTCAACAAAATGTGATTTTGTGAATCAGACTTTGGAATTGCCCTCATGGTAGGAATTGGTAAATTTACCCTATTCCGAATTCTATCAAAGTCAGCAACTCGTACACAGGGGAAATCGTTTTTTCCGTCCGGGTCATTACCCCAAATTCCATTTTGGCAACAATTGACACTCCACTTCAAACGTTCTACTTTCCAATGATACGGAATTTCTCCTAACCATTCCACGCCAGATTCTTTATAACAGAGATATTGATGATATTTTTTCATGCAATAACCATTCGCCTATATCTCATCATCAGGTTCTTCTGGTTCACTAAACGTATCCTCTGAATTTGACCAACTTCGTAAAACCGATTTGCCCATCGCGTCTTCAATTATCGATAATAGAGCTTTCTCTCTTTCTTGCCACACTTTTTCTACATCATCATTTCTGAGTAACGCGGGTTCTATAACATGCGAACGAATAATTGCGTCCATTCTATTGGAATCGATTTCAGCGCTTTTTTCAATTTTCGTAAGATATATATCAGGAGCATTTCCCCCGATTATTCGATTTGTTTTAGCCGAAATTGGAGTTTTATTGATGATACAGTTATATCGTGAGGCAGGAATATTTTGTTTGATACACCAATCCTGTGGAAAAATATGGTGGATATCGATTGCTTCATCAAAATAGGACTGGTCGTCGATCGAAATCCCTGTTCGAAAATCCCGCGCCCCAGTTCTTATCAATAATGCTTGAATGCCCTTATATGCCGCAGAATTTCTTGAACGCAACGTTTGTAATCGAGCAGGGTTGAAAGCAGCTTCAATTACTGTTGTTGGGGCAGTTCCTTTATTGATCCAAATAAGGACTTCAGAAAAATCTTTTGCGGAACGAGTTTCAATTGCGCTGCCATATAATTCGCCTAAAACACCACACCAGTACCATTGAGCTAACAAAGAGCGTATTCCATCGTTGTCCGCTTTATCCTTTAAAATCGTCAGAATTGCGGCTAATGGGGTGAGTTGCGTTGTATACGGTAAGTCACGATGCGAGAAAATCTTTTGCATATGGATAAATTTTGCCGAACGCTCGAAACCAGTTGTAAGTGAATCTGCCCATTTTAAGTATTCTTCAAGGGTCAGATTAAGAATATCTTTCCGCTTACAGCTTATGGCTGTCGCTTCATCTGGGGAAACACCGTTTTTCAACTGCTGCTCTCGTCTTGCCCATGTTGCCAAGAGGGTGAGCGCTTGCAGAAAATCAGTATTTCCTAATTTTGATAAAATTTTATTACTTCTAAAACGTTTTTCCCTTATCAACCAATCATCTCTCAAACTATAATCATCTGCCGCAAAAGTCGCAGTTAGCAACTCAAATACAGTAAGAGCAACGCCACCCGTATTGACTTTTTCAAATACTTGACAGACAGCTTCTTTCGGGGTTTCAGCTTCCAGTTGAATCACAGGAACTTGATATTGTTCAAATCGCTTGATAATTTCTTGCTCAAATCGATCGAATAATGCAACCTTCTCACCATCGTATTGATGAAATT
Organism: Caldisericales bacterium; assembly: GCA_012517765.1. Classification (GTDB taxonomy): domain Bacteria; phylum Caldisericota; class Caldisericia; order JAAYUI01; family JAAYUI01; genus JAAYUI01. Next base: position 4,097 of record JAAYUI010000208.1, on the reverse strand, counting down.
TGTTAAATCCTGCTCGCCAATTTGATGAAGAAAAAATATTCCTGAATGGAAATAATTGAGCGTCATACTCCTTTTCAGGGGTAGAATAGTCTGCAATAACCTCCCCACGGAAATTTCGTAATATTTTTTCTTCAGGCAAGCTAATAATTGCATCTTCACGGTCTATAGCAGGATTTAAAGCTTTTTCAATGTCAATGTAATACCACCGTTTAATTGATTTTCCCCGAATATCACGCGTATCGGCAGGTTTGCCGGATATGAGTGCTTGAAATAAAGAGGTCAAACGTTGTTGACCATCTAAAATCAGCAATTCAGGATGAGGAATTGTGGCTAATTCCACACCTTCCACAAGGCGTGTTTTAAAACGCACCTTTGTTTGACCGTCTTTTAACATCATTAATGCACCAATTGGATAGGAGAGAGAGATACTGGCTAACAGACTCTTGATTCTGTCATCATCCCATACCCACCCTCGTTGGAATTCAGGAATCTGGGTTTTTCCTTCAAGAACTTTATTCAGAACATCTCCCAACGGAAGGTCAGGACTTGTAAAAGTTTTTATGATATTCATTCCATTTCACCTAATAGTTGTGTGATTTCCTTCTGTAAAGATTGTATCTCTGCCTCAATTTCTTCCAACGGTCTTGGCGGCTGGTAGACATAGAAATAGCGGTTGAAGTTGATTTCATACCCCACCCGCCCCGTTTTGCCATCTTTGGGGTCAACCAGACTGGTATTCACCCACGCATCGGGCACGTGCGGTTTGACCTCACGCTCAAAATATTCCCCAATGTCTTCCTTCAGGGGCACAGCTTCCGTGTCGCGCAGTTCCGGGTCGGGTTCAGGACAGCCATCTTTATCCAAACAGACCTCCGCAGTTTCATTACGTTCGGAAAGAGCGGTGAAGATTGCTTTTCGAATCGGGGCATCCAGCTTAACTTCTGTTTTTTTGCAGCATTGCGCAAGCGCCTGTTCAAAGGCAGGGCGGCTGGTAAAAAGATCCTGCGGCATCTGCTCCAAAACCTCCAGAAGCTGTTCCTGCCGCTTTCGTCCTTCGGCTTCATCTGCCAGCTTTGCTTGCACATCTTTCTTTTTCGATTGAGCCAATCCAATAAAGGCGGTCTGTTCTTTTAATCTGGCTATTCGCTGCGGGGAAGCCTGAAAATCCAACCGCAGGGGGCGCTCGATGGTCACTTTGCGGTAGCCAAAATCGGTGCTGTCGAAAAGTTTGGACTGGCTGGTCTCTTCAAACCGCTCAAAAATCTGGTAAATCTGCTCAATTTGATCTGCACTGATTTCGCGGCGTTTATTTCCAAGGCTCTTCCGCATCGGCGTCCAGATGTTGGAAGCATCTATTAACTGCACTTTGCCCTTGCGTTTTTCGGATTTGCGATTATTCAACACCCCGATATAGGTGGCGATCCCCGTGTTATAAAAGAGTTGCTCTGGCAAAGCAATAATTGCTTCCAACCAGTCATTTTCCAGAATCCAGCGACGGATTTCACTTTCACCGCTCCCCGCGTCCCCAGTAAAAAGCGGAGAGCCATTCAAGACAATCGCCACCCGTCCGCCACCCTGTTCGGGCGGGTTCATGCGGCTTAACATGTGCTGGAGAAAGAGCATCTGCCCATCGCTGATACGCGGAAGCCCGGCCGAGAACCGCCCGTTGGGCTTCGCGGCTTCTTCCTTCACACTCGCCTCATCCATTTTCCATTCTTTGCCGTAGGGAGGGTTGGCTAACTGATAGTCAAAGCGTTCGGTGGAATTCGCTTCATGCGAGAGAGAGCTTCCAAAAAAAATATTCTCCGCGTCCTTTCCATCCTCTGACTTCATGTAGAGATCAGACTTACATATGGCAAATGTTTCAGGGTTAATTTCCTGTCCATAAACATGCACCTGCAAGGTTGGATTGCGTTCGAGCAGGCGTTCTTTGGCAATCGTCAGCATTCCCCCGGAACCGCAGGCTGGGTCAGCCACTTTGATGACCCGATACGCTTGTTTCAGTTTCCCGTTCTCTGGTCCAACCAGCAAATCCACCATCAATCGGATGACCTCACGCGGGGTGAAATGTTCACCGGGATTTTCATCCAATGCCTCATTAAAACGGCGGATGAGTTCTTCAAAAATGGTCCCCATCTCGTGGTTATCAACCACATCCGGGTGCAGGTCGATATTTTTGAATTTTTCCATTACGAGGAAGAGTAAACCGGCATCATCCAGCTTGGCAATTGTGTTACGAAAGTCAAATTTTTCAATCACTTCGCGCATATTTTCGCTGAAGCTGTTGATGTAAGCCAGCAGGTTCGCTGCCAGATTGCTGGGGTCTTCAACCAGCCGTTCGAAGGTATATGGGGAAGTGTTGTAAAAAACATAACCAGAGGCATTTCTTAGGACAGGGTCGAGATTGGGAATCTGACCTTTATACTTTTCCAAAGCCCTGAGAACATCGTTTTTGGTGGGTTCAAGAACGCAATCGATACGGCGCAGAACGGTCAGTGGCAGAATCACATCCTGATATTTACTTCTTCGAAATGTATCACGGATTAAATCAGCAACAGACATGAGGAAATTTGCTTTTTCAGCGAAGTTATTATTGTTGGGCATAATACCTGTCAGAATACATTAAATTTTTCATCGTCAATCGTTATATTATGTAACCATTTTCTATTAAGTCGAGTCAGAAATACCCAGAGTTTTTTAATTATTTAATTACATGGCAGCATAATAATGTCTTCCGGTGTCCCAATATAAAATCAAAAACCAAAAAAAAACTTAGAAAGGTTAACTTCAAACCAGGATAAAAGACGCGGAACAGATATACCATATTTCTAAATGGTTCTCTGCAGTTACTTATAAACCACCTTCGCTGATTTGTGGGACCGTCAAGGTGATGGTTCCTGCCTTAACAATTCGAAATACGGATATGCTATTCGAATACAAAGAGAATATTTGGAGTCATTTCCATTCTTCGTTTATGTTTTGGTTACTTTAAGGATACTTCTGACTCACCACTTTTGTCGAGGTTTCTCAATTTACAGAAAAAAATTGAACACCAACGATTTTTCTCTGTCATCATTTTTTATTAAACTTACCTGGTTATTTCTCTTCAAGTACGAACTTTAGTTCAATCTTAGCCCCTAAGGCCTCGGCAATTCGGGTAAGGAATGAGAAGCTTGGAACAGCAGACCCGTTTTCCAGTCTGGCTATGGAAGGTTGATGTGTACCAACCATCTCTGCAAGCTGCCGCTGTGTTAATCCACGCAGGATACGTAGACGGGCAATCTGATAGCCAAGTTCCAGTTCCTCGGCAGCAGCCATAAATTCCGAATCATTCATCTTTCTGACTTCCCAATCTTTAAATTTTGGCATCTTTCTTGGAGCCATATTAAACCTCATCCATCAATGTTTGCATTCGTCTCATCGCTATTGCTATCTCACGATTTGGGGCTTTTTGCCCTTTTTTTCGGTACCCATGCAAGATAACAAATTGCTGCTCAATGTATGCAAAGTAGAATAATCGAAATTCGCCTGGCCTTAATTCCCAAAGCTTCCCATTGATCTGCTTTGCATGTGGCATACTCAGATTGGTTCCAAATTCTTGTAGTAAACGCAAACTGTTACGAATCTTTGCTTGTTCCATTACTGTAAGATTTTCGATAAACTCCTTAGGTGGACAATTACCACGATGATCAACGTAAAAAGTAATATTCCACATTTTACACTCTTCTATTATAACAATATTGTTATAAACATCAAGTATTGGTACAAAATCCAGCAATTCCTACGAAAATAGATTTCAATTTTCATTATTGGATGTGTAATATTTTTCATCTATTGTTCGAAATATGGGAAGGATTAATTGGAGTTGCTGCAGTGCCCAACAAATGCGCTTCCAATGTCTGCGGAGTGTGATCGGATTCGCGCAAATGCGCGATTAAAGTATCATCCATCGTTTTCTTCTTCCTTTCCATAAATCTTCCCTGCCTTTCGCAGGTCAGCGGCAACATAGTCGCGCAGATCGGCCGGCTCGATCACTTCCACCTGACTGCCCCAGCCGAAAATCCAGGGCAGCATTTCACGGGGCTCGGCAATTTCTG
>JAAYUI010000218.1 GCA_012517765.1 Caldisericales bacterium | reverse complement strand
GACCAGGAAGGTTGGGTATCCAAAACAACAGTGAGAAGAACAGCGACTAAAAAGTAGATAACAATTAAAAACACCGCCAACAAAAAAGGAGCTGGGGGATCATTCTTTCGCCGGTTCTGGTTGAATTGGTATAGATCTAAAGCCGTTGCGCAGGTAACTAAGCCAAGCGACTCGATCACAGAGGCCGCAAGAATTCCAATGGGTACGGGCCATTCAAGATGGGTTACGGTTGCCCGACCAACCAGGTATGCCGTGGGAACAGGAGCGCACCAAGGCGCAATCTTTGCCACCAGATCAATCGCTCCGTTTTCAAAACTATCGATATTGCGTAAATCCATTTTCACCTCATTTTTAGAAACAAAAATCCGCTCATCCTCACCGGGAGAGCGGCCGATAGCATAGCGTGAGGCTGTACCGGATGTTCTGGTACAATACCTTCAGCCCTGTGCCGTCAACCCGGCGAGAGGGTTAGGGCCATGTTTGTGTTACCAGCACTGACTTGGCCCGTTATAAGGGTGATAAATGTTCACCTATATGAACATTATAGCATAAAAATAAAATTATGGAAGTGTGTCAACCCTGATGTTTCGGGCCTCTTCTTCCCCCTTGTGCTTCCACTTTCTGAAGATAATCCATAAGAGATTGCCGGTCGATCATCAAAGCGGAACCCCATTTGCGAGCCACAATTTCGCCAGCGCGTATTAGCCGGCGTATGTGATTCGGATGGTATCCGCTGATCTCAGCAGCCTCTGTTGTTTTAAGCCATTCTTCAGGCATAAAAAATACTCCATCATGATTCTACTGTCTCATGACGTTGAATGCAATAAAATAAAAGCTCTCCACTTATTCAATTATTAAAGTCCTGACTTGCCGGTATTCAATCCCAAAAGCGGGGTTTGCGGTATATGCTGGGTTTTAGAAACCAACTCTCTCGGCAATTTTTTGTATTGCTCAGTCTGCTTTATTAATCCCGCAAATCCCGCATACACCGCAAGTAAATTGCCAGCGAGCTACCTTTGAATGACTGTCATTAGAACAACGCTCAATCCGCACTTGTGACTCTCCATAACGGGTACCTTGACGCTGAACAAAACCTTTTCCCAATCTTTTCTTGAAATTAGGCCGAATGTAGCCACGTTCATCCAGCGGTGCTTCAAAAGTATCTGGTAATAAATCCATTAACTCAGGTATTGAGGCCAGTTCTTTGCAAATTTCTGCAATCGTGACCGGAGTATTCTGAAAGATTTCGTGAAGTGCAATCAAGAAGGTTTCCCACTGGGGACCTTCATCATCAATGATTTCATAAAGACTCTCCAGGTTATCTAAAAATCCGGATATTCCAGCATATGTCAAGATTCCCCCAATAACCTTCGACCACTCTAAAAATCCACCAATGACCGGAGAACCACTTGCCGGTCGATCTGCAGTAAACCATCCTTGGGCGAGCGTCAGCACAGCGCTGATTAAGTCACCACGATTTTTCAGTACCCATTCTGGCAGGTCAGAATGTAGAAAGTTTTCTCGTTGCCAGGGACGTGAAGTTTTGGCGTCCAAACGAATCCAGTAACAACGCCGTGGAAGATCACCGCCGAGGCGAATATTATTACCATTTGCAATCCAGGTAGCGCTTTGTGGTATTTTCACCATCTCCGAGTGGCCAAGGATCCGATCTGACCAGATAGGCGCAGTAATTGCAGCTGCCACTTCGCTGGAGTCCAACGGTTCTGTCACATTGTCGATTGAAATTACCGAAGCCCCAGTCATCAAGGTTGCCGTAATCTTTTTACGCCACTCATCAGAATCTCT
>JAAYUI010000141.1 GCA_012517765.1 Caldisericales bacterium | reverse complement strand
TCTTTTACTTCAGACAGGTCGGCAATGTAATTGGCTGCGTCAAGGATGAAGGTGAGTTTTTTCTTGGGTTCCAATGCGAAATAGCGACGATAATCAAAACGCCCGAACATATCCACCACGATTTCATAAAATTCCAGCATCTTGGCGACTGCTTCTTCCTGATCGAAGGTGATCTGTCCTTTGCCCTGGCTGGCGGCATACACCAAAAGCGCATTTTTTAAATCCTGGGCGATGCCGATGTAATCGACAATCAGCCCGCCTTCTTTGTCGCCAAAGACACGGTTGACCCGGGCGATAGCCTGCATGAGGGTATGCCCATTCATGGGTTTATCAATATACATGGTGTGCAGGCAAGGCGCATCAAAACCGGTCAGGAACATATCCCGGACAATGATCAGCTTGAGCGAATCGTTGGGGTCTTTCAGACGATTGCCAATGGCTTTGCGGCGGTCTTTATTGCGAATATGCTCCTGCCAATCCAGAGGATCGCTGGCTGAACCGGTCATCACGATTTTAATGGCGCCTTTATCATCCTCCGGGCTGTACCACTGCGGACGCAGCTTGATCATTTCTTTGTGCAGTGCAACACAGATGCGCCGGCTCATGCAAACGATCAACCCTTTACCGTCCGCGGCGGAACTGCGTTGCTCAAAATGACTGACAATATCCGCTGCCACCTGTTTGATACGATCTTTGCTTCCCACCACGGCTTCCTTGCCAGTCCAGCGGGCAAAGCGTTTTTGCTTTTCGGTCAGTTCATCATCTTCGGTGATCTCTTCAACGCGTTCATCGAGGATTTTTTGATCCGCAGCGGATAGTTCAATTTTTGCCAGCCGGCTTTCATAAAAGATGCGCACGGTCGCGCCATCTTCCACAGCCTGCTGAATATCATAAATATCCACATAATTGCCAAAAACAGCCTGAGTGTTTTTGTCCTCTTTTTCAATCGGGGTACCGGTAAACCCGATGAATGAGGCATTCGGCAGCGCATCGCGCATATGCCGGGCAAAGCCGTCAATGAAATCGTACTGGCTGCGGTGAGCTTCATCCGCGATGACAACCACGTTGCGTCGTTCGGTCAGTGTTGGATATACCCCGCCATTTTCTTCGGGCAGGAATTTTTGAATGGTGGTGAAGACAATCCCACCGGAAGCCACCGAAAGCAATTTTTTTAAGTCTTCGCGGTTGGCAGCCTGGACAGGAGTTTGCCGTAATAATTGCTGACAGTTGCTAAACGTCTCGTAAAGCTGCTGATCAAGGTCATTTCGGTCAGTCAGCACCACCAGGGTGGGATTATTCATCTCTTCCGCCAGCACCAGTTTACCGGCATAGAAAACCATGGAGAGGCTCTTGCCGCTGCCCTGGGTATGCCACACCACCCCGGCGCGTTTATCGCCTTTGGGCTGGTGGTCTACGGTTGGCAGGCCATACACGGCCGGGTGTTCAGCGGCGAAATGCCCGTTTTCATTGGCTGAGGCGCGCAAAGTTGAGAGTATGGCTTTGTTGACAGCAAAATATTGGTGGTAAGCGGCCACCTTCTTGATGGTTTTCTCTTTGGTCTTTTCAAAAACGATAAAATGCCGAATCACATCCAGCAGGGTGGTTTTGTTCAACAGCCCTTTGATCAAGGGTTCCAGTTCGGGCTGATGTTTGGAATCCATCACATGGACGCCATCCACGCTTTTCCATTCCATGAAGCGCGAGTAGTCGCTGGAGATGGTGCCGGCTTTGGCAAACCAGCCGTCGCTGATCACTTCGAAAGCGGTAAATGTAAACAGGGAAGGAATCACCTGTTGGTAGGTTAGTAACTGGTGAAAGGCAGCCTGCACATCGGCTTTTTCATCGGCGGCATTCTTCAGTTCGATGACCACCAGCGGCAGGCCGTTGATGAATAGAACAATATCCGGACGTTTATTGACATTATTTTCCACCACTGTGAACTGGTTGACGGCTAAAAACTCGTTGTTTTCCGGGCGGTCAAAATCAATCAGCCAGACCTTATCGGTGCGGCTTTTACCCTCGCCAATACTAAATTTCACATCCACGCCTTCGGTCAGAAGGTGGTGGAAGGCTTCGTTGTTATCGATCACGGTTAATGCCTGAGTGCGCAAGGCTTTTTTGAAGGCTTCTTCACGCGCTTCCTCTGGAATGCGCGGGTTAATCCGGTCAATGGCAGCGCGCAGGCGATTTTTAAGAACAACCTCGCTATAACCACGCTCAGGAGAAGCGCCTTCCAACAGGTCGGGGCCGTAAAGGATGACATAACCGTTCTCATCACGGAGCAATTCGAGGGATATTTGTTCAATTTCGGATTCGTATAATATCATCATGGCACCAAAAGTCTGACAAGATCGTCTTTTTCTATTTCAAAACGAGATTGAATGGAATCAAATGATTTCTCAGTTCGAATTTTTACTGGCTCAAACCAATATTTGCTGTTTTTCTTTCCTTTATAAAAGCATAAATAAGACTCATGTCCAGAATTATCGCGGTCAAAATGAAGGAAAGGAGACAAGCTAAAGCATTCCCCATCCCAGTTTACAAACAATTGTTCCTGTCCAAGGTCTAACACCATTGTTTTTTGCGGATCATGGAATGGGTAGTTATCATACTCCCGGTTGAGGGAATGTCCATTGAAGGATTCACATCGACAAGATGAGGAGTAACTATCAAATCGAAGAATATTGCAGCGTTCCAAAAACTTTGTTTTCGTCAACATTTTTTGAAACAATGGGATCACTAAAGCAAGTTCAGCCTCAGCCTGTTCACGCGTCGGAGCTGTATGGTGTGAAATATCGTTGCGAATATCCTGCAAATCCAACAGGTCATCTAACAAAGTCACATCGATTTCTTCGCATTTGAATCCCAGATGATTGTTTTTACAATGGAGAATTATCGCTTTGATGTTTTGAACTTTTTGTTTGATAGCATCTGAAAGGATCCTGTCTGTATTGAAATTGGCGTAAACAGGGTTTCCTCCAGTTCCTAGTGAAACGAATATTTGTGATGTCTTCATGTCAATATTTCTAAATCTCACTTCCCCCATAACCAAAGCATATAATACGAAAACGATTGCTTCCCAGGAATCCTTCAAATGCAAGAGCTTTCGTACAGGATCGTTTGCGCCTTCCCCCCTTTCAGATAGCCGATAATTATAGGCTACACAGGCTGGATATGAATCAAAAACAGTCTGCTTTAACTCTTGAAATTCTTGTTCCTGGAATTCATTATACGCATCAATATATGTAGTGCTTGCCAATTCGTAAAGGATGCGACTTCTTTGAAATTCGATCCCCGCGATGTATACCAAACCTTCTTCATCGAGGGATTCATTAAATCGCCTACAATAGTCATCCTCATATTTAATTCCGCTCATACCTCAATTTCCCCATTCATCAATTTGGGTAAAAGATTATCGCGAATTCCTGTAAGGATTGAAGTTTCCTGTTCAGTATCAAGAATATTCGAAAAAATTGGAGTGATAGCATCTTGAAAACTTAACAATGTAAATTCATCAGGGATGACGACTGGCAATTCGTTCATATTTCCCTGGTTTATTTTAGGTTGAACAGCACCGGTTACTATATGTTTAACATTTGTGTTTTTCAATTGAAGCAGTACATATTCAGTTGAGAAAGGTTTTTTCCCTTGGAGCACGTGGGTATGATTATTTACCCAGAATTTTCCCGATACATATTGAAGAACAGGTTTTCCGTCTTCAGTAATAACGGTTCCATCTTCACCCATTAAGAGATATACGCCATCGAATATATAATCATCCACATAATCTAATATTGAAGCTGCGCCATAGTATGGGAAAGCCCCTTTACGATTTTCTCTTTCTCGGCTTGAAAGTGGAACCCTTTTCCTGTCAAAATTAGTGATTATTTCTTCTAATTTACCTACTCTCCACCCTTCTGGAATCAACCCCAAGTCACTATCGATCATCTCACCGGTCGCGCCAGGGAAGTTGAAATCGACAAACCATTCTTTGAAAATGGCCTGGGCGATGGCTTCGAGCGTGGCATTGGTCTGCCGGTTAAGCTCGATCTTGTCATCCAGCGCGGAGAGGATGTCCGCGATGCGGCGTTGATCATCGTCTGACTGTGCAATTATTACTTCTAAATTGTAAATATCATCTTTATTTATTGACCCAAATACAGTTCCACTCTCTCGATTTATCAATTCTTGGATGTTAGCTTTTAATAAATAAAATAAATATTCATAATTTCCATTCTTCATTTTTAGGCTAGACAAACCGCGCCCTATACAGATCCTTTCTTTAGCGATATTCAAATCTCCAACTGGAGCTCTTACGCTAATAAGGATGTCATTAGGATCGGCAAATTTGTTGCCACTTGAACAAAAAGTATCATATGTTGGATATTTAAATCCAAAAGTCCTGTTCCCTTGCAAAAAGGGTAAACCAATTCTTTCATTGTTGTAATATTTGGATTCCGGTGATTGCCCCATATTAATAAGGGCAATTTCTCCAATTTTTTGTTTTTCCCAAACATTAGAACCCATAGCTAATCCCCTTTAATTGATTGTAAACGCGCCATTGATATTTGCGGAATACCGATAAGAAAGATGCAGTATCTATACATGATGTCTGTTTCATGTATAAATAATTCGCTATTTTATGCATGACAAATTGATCGTGTTTACTTTTCATCTGTTTTTATCCCTGATCCATACGGCGAGTGAGGACAACCGGTTCTGTATCGACCGGTCCGTTTTCTCCTTTTAGCAGGTTAAATAACGGCAGGTTGATATAGTAATTGCTTCGCCAAATCTTCTCTTTGACTAGAAAGCCATCCGCTGCCAGCGTATCCAGGTACTTGGCAGCTGTCAGTCGGCTGATATTCAAATCGCGCATCAAGAATTCGATCTTGGTGTAAGGATGCCTGAATAAGTTGTTGATCAGATCCTGGCTGTAAAGCCGGGGATACCCACTGCGGATGCGGTGTTTGTAATCCATCATCAGGTCTTTAATACCGTTCACCAACAGAATGGTTTGTTGTGAGGTTTGTTCCACCGCTTCTAGCATGTACAATATCCAGGGTTCCCATTCGTCAGTGTCCCGCACACTTTGAAGCTGACGGTAATATTCGCCTTTGTTGCGAATGATGTAGCGGCTGAGGTATAAAACCGGTAAGGTTAATAAACCTTCCATCACCAAATAAAGCAAATTGATGATCCTGCCGGTGCGTCCATTGCCGTCATAAAAGGGATGGATGGTTTCAAACTGGTAGTGAATAACCGCCATTTTGATTAAGGGGTCCACATCATGCATTTCTTGGTTATTGATATACGCCATCAGATTATCCATTAACCTCAGAATAGTCTGATACTCCTGAGGAGGGGTATAAATAATGGCTCCACTGGCCGGGTTGACCAGTACCGTGCCGGGAATTTTGCGTATGCCGGCGTCATTCTGTTCCAGCCGTTTCTGGATTTCGACGACATGATTTAGTGTGAGCATGTGATTTTTCGTAGCCAGATCAAAACCATGTTTGAGCGCTTCTGCGTAAAGGCTGACTTCCTTTGCAGCGGCGTCGCTAATCACATCGCTGAATAACTGCTCCTTATACAGGGCATCATGTGTAGTGATGATATTCTCAATCGCAGAACTGTCTTTGGCTTCCTGCAGCGCGAGCGTGTTAATCAGGATGGTTTGGTTGGGGATCGAAGCAGCTACACCCTTTAACTCTGCCAGGTAACGGTGTGCGGATGACAGTTTTTTTAAGATAGGTTTGGTTTCTTCCAACCTTGCTGGCGGAAGAAGTTTTACTTCAGAATTCATAACCGATCCCTTTCAAATTCTCGCGAATCCGTTGCTGCAGTTCGTTTCCACGGGCGAACTGATCGGCCAGTTGAGTCGTCAGAGCATTCATTTTTTCTTCAAACGGGATTCCGTCATCTTCGGCTTCTTCTGTACCCACATATCGTCCGGGCATCAGGACGTAATTATTAGCGCGAACTTCATCAATCGTTGCTGCTTTGCAGAAGCCAGCCTGGTCTTCATAAACGCCGCCCTCACCGCGCCAGGCGTGGTAGGTGCCAGTGATTTTGGCGATATCTTCGGGTATAAATTCCTTATTGCGGCGATTAATCATCGTCCCCAGTTTGCGTGCATCGATGAATAAAATCTCATTGGAACGGTTACGATATTTATGATTCGTCCTGTCTCTTGCCAGGAACCATAGACAGGCAGGGATCATCGTATTATAGAAAAGCTGGGCAGGCAGTGCAACCATGCAGTCCACTATGTTAGCTTCGATCATATTCTTGCGAATCTCGCCTTCTCCGCTCGTGTTGCTGTTCATACTTCCGTTGGCCAGCACAATTCCGGCGGTGCCAGTTGGGCTAAGCTTGTGGATGAAATGCTGCAACCAGGCATAGTTGGCATTTCCGACCGGCGGCAGCCCGTACTTCCAGCGAATGTCATCGCGCAGTTGCTCGCCGCTCCAATCACTCACATTGAAAGGTGGGTTAGCTAGAATGAAATCGGCTTTGAGATCCGGATGACGGTCATTGAGGAAGGTATCGCCTAGTTCCAGTTTGGCGTCGATCCCGCGAATAGCCAGGTTCATGCGCGCCAGCCGCAGGGTGGTGGGGTTGGACTCTTGTCCGAAGATCGACAGGTCTTTGATGTTCCCCTGGTGGCTACGAACAAACTTTTCACTCTGAACAAACATACCACCACTGCCGCAACAGCCGTCGTAGACACGACCGTTAAAAGGTTCAATCATCTCGACAAGCAGTTTGACAATGCTAGCGGGGGTGTAAAATTGTCCGCCTTTTTTTCCTTCCGCATCAGCAAATTGTCCCAGGAAGTATTCATAGACACGCCCCAGCAGGTCCTGGGACGCGTGCGCATCCTGACGAAAACCGATTGTGCCAATTAAATCAATTAATTCCCCCAACCGTGGTTTGTTTAGCTCTGGGTCTGCATAAATTTTGGGAAGCACACCCTTGAGCGGCGGGTTAATCCGTTCGATGGCATCCATAGCGTCATCAAGATATTTGCCTATTTCGGGTTGTTTGGCGCGGTCCTGCAGGTATTGCCAGCGGGACTTTTCAGGCACGAAAAAGACATTATTAGCCAGGTACTCATCCGGGTCTTCAGGATCAGAGCCTTCATACTCACCCTTGTTTTCAACAAGCTGTTGATACAGATCATTAAAAGCATCGGAAATATATTTAAGAAAAATTAGTCCCAACACGACATGTTTGTATTCAGCCGCGTCCATGTTGGAGCGCATTTTATCTGCGGCTGCCCAGAGCGTTTTTTCCAGTTCGTTGTTTTCTGCCATCTAATTCTCCTGTCCAAATCATCACATTGATTGCGGCGTATTGTTAATTTTCAAGTTTTCCGGGCTCTGCGTTTTGGCTTTCCTGTTTTTTAAGCCACTCATGAAATGTATCTTTTCGGAATCGCCAATGTTTACCGATTTTGAATCCGGGAATGACTTTATCCTGGGCAAGTTTGTATACTGTGGATCGAGGTAATCGTAGGAAATCTGCCACTTCATCGGCATTTAAGAATTCATTTATATCGGACATGAAAACCCTCGCAATTCAATTAAGACCATTATTCCAGATACTCCAATTATTATAGCATCGGTGAGAAAAACTAAACCCTAGTTTAAGGCACCAATGCTGGACGATCCTTCACTTTCACTGTATGATTAACTTGTAGTAAATTGAATTTTGTGAGTAGTCCTTGAAACTCGATCAATCCCGTTTGGAATATTACATCACTCCCGAACAGGCCGCCAAACAGCTTGGGTTGGATCTGGATTCCATATATCAATTGGTAGATGAGGGAAAACTTCAGGCAGCCGTGATGACCGATGGAAGTATTGGCATCAGTCAAATCAGCGTCAACAATCTGCTGCCCAAGGAAGCCTTACCTGAGTATCAGCTCAACGCCGGACTGAAAGGCGT
>JAAYUI010000196.1 GCA_012517765.1 Caldisericales bacterium | reverse complement strand
GGTGGGGATACAACATCTGGTACGTATTGGTTTTGAATGGGGTTACTCATGTGTATCCTCGATTCCGATAATTTCAATTGTTCTCACATTTTTCCAGTCAATCCCGCCGTCCGGCTTGCTCGCCGGTGGATTATCGGCAGGTGTAAAGATCAAGCGCCAGGGATGATCTAAGTCCAAAGAGATTTGCGCGTGGCGATCCCCTTTTAACTCATGGCATCTTCCAGGCAAGGTTTTCATATCCTCCAAAACATCTGCAGCCTTAAGATCGTCCAAACGCTGTTGGATTTTCTTCGCTCTTAATGCGCCTTGACGCTTCTTTAGTAGTTTAGAGTTGTTGCATTCATGTTGAAATGACTGGTCTCGAAACAAGATGTTCAATGGGTTTCCCCCTCTTTGTACAATATCATTAACGTCAGGGGTTAATAGTATTATACAACATAAATGGTTTTTTTACACTACATTCTATGCGCGGTATGCTGCTAATCGATTGGCTTTTCCAAATCATTCATCATTTCTTGAAAGGACTTACGCAATTCTATTGAGGTGATTTGCCATTCCTCAATAGCTTTCGCGAGCGTATTTTCGTTCTGGTTGTCCTGGCTTCCATTCCCATTTTTCTTGCGAACGTAGAGTGCAATATTGAGATTCCCATTTTGATCAAGCGCTTCCTCTTTTGTGATCACCCGGGTGAAACCCTCTTCGTCTTCGAATGCGCGGTAAGAAGCGGTGATCCGTTGAATGTGGTCATCCTCCAGGAAGCTCTGCGCGCGTTCACGGGTCACTTCGTCGACAGCATTGATTAATAGAATCTTTCCCTTACGGTCAGACGGTTTATGGGTGCGACAGATCATCACGCAGGCTTCCATGGGAGAGTTGTAAAACAGATTTGGACCCAGCCCAATGACGCATTCACCCCAATCCTGTTCAATCAACTTGCGGCGCATCTCTCTTTCTTCATCACGGAATAGCACACCATGTGGAAAGAGAATGGCGCAACGACCGCTAACCGGCTTGAGGCTCTTAAGGATGTGTTGGAAGAATGCATAATCGGCGCGTCCCTGCGGAGGAACGCCCAGAAAATTCCGCCCGAAGGGGTCGCTTTCCCAGCCCTTGCGGTTCCATTGTTTGATGGAGTAAGGTGGGTTGGCCAGTACGATATCAAACTGGCGCAGACGGTCGCCCTGGATCAGCTTTGGATCAGCCAGGGTATCACCGCGCTCGATGCGAAAATCCTCAAAGCCATGCAGAAATAAATTCATCCGGGCAATGGATGAGGTGATCAGGTTGCGCTCCTGGCCAAATAATTTCAACGTGCGATATTCCTTGCCCTGATTCTTCAACCGAACGGCACAGGAAAGCAGCATGCCACCGGAACCGCAGGTGGGGTCGTAAATGGATTCGCCCTCTTGTGGTTCAAGGAGCTCGGTCATCAGGCGCACCACGGTGCGGTTGGTGTAGAACTCAGCCGCGGTGTGTCCGCTGTCATCCGCAAATTTCTTGATCAGGTATTCATACCCAATGCCCAGCTCATCCTCGGGTACATTGGCAATGGAGAGAGTGTATTTGGAGAAATGCTCGATCAGATCTCTCAAAATGCGATCCGAAAGCCGGCTTTTGTTCGTCCAGGGAGCATCTCCAAAGATACCCGCCAGGGTATCCGGGTTGGCCTGTTCGATGGCTCGCATCGCGTTTTGCAGGGCTTTGCCCAGGTCGGTTGTTTGAGAACGCACATCATTCCAGTGTGCGCCTTCCGGAATTTTAAAGCGGTGTTCGACCAGGCTGGCATAATCCTGATCCCCTTTCGATTCCGCCAATGCCTGCTGGTATTCCTCATCAAACACGTCGCAAAGCCGCTTATAGAATAAAAGTGGAAAGATGTACTGTTTATAATCGCCGGCATCGATTAAGCCACGCAATAAGGTTGCTGCGCCCCAGAGGTGGGATTCAAGGTCAGCCAGAGAGATGGGTGATGGGAGGTTGTTGAAAGCGTTAAGCTGCATGGATGTTGTGACCTTATTCTTTATTGGTAATTGGTTTTGGAGATCGGTACTCTGAAGAAACCAATCCAGCATCTTTGAGTAATTCCAAAAGGTGATCTTCCGCCCGATAGGCTTCCTGCAATGCGTTTTTGAGTTCCTTCAGCGCATCATCAACGCTTGCTGTTTCTTCGTCCTGCTTTGCTTCGACATAGCGCGGAATGTTGAGGTTGTAATCGTTCCGGGCAATTTCATCCAGGGAAACGATCTGCGAAAAACCTGGGCGGTTGTCAAATGCCTTGTAGCAGGCCAGGATTTGTTCAACATGCTCATCTTCAAGGGTATTCTGGTTTCGTCCTTTGCGATAAAGCGCAGAAGCATCGATCATCAGCACTTTATTTTGGCGTTCGGGAGCTTTCCGATTCCGAAACACCAGGATGGCAGCCGCGAGGGTGGCTCCGTAAAACAAATTGGGTGCCAGTCCAATCACCGCTTCCAACAAATCCATTTCCAAGATCTTCTGACGGATTTTTCCTTCTGCGCCCATCCTGAATAACGTACCATGCGGTAATACCACAGCCATACGACCTGAGCGCGGTTTGAGCGATTTCAACATATGCTGAACCCAGGCGTAATCACCACTGCTGGAGGGAGGCAAACCCGCGAAACAACGCCCGTAGGGATCAGACTTCCAGATCTCTTCCCCCCATTTTTCCAGTGAAAAAGGGGGATTTGCAATGACACAGTCGAATGTTTTCAACCGATCATCTTCGATAAAACGGGGACGGCGGAGTGTGTCATCGCGGAGAATGTGGAAATCATCGATACCATGGAGAAACAGATTCATTCGGGCGATAGATGAAGTGGTCAGGTTTTTCTCCTGACCGAATAAACGGCCAAATAACCGCTTAATATCCCCATTCTTCTCACGCACATGTTGTATTGCGCCGAGCAACATGCCGCCTGTTCCGCAGGCAGGATCGTAGATCGTTTCATCCGGCTGGGGGTCTAAAATATCCACCATCAACCGCACTACGCTGCGAGGCGTATAAAATTCGCCGGCTTTCTTGTTTGTGGCGTCCGCGAATTTCTTGATCAGGTACTCATAAGCCTGTCCCATGATGTCGGCGTCAACATCTGAATTGCGCAAACTCAACCGTGAGAAATGATCAATGAGGTCGCGTAATAATGCGTCAGAGAGGCGATCCTTATTTGTCCAT
>JAAYUI010000140.1 GCA_012517765.1 Caldisericales bacterium | reverse complement strand
GGGGTGTAGCGCAGTCGGCTAGCGCGCTGCGTTTGGGACGCAGAGGTCGGCGGTTCAAGTCCGCCCACCCCGACCAGTGTTAACTTAAAGCTGTGGAAACTCCATTTCTCTCCCTCATCATTCCTGCGCATAACGAAGCAAACCGCCTCGAGGAAGCCTTACAGAAGGTGGAGGGTTTCATTAGGCAGCAAGATTATTCCGTAGAAGTGATCCTGGTAGAAAACGCCAGCAGTGATGCAACCGTGGAGATTGCACGCAGCTGGCAGCAGCGCCTGCCGCAGTTACGCCTGCTGTGCCTAGAGCAGCCGGGCAAAGGTAACGCTGTACGCGAGGGGATGCTGGCAGCGCACGGTGCTTACCGCTTTATGGCGGATACGGATTTTTCCATGCCCATCGAGGAAATCAACCGTTTTTTCCCTTACTTAGAAGCTGGCGCAGATATCGCCATTGGCTCGCGCGAAGCACCTGGTGCCCGGCGTATCGGGGAACCTTATCAACGCCATCTTGTTGGGCGGGTATTTAACACGTTAGTACGCTGGTTGGTCCTACCTGGTGTTCAGGATACCCAATGTGGGTTCAAATGCTTTACTGCGGCAGCAGCTGAAGCAGTCTTTCCTAAGCAAACTTTAGAGGGCTGGAGCTTTGACGTGGAGATCTTGGTAATTGCCCGGGAACTTGGCTTGAAGGTCCAAGAAGTGCCGATTACTTGGGTGTATGCTGAAGGCAGCCGCGTGGATGTGCTGCGTGATTCCTTACTGATGGCGCGCGACCTGCTGTATATTCGGCGCCAAGCTCGCCGAGGAGTTTATCGTGCGGGTCAAGTTTGACCTAACCACACTTCCTCCGGCGCCGAATTTAACCTTCGAACAGGCGCTGTGGCGCCAGGGCATCCGGCACGTGGCTGGGTTGGACGAGGCGGGGCGTGGCGCTTTGGCGGGGCCGGTATATGCCGCTGGCGTGATCCTCCCACCGGATAGTGATGGAATAGCACAATGCTTGGTGGGTGTCCGCGATTCCAAGCAGCTCTCTCCCCAGCAGCGTGAACGCCTGGCTCCCATCATTCAATCATGGGCGCTTGCATGGAGCATAGGCTCGGCAGAGGCAGCCGAGGTCGACCAGCTCGGGATTGCGTCAGCCAGCCGGTTGGCTTTTTGCCGTGCGCTGGAAGGTTTGCGGATGCCAGCCGAGCACCTCCTGCTGGATTATTTCCGCTTGCCTGAGGTGGAGCTGGCACAAACAGCTCTGGTGAAGGGCGACCAGCGTTCCCTTTCGATTGCCTGTGCCTCGATCTTGGCCAAGACCGCTCGGGATGCCTATATGTGTGTGCAGGAGGAGCAGTACCCAGGCTATGGCTTTGCACAGAACAAAGGTTACGGTACGGCGAAGCATCGAGCAGCATTGGAGCTGCTTGGTCCCTGCTCGCTGCACAGGAGGAGCTTTCATTTAGGGGGATTATCATCGTGAATAATGTTTTTTTTTCCATTTTCGATAAGTTTATGAGATACTATTTCCTCTTATTTTCTCAAATTCTTTTGAAAGCAGTGGAAAGCCTATCTCTTGCTATATAATGAAAGCGAATGTTTATCTTTATCGGGTTAATTTAGAAAAGAATAGGAGAATAATGGTTCAACACTCAAAAGCATTATATTTTATCGTCTTGTTGGCGCTGACCTTTGGAATGTTAGGAGTGCAACCAGCTAGACCTGTTGACGCGGCAGGAACAGCTGGTTTATTTTTTTCCGAGTATATCGAGGGCTCCAGCAACAACAAAGCAATTGAAATCTACAACGGTACAGGCGCAGCGATTAATTTGCAGGAATATAAGGTCGTTTTATACGCGAATGGAAGCACGACCCCCGGGAACACGCTAACCTGGGCTTCAGAGGCTCTCATCGCGGATGGGGATGTTTATGTGATAGCAAATCCGTCTGCTGCCCAGGCAATTCTGGATGTGGCAGATATCACCTCCAATGTTACGTTTTACAATGGGGATGACGCGATTGCATTGCAAAAAGTTTCTGATGACTCCTTTGTGGATGTCATTGGGCAGATTGGATTCGATCCAGGTACATCCTGGGGGACAGAACCTATCACCACGATCGAACACACGCTGACCCGAAAGGAAACCATCTGTGAGGGAGATCCAAATGGTTCAGATGCTTTTGACCCTGCAGCTGAATGGGATGCTTACCCACAGAATACTTTTGACTACCTCGGTTCACATACAGCCAGCTGCGGACCACAGGAAATATTCCCAACCGATTTATTTATCTCCGAGTACATTGAGGGTTCCAGCAATAATAAAGCGCTTGAGATTTATAACGGCACAGGTGCACCAATAGATCTTCAAGGGTATAAAGTGGTGCTTTATGCTAATGGAAGCACGACCCCCGGGAACACGCTAACTTGGACTTCAGAGACTCTCATTCCAGACGGGGATGTTTATGTAATCGCAAATCCAAGCGCTTCTGCACCTATTATGGCTGTAGCAGATATCACTTCAAATGTCACTTTCTACAATGGCGATGATGCTATAGCTTTGCAACGCGTGTCTGATGATAGTTTTGTAGATGTCATTGGGCAGATTGGATTCGATCCAGGTACATCCTGGGGTACAGTACCTATCACTACGGTTGAACACACACTGACTAGAAAGGAAACTATTTGCGAAGGGGATGCAAATGGTTCAGATGCTTTTGATCCAGCGGTTGAATGGGATGGATATCCGCAAGATACTTTTACCTACCTGGGTTCGCATACTACAAACTGCTTCCAGCCCACCGAAACTGCCCCGACTGTTGCCAGTACCGTGCCAGCTAATGGTGGAACGCTCGCTAAAGACGGTAATATCGTGATTACCTTCAGCGAACCCGTAACGGTCACAGAGGGCTGGTTTAGTATCACCTGCACAGAATCTGGCGTGCACACCGCGTTGGTGACGGATGCCGACCCGGTCTACACGCTCGACCCGGATACAGATTTCACTGGCGGCGAAAGCTGCACCGTGAGCATCAATGCCGCTAACGTAACCGATGACGATACCGAAGATCCGCCCGATGGAATGGCAGCAGATTATACATTTACCTTCAGTGTGGCCTTCGGTTGTGGCGATCCTTACACCGTGATCCCTGCCATCCAAGGGGATGACATGAGCACGCCGATCCCCGGGCAGGTTGTCTCCACCGAAGGCATTGTGGTCGCGGATTATCAGACCAATGCCTACGTCTCAGGCACGCGCAACGGCTTCTTTATGCAGAGCATCACCCCTGATGACGACCCCGCTACCTCAGAAGGTTTGTTCATTTATTCATATCTGCTCGACGTGGCTGTGGGCGACCACGTGCGCGTGACAGGCACCGTCACTGAATATAATGGTTTGACGGAGCTCTCCCCCGTTTCT
>JAAYUI010000015.1 GCA_012517765.1 Caldisericales bacterium | reverse complement strand
TCTGGAAAACAGGGGCCGAATGCCAAGAACCATTCATCATGCCCGAAGGGGTAATTTGCAATACAGCAGAGACTGGCAAAAAAGAAACTTTTGTAAGATGCTCGGACCCAGGCACTGGCAAAAAATTGTGGCTTTTTGAGGGAAACCTTATTTGTGCCGGCAACAAGAGAGCCATTTCAGAAAAAAATGGCCAGCTGTCATGCCTGGATGCGTCAAACGGAAAGCTGCTGTGGTCAAAACTACTAAACGACAACACACTGGAATCGGTCATGATAATGGGTGACAGCGTGGTCATGAGCAATGGCAAAAAAATGCTCTATTTTGATATTTCAAGCGGAAATCTGACCGGCTCTTCTGAAATGGTTGGCATTCCGGTTTGCGCTGGTGGCGGCATGATATTTACAAAAAACATGGCCAACACTGAGGACAGATACGCATCATACTGTTACGGAGACTTTGACAGCATTGAAATAAATACCCCCTCGCTGGATTTTGGAACAAAACTCTCAAAACTTTCGTTTGAGCTCACAAATTATACCGGCAAGACAAAAAATATCACGACAGAGGCAGATGATGGCAGCATCTCTTTCAAACCTGGCCAATTCTCCCTGGAACCAGAAAAAAAGATCCAGGTCGAGGCAACAATTGGTAGAGTTGATACCACCCCGGGAACAAAGGTGGTCCCGGTAAAAATAAAATGGGACGATGGCTCAATAGATCTCAACGCCATTTCATACAAAGACGCCGGCCTGCCATCATGGCCAAACGAGGACGGCGATGGAGGCGGAAGGACGCCAACAAGCTCCAATCTGGACCTAAACAAGTTAACATTATTATGGAGGTACGGGCCAGGTAATAATGAGGAAAGTAATAAAGATATTTATGGGTTCAAAGTACCAACTGGGGTATTGTGCGGCGATGGAAAATTGTTCACTTATGACAAAATTACCGATGATGAAAAATCTTCCAATATCATAAGAAAGATTCACTATTTAAGATGTTTTGATTCATCAAGCGGCAAAGTTGACTGGGAGAAGGAATTCTATACAGAAAATATGGTTTGGTGCGATGGAAAATTGTACGCTAAAACAGGAAACACATTGACGTGCCTTTTAGGGGCAACAGGTGAAACACTGTGGAGCAATTTTGTTCCTGATAGCTCCAATTTCATGGTGTACGATGGATTGCTCTATTCCAAAAATGGCTGTTATGACACAAAAGATGGAAAAAAGTTGTGGGAAACTAAAAACAACAAGTTTGCTGTTGGCGATGGAAAGTATTTCTCATATTATTATGATTATAAAAAAACAAAAAAACTAACCTGCTTAGATGCCAGGACTGGAAAAAATATCTGGGAAAACGATCCATCAAAATTAGGTGTGGATGATTCGAACATTTTTTATACAAATGGCATTTTGATATGTGGCAGCATCTCAGGAACAGGAATAGATGGGACGACTGGCAAGAAATTGTGGGAAACATCTATTCATCATGCTATAGGTTATGAAACTCCATCAATGTTTGCCGCGAATGGGTTTTTTGTGACAATTGGTATTGTACCTGGTGATATTTTTCTAAACAGAGCTAGTACAGGAGACTATTATGATAAATATCAAAAATATCCTTATTACAATGTTAATATTGTAGATGCTTTCAACGGAAAAATTATAAGAAAACTGGAATTTGAGACATCAAGTTACCCAATGATTGCCAGAGACAAAATCTATTTTCTCAGCGCAATGAATTTGTTCGGTTTCAACACAAAATCAGGCTCTTTTCAGGAAGACTCCATACCAAACTGGAGGTTTTGGACCCCAAACGGATTTGGACTAGGATTGATAGCTTGTGCTGGTGACAAACTCTTTGTGGTAAAAGCCAATGGAAGCATTTATTGCTATTCCAGCGGTGACGGATTCTTGCTGGATGAAAACTTTTACGATTTCAGGACGGTTGCGCCCGGGACAAAAAAAGACATCTGGGCGACAATTGAAAACCTCTCAAAAAATCAGGTGAAAATGACCATCGAGGTTACAACTCCATCGGTGACAGCAGAAACAAACGAGCTCGCCTTTGGGCCTGGCGAAAAGAAAAAACTTAAACTGACAATGGACCTTTCGGGAAACACATCGCCAGAGAATGGAAAGGTGCTCAGGGGAGAACTGGTAATCAGGTGGCCGGGATCAGAAAAACGGCTCCAGCTGAGGGGCTATGTTGAAAACAAAAAACCAGAAATGGCATGCACAGATTCTTTCCTGGAAAACGAACTCAACCAGCTATTTATTTATCCAGAGGCATGCGGGCCAAAGAAAGATTTGAAAAAAGTGATGGCCTGGCCAGACGCCTATCTCACAAAAGACAAGGTTGTTGCATTAAACAATGGCGCCCTGGAAAACTACAGCCTTGATGGTTTGAAAAAAACAATATTTATCAAGTCGCCGGAATGCAAAACGCTTGGCACCCCGGACCATGAAGGTGCTTTTTATGTTGCAGATGGAAAACAAGTGCACAAATATGACGAGGTGAAAGGAAAAAAGCTTTGGACAGCAAAAAACTTCAAAATGGATGAGGAAATGATCGTTGATGAAATCTACTGCTACAAAGGAAAGGTTTTTGTCTTTGTTGGGAACTTGTATTGCCTGGATTCCAAAACAGGCAAGACGCTCTGGATGGCCCAGACAAAACGCAAGGAAAGCAAAAGTTATTCTTATCGGTATGATCGTAATGAAGGCCTTATTTTTCAAATGGCATTTGATTCAAACAGGGCATATCTGTGCCGACTGGAAGACAGAAGAATTGATAATTACGAAAACCCTAAGGCTGGTTTTTCATTTGTGCTGTCATGTTTTGATATTACAAACGGGAAGGTGCTCTGGGAACAAAACTTCTTCGATTCAGATATTGACCAGTCTGTTTTTGGCGATTTTGGTTTCGCAAGCAACTCAGTGATTAACAACATTTTCATAAAGAGTGGCATCATTTACTTGCAGGTCGAAGCTTATTCTCATGGAATCCAATGGAATGGGCTTTGTAGCTTTAATATGTCGAATGGTAAAAAGATTTTCGAGATACCCTATACCTGCGATAACAGCTCAGTCTCCGATGGAAAACTAAGGTGCGAAAATATGTTTTTTGACATAGAGACCGGCGAATGCATCTGGGAAGACAAATCCTATATGAATTGCTACGCAAGGTCCGGGGACTACGCTTACGCAAGCAATTCATCTTCCCTGGATTTTTCCTTCTTTGAAAGTAGTAACCTCGAAATATTCAACACTTTGACAAATACAAAAACAGGAAGCTTTGATTTCTGTGTTGATGGCAGCAGTGACAATAAAAAATCCTACATCAACCGCAGGTCTTTCGTCGTGCCGATAAAAGACTATCTCTTCGTGGTCAACAAACCAAATTATCTCTATTGCCTTTCCGAAGGTGCAGCAAAAAAGCTGGAGTTCCAGATTGGCAGCAGCAAATTCAAGGCTGATGGAGCGGAGCAGGACATGGGAGTAAAGCTCCAGACAATCGGGGGAATCACATACCTGCCTGCGAAATTTGTGGCCGAACCGATGGGTGGCGACACTCTGTGGAAAGATAAATGGAAAGAAATTACAGTTGAACTGAATGGCAACACGATCAGAATGAGGATTGGTCATGAAAAAGCTACTGTCAACATAAAAGAGATCCAGATAGACCCCAAGAACCCCAAGGTGGTGCCAATAATCTCTGGTGGAAGGACGCTTGTCCCAATGAGGTTCCTTGCCGAAAACCTCGGGTGCAAACTTGACTATGATCAGAAGACCAAAAAAATAACCATCACTTCGGGTGTCAAATAGGATATACGGTGTTTTGGATAGATCAACAAACAGCTGGAGGCGCAAAAAATGAGCGAAGCTGGGCAAACAGGGGCAGGGATAAACAAAAATTTGATTTACTGGGTGGTAATAATTCTGGTGACCAGCTCGCTGGTTTCAGCCGCAATAATTCTTGATCCAGGACGCGCAAAACTCAAGCTGGTTGCAAGCAACACCGACAGAGAAATCGTCGGCTATCTGTACGAGGACCCCAAAGACACGAGCAAGGGATATTTACCGGTTGTCTTTGACAAATCAGATTGCGGCCTGTACATCCTAACGGAAAATCTCAAAGAAACGCTGGCCAATATAGAGTCGCCTGGTAAACTTCTAAGCATAAATATCAAGAAAGACCCAATTCCAGGCAGTCATGACACCAGCACAACCAACATTGCGGCCATCTTTGAAAGTGACACGAGCAATGCTCTTGTTCTCTATAAGGTTGAAAATGTCCACACGGTTTTTTCTGACTACTACAAGCATTTCGAGAACGCTTTTTATGTGGAGACATACGCAGACA
Organism: Caldisericales bacterium; assembly: GCA_012517765.1. GTDB lineage: Bacteria > Caldisericota > Caldisericia > JAAYUI01 > JAAYUI01 > JAAYUI01. The sequence goes on along the minus strand of JAAYUI010000015.1, from coordinate 57,906 downwards.
CAATAATTGGCCGGTACCTGCCATTTGACGACAACAAGACAATCATTCTCTGCACAAACAAAAGAGGGGAAGTTTTCCATTACAGCAACACCGGCGAGCTGGCATCATACCCATTTGAACCCAAAACCATTTTTGCGGAAAATTACAAAAATGGTTCCAGTGGTCTTATTGGCTACGATGGCACAAACCTGATTTTCTACACTGTGTTCAAAGAAAAAATAACCCCATATAAGAAAATCCCGCTTGGGACCAAGGGAGACATCGAAAAATCCTTCATCTGCGGAAATACCAAAAACCCAAACAGGGAAATCATCTCAATTTATGACGGCCAAAAACTGTTTTTGTTCGACCAGAAGGAATCCAGGTTCATATTCTCAATAAAACATGACGGCGTGCGCCCCGGCCTGGCAAACATGCTCTTTCCTTTTGACGGGGGCCTGTTTTTCGTGAATGGCTGTGTGTCCTATTTTGGCGGGAAACAGCAAGCACCCCAGAAAGCCGCATACCTGGCATACGACGACATCAGCCAGACAAAAAATGCAAAATTGCTGGCTTGTGCGAGCTTCAATGAAAACGGCGGAGAAAATGTAATTTTCATTGTCAGTTATGAATCTCTCGGAAAACACAAAGTTTTGGCCTACAAGGCAACAATTTTTGACTACTTCACAAGCGAAATCCATTACCTCTCAAGGACAAATTTTGAAGACACGCCAGAAGAAGTTGAGGCGGCACTCTTTGACGCCAAGGGCGAGAATTGCATGCTCTACTCAAAAAGCTCTGTCTGGTCGTTTGGTGTTGCCGAAGCTTTCAAAAACCAGGCACAGATGACGCTGTACCACAGAGTGTATGAATATCTGGAAGAAAAATGACAAACCCAAAAACAATTAGTTCCATAAACCCTTAAGCTTCGATCACTTCAAAAATTCAAGGGAACCATCTGAAATTGTAAACTTGTATCTGCGAGTCTCGCCAGCTGGCTGTATTATCATCTCCAACAGCAAAGATTCTCCATTGTCAGTTATTTCATAGTGCTTTACCCATCCGCCCAAATTCTTGTGCAATGAATAAATGGGTTCGGCAAGGCCAGGGGCAAAAAGCGCAAAGCCTGACCTGGTGCCCCTTGAAAAGCTCTGTTCAGTTGGCAAGGTGACGATTCCGTGCTTTGTAAAAACAATCTCCGACCAGTTGTATGGAACCAGATATTCATAAGGCTCCAGGAGTCCGGTTTTCAGATCGATAACTTCAAACCGGAGAAGTGGCCCCTCATCTTTTTCCCCAAAAACCATGTTCTGGACATAGTACTTGTAGCCATCGTACTCTCCGGCTTCCCCGCCAAAACCAAATCTCCAGAGCGTTTTCCAGGTGGCCGTATCCACTGCGCCACAATCAAACCAGGATTGATAGTAAAGAATGTCGCCAAAGAAATTGGCGACTACTGGGTAAAACGGCTTCTCAAAAACGGCCTTTCCGATTCTTGCATCAACGACCACAAGCTTCTGCGGATCAATTGTGGCAAATGACAAGAGATAACCTTTTGCATCAATCACTTCATTTGTTGCCGGTTCAAACACACCCTCGACTGAAAAAGAGAAATTTTCAATGCCCTTTTCTCTGGTGTATCTTGTCCAGCCCCAGTTTGACTCTATTTTTATGGCATCAGGTAACCGCCTGTCTATTCTACAAACGAAAATAACTTCGCCATTTCCAAATATTGGAGTCACAGCCGAGGGGATTTTTGTTTTTACCAGCAATTTCAGGGTTTTCCAGTCCAGAATCTGGCAAACGAAATCCTTTGGGCCATCAAAAATATAGAAAATACCAAAATCATCGTTTTGTCCTGCAAACTGGACAGCTTTACCTTCCAGAGCAAGGGCAATCTCCCCGGTAAGCGGGTTGAGCACCTTCATAAACCCTGAACCCGAATACAAAAACCAGCCATCTTTGTATTCGATTTTCTCTCCCGATTTTGTAGTCATTGTCCAGATTTCCCTATCGCCATCTACAGATAAAACTCTAAGAGTATAAGATTTGTCAGCGTTCTGGACAATCTTGTGTCTGGCGGGTGGATTGGTCTGATTGATTGTGGGGTCAAAATATTCCACGTTTCCGTCAAAATCCATTCGCATATTGCTTTTGGCACCCTTGTCCGGGTCATAAAAAACTATTTTTCTATCTTCAAGGAAAGGCCCATGGCTGTAATCAACCCAATCGTGGCAAAAAACACTTTTCCCTGTTTGCAATGACCTTACCTCAAAAAATCCTTCCTTCTGGCAAGTGAACAAAACATAAGGGTCCCTTGATTTGAAATCCAACTTCCCCCGACTTCTGGTTGCAACACCAAAATCCGATGTTTTTGATGTGCCGGTTGCCAGTGGAAAGATGAGCAGTGATATTAGCAAAAACAAGGAAAAATATTTCTTCATTCCCAACCTCCTCCTCTTTGACGAGTCTACTATTAAGTACCATTTGGGCGCAAGTTGGGATTATTCGCAGCTTGATAAGCACGAAAATTTATGCTAGAGCAGCTACAAACAAGGAGGCAAAATGAAGGCAGTAGTTGTCTATGGCAGCCCAAGAGGGAAAAATTCCGCCTCGTACAGGCTTGGTTCAAAGTTTGCCAGGGGGTTGGAGGATGTGGGTTATCAGGTCCAGGAAATCATGCTAAACGACTATGAAATCGGGCATTGCACCGGATGCAAAAGCTGCTGGACTGCAACACCTGGAAAATGCTCCCAAAACGATGGCATGACAAAAATCATCGAAGACCACAGAAACGCCGATCTTGTTGTGCTCTCCGTGCCGCTTTATTTCTTTACCGTCCCCGGAAAGGTGAAGGACTACCTGGACAGGCAATTGCCCCTTTATCTGGGGACTTTCCACAAATCGGTCTCATCCACACCAAAGGACTCAAAAACCTGGCTGGAAAAAATAAAATTTGTCCTGATCTCGCCGTGCGGTCTCCCGGAAAAATCAAACTTTGACGGGCTAAAGGTCACAATGAGGCAGATTTTTGGCAGCTCCTACGCCCAGGATTTTCTTGTTCCCTTTGCAGACGGGATGGCCAAAGATAACGATGAAACAACATTTTCCGATGTTTATGCACTCATGAGGGACGCTGGCAGGGAATTCGGAAAAACATTGGCAATATCGCAGGAAACAAGGGACCGTTTCGAGCAGATGACAACCATGGACAAGGAGAAAATGGGCCAGATAATTGCGGCCCTGAAGGCAAGAAAACAGCAAAAACAAAGCTGAGTTGGTTTTTTACAGCCACCGCAAACAAAAAAGGAGGGGTTTCCCCCTCCTTTTTGAATATTCCAGATGCAAATTTCCTACAAGGTTATCGTTATCGTCTTGCTTGCCTGGTCCCACTCCACCTGGGCGCCAAACACCTCGGAGAAGAACCTTAGCGGGACCATCATCCTGTCGGCCGCGCCGTATTCGGGGGCCTGGGCCAGCGGGGTTGACTTGCCGTTGACAAGCGCTTCCTGCCTGCCTATCCAGACGATGATGATGTCTTTTCCCCTCTGGAGCGTGAGCCTCTTGTCGGCCTGGCCCCATGTGAGCGATGCGCCAAAATAGGTGGTTACGACCCTGATTGGCACCATTGTTGTTCCGCCTTTTACATAAGGCGGGGCATCAATGAGGACGTTCTGGCCGTTGACCGATATGACGCCAAGGCCAACGGTCAGCTTGATGATCGTTTTTGGTGGCGGAAGTGTGAGTTTTGTTGTGAAAACCTTTGTTCCCTTGCGGTCATAGGTGATCGTTACCTGCTGGCCTTCCTTGATGTCTGCGCAGGAGGCCGGCTTGTCGCCGCTTGTTATCTTTGTTGACGAGACAAGCTCGAACCTTTCAACACCCTTCTGGGTCTTTATGAAAATTATTTTCCCGACGCAGTCGGCAAAAACAACTGTTCCTGTTGAAGAAAGGTTTTCTTCGGACTTTCCAAGCGACTCCACTGTTCCAGCATTGAAGATAAACTGGTTGCCCGGGTCATAGGAGCCTGTCACTGTGAGCACGCTTGCATAGACAAGATCGGCCACCGTTCCGGCCTTCCCAAAGGCCAGGAACTTGGTTTCGGTGTTGTATTTGACCATAACAAATCTTGTGCCCTGCTCGTCTGAAATCTTTATCCAGAGCTGCTGCCTTGTTGAATCCAGAGCCATCATTTCGCCCTCGACGGTCGCTGTGCCAATCTGGGGTTTAAGGGCCTCGACCTTTTGTGCAGAAACATAAAGATCGAAGGGATCAAGTTTTCCAGTAACAGTCACTTCCGTACCTTTGACAAGGTCGGCACATGTGGCCTTACCGCCTTCAAGGGTCACCGCAGTGTCAGTTGAAAGTTTAATCAGAACATACTTTGACTCCGGGTCATCGGTTATGAGCCAGAACATGCTCTTGTCGCAGAAGGCATCTGCAACACGGCCTTTTTGGGTAACATCAATTGCCTGCCTGGCCGAGAGCGTTATTGTGTTGGTTGTCATCACCGAATTGATTGGATCGACAAGCCCCGAAATCTCCATCATTACGCCAGGCCTGAGGTCCTGGATGGTGAGTTTTCTGCCCCTGTACTCAAAAGTCGTGGTCGGGTCAACGTAGACGAGAACGTAGTCGCCTTCTGACTTGACGCCGCCACTCACCGACATGGTGCTGATGCCAGATTTGACCGGCTCCAGCTTCACCCAGCCTTTTACCTTGTCAACTTCGACAATGCGACCGTTGATCTTGGTGGGGAGTGGTGAAACCGGAAGAATTTCACAGACAGTTGCATTTACATTGGCACCCTTGCCCCTGACTCCATTGACCTTGATCAGATAGCCAACCTTGAGCTTGTCACAGGTTATCAGCTGGTCCTTATAGTTTATTGTGCTATTTTCGCTCAACTTGACAGTCATTTTGGTTCCGGCATTGTACTCGTCAGTGCCTTCAATGGTTTTATTTGCGCAGTCGATCTTTGTTACCGTAAGAACAGATTCAAAACCCTGGCCTTCATTGTCTCCCGGGGCCGGGGTTGTACCGCCGCCGCCAGAACCGCCACCACCAGGGGGTGTTGGTGGATTGCCGCCACCGCCACCAGAACCGCCACCGCCAGGTGGGGGTGGTGGAGGGGGTGGCGGAGTTGTTGGCGTGGTGGCCACAATCTTGACAGCAACAAGTGTTGGAGGATTGCCAACTTTTTTGTAGGTAACAACAACCTTCATTCCGGAACGGAGCGCTGCACAGGTGGCTTTCACACCATCAACAATGATTTCAGTCTGGTCATCAATCATGAATACGGTGTAGTCGTATTGACCACCGATCATGACCGAGATCTTCTTGTAATAACAGCTGGTCCCGCCAAGTATTCCACTGACAGTCTCGAGGTCCGATCCACTCTGGCCAGAGGTTATTTCGGTTGCATAGAGGCCTTGCCCTGGAACACAGTTGCCCTTGACCGTGACCGTCATGCCTGCCTTCAATTGCTGGCAAGTTGAGGTTTTTCCATCAATTATTATTTTGGTTGCAGCAGTTATGAAGATGACCTTTTTGGAATTGCCAACAACCAGGATTATTGTTTGTGGCTGCCCCATGCAATTGACCATCTCGATTGTGCCGGCGTAGGTAAACGGCCCGTTGCAATCTCCGCCACCGCCACCTGATGTCACGACCTCGATTTTGACCGCAAGGACTTTTGCCTCGGTTGGTACAATGTTGCCCCAGACAATGACCTTGTCTCCAACTTTGAGGTCAACACAATTTATGGATGCGCCGTTCTTTTTTATTATTGTTCCCTGCAGCATGACTTCGATGTCAAGCCCGCCTGACTTGATGACCATCTTCATGAGTGCGCAATCAATTGATGTTATCTCGCCCTCAAACTGGGCAAGCGCACCACCAGGGCCCATTGCATGAATGGTTTCTGCAACAAGAACACCCTGCGCCTCAACACCGGAAGCACTTGCTATGTCACCCGGCACAAGCTCCGAGCATTCTGCAGGAGCACTGTTCCTGAAAATTTTTGTTTGCGGAGTGAACCTGACTTCCACATTTCCGGACTCGGTCTCAATGACCATGAGGAGCGCCTGACAATCAACGGAAACTATCTTACCACCAACAGTCTTGCTTCCTCCACCGGTCTGCCCGGTAAATTCTGCCCTGGTTGCAACCACTGTTGCGCCAGATTGAGCTCCTTCGACAAAAGCGCTGTCACCAACCTTTATGTCATCACAGGTGGCCGGATTGCCGTTCCTTGTGAATGACTGCGGAAGGACAACCTGGACAATGATCCCATTCTGCTTTTTTACCATGACCGTCTTTGCCTGGCAGTTTTTTGAAAATACCGTTCCCTCGATTGAAACGGTCACCTGGCCAGAACCTGTCACTGTAACAGTTTGCGCAACCTTTTTCCCGTTCTGTATCACGCCAGAAACATACGCAATGTCGCCCTGCTTGAGATCAGAGCACTGCTTTACGGTCCCGCCAATCTTTATCTGGGCCTGTGAAACATCAATCGCAAACGTGCCGGAAGAAGTCTTGAGCGTAATCTCAGAAGGGCAATTCGTTGCTTCTATTGTGCCAGACAGGCTGAAGGTCTGGATTTGCGATGTAGCATTGACCATGTCTGCAGTGTATGAACCATTTTCAACAACACCCGACACGGTGGCCGAATCGCCAACCTGAAGATCATTGCAGGACACCTGAACGCCATCTCTTTTTATGGTGGTGTTCTGCGTCATTTTTATTGTGAGCATGCCCCCAGAAACAGTAAGGGAGATGACGGAAGGACAGGAAAGCGAGGCGATCTTGCCGGTCACGCTGAACGTGCCAGTTTCTCTTGTGGCGGCAACAGTCTGTGCAGTGTAAACACCCTGCTCCAGCACTCCCTTGACCTGTACCGGGTCACCGGCACGCAATTCATCACATGATGCCGGTTTTCCGTTGAGCGTAAAACTTGCCTTGCCAATAAGGATTTTTACTGTCTGGCTCGTCGCCTGGAGGACCATTTCACCTGAAGGGCAGCTGATCGAACTTATTTTACCTGTGGCTACAAAACCAACACTGCCCGTATTTACTTTGACATAGCTGGCATAATAACTGCCATCTGCCCTCTGCTCGCCACTTACAACCACAGGGTCTCCAGCTTTCAGGTCCTCGCAGGACAGCGAGCCTGTGGGTCCCATTATCAGGGCCCTTGAAATATCAAACTGGATGTTTCCTGACGAGGTTGCAACAACAATGGCATTCGGGCAATATGTCGAAGCAATCTTCCCTGTCATGGTGACTTTTTTTACAGAACCTGCACCCTGTGCGGCTATTTTTGACGCAACAATGCGGCCCCCATTATCAACCCCAACAACTGTAACACTCATGTTCGGTTGCAAGTCAGTACATGGCGATACTGCACCATTCACAGTGATGATTGTCGAGCCAACAATGGAAACGTCAAAAACCTTTCCAAGCGATGGGGACGAAACCTGTATCGAAGAATAGCATGAAACCGACGAGATGACTCCCGAAACAGTGACCGATGCGGCCTGTGCGGAGCCAATGGGGAGAAGCCCGAAAAGAAGGGCCCCTGCAAGAATTATGGACAAAAACTTTCTCGCAACCATTTTTGTGCACCCCTAACTTAGGATTTGAAACAAATACGAATCTTTCTTGTTAAAGGTTCAAAAATTGGAGCGGCAGGATTGGCATGGAAAAGCCATATTTTCTGTTTATTTTTGGTATTCAAGTCCATCATCAAGCCAGGCACCATCTTCATGATACGCCATGCCAAGATACTGGATCCTTGTGTATTCCCAGCCCGGCTTCCTTCTAAACTCCAGACTAAGCGTGCGTCTACCCTTGCTTATTGCCAGAAAACCGTAACCCTTTTCTGCGTCATACGGGACGTAGCTGGTACCACCTTCAAATTTCCCCCAGCCGTCGACTTTGGCCTTTTGCATGTACCATGTGAAAATCTCTGCCGGATCACCACTCGCAAAGAGCGTTCCAGAGGCCTCTACACCAAAAGTTTTTTCGGCAACAGTCCTGACTTCAAACCTTCTGCCGTAGATTTCGTTTTCAAATGCACCATCGTAAACAGGATAACAGGAGGCAATTTTTGGAATAATTTCGTATGATTTTTTTACTTCAAACTTTTCGGTCTTGACGGTGGTGCTTCCACCACAGCCAGAAAGCAGCGCTAGAAAAAGAAGACTACTTGCCAAAAGGCTTGTCGCTTGTGCCCTCATAGTTCACCCTCACCCATCCCGGATAGGCTGTAAGCGTCCACACATCAATCTTCATGAAAGATTGTTTGCCTATTGCCGTAATATGGGCAGTCCCGTCTGCCTCTATAAAAATAAGGGGGTCCTGATTGCCAATTTCCTCTTTTTTTGCCACCCTCAGGCCAGTGTCTGCAAGGTGGTCAACAATCCAGGTGTAGACTTCTTCAGCTGTTGCGTTGTGATAAGTTTCGGCGGTAATTTTGGTTTTACCGGCATATTCGTTGTCTTCACCCACAATAAAAGATCTGGTGGGATCAAATCTGGCATCCTTGTATACAGAAACATAGGGAGAGAGCTTGTCTAGCTTTGCCTTGTCCAGTTTGAAAGGTGCTTCGGCTATCACCGGATCAACTATCTCGATATCAGGTTTGTCGCCTGCCTTCAGCGGATTAACAAGTTTGTCTACATCAAGCTCGCGTGATGCTTGCGCGCAACTTGCCAGAGTGGCAAGAAGGCCTAGAAGAAGCGCAAAATTTTTGATATTTTTCATTTTCCATCCCGTGGTTTGGTGAACTTGTTGCCAAGGTATAAAATTTCTGTCCTGCCCTGTACCGGGTCATAATTAATCGTGACTGTAAGAACAAGATCGCCTTTGATGCAGGTCAGTTTGCCTGTCTGGAACTTCTCGCTGTAAGGAAGATCATAGTTGGTTGCCCAGCCCTTTGCCGCAAATTGATCCTTGTACCAGTCATATATGCGCGAAGGGTTTGAGGAAGTGTAAAGAGTTCCGGTGATTTCCCTTGCAAGGTCTGTCTGGCCTATCTTTTCATTCAGCACCCTCAACGGATTTGATGGATTGTCGGAAGATGGTCTGAACACAGGGACATAATCCGGCAATGGAGAGGGAAGACCAACTTTGTCTTCGGGCCTTGGCAGTTCAACCATGGATATTGAACCGGCCGTACAACCAGAGAGTAAAACAAGTGCCGCAAGAACAATGGCAAAATACTTCATGACCTTTTTGTACGCAACGCGCAGTAACTGTCAACTAATCGCATATTTTGTTGATTTTTGCTTGCATTTGGCTTATTTTTGATTGGTTGATATCAAAGGAGTGGAAATGGCAGACAACTATACCGCACAAGATATTAAGGTACTGGACGGCATAGAACATGTAAGGCTAAGGCCGGCAATGTACATTGGCTCAACGGACGAAAGGGGCCTCCATCACCTTGTGTACGAGGTGGTGGACAACGCAATAGACGAGGCAATGGGTGGATGGTGCAAGAACATCGAGGTAACAATACACCCGGATGGTTCCATTTCAGTCAGTGATGACGGAAGGGGAATACCTGTTGACCTTCACCCGCAACTTGGAATACCAGGCGTTACAGTGGCACTCACAAGACTCAACGCTGGTGGCAAGTTTGACAAAAAGTCCTACAAGGTTTCGGGTGGACTTCACGGAGTAGGCGTTTCAGTCGTAAATGCCCTTTCTACCTGGCTCATGGTCACAATAAAAAAAGATGGAAAAGTCCACCGCCAGAGGTTCCGTAGGGGAACACCAGAAACAGACCTGGAAATCACCGGCGAGACAAAAGAAACGGGGACCATAGTCACTTTTAAGCCTGACTCAGAGATATTCTCTACGGTCGAATTTGACTTCAAAACCTTAAGCCACAGATTAAGGGAGCTTGCATATCTAAACTCCGGGCTCAGGATTGCCATAAGGGACGAGGTAACCGGAAAATCCGAGGAATACAAGTTTGACGGTGGACTCACCGAATTCGTGGAGTACCTCTCCGAAGGCAAAGAGGCAATCCACCGCGAGATAATACATTTTAACGACACAAAAGATGACATGTACATCGAATTCGCCATGCAGTACACAACAGGCTATGGCGAAACAATTTTCTCCTTCGTCAATTCGATAGCCACAGCAGATGGTGGAGCGCATGTAACAGGCTACCACGCCGCGCTGACGAGGGTGCTCAATGACAAGGCAAAACTCCTTGGCCTCATAAAAACTGAAGAAGAGAGCCTTTCAGGCGAAGACACAAGGGACGGTCTCGTATGTGTCCTTTCAATACGCATAGCCGATCCACAGTTTGAAGGACAGACCAAGGGCAGGCTTGGCAACATGACCGCCAAATCCGGGGTTGAAAGATACACCCAGGAAAAACTCGGCTACTACTTCGACAAAGACACACAGACCATAAAAAGTATCCTCGAAAAGTGCATCCTGGCCAAAAAAGCCAGGGAAGCGGCCAAAAAAGCCAGGGACCTCGTAAGGCGCAAAAGTCTTCTGGAATCTTCGGTCCTCCCGGGCAAGCTTGCAGATTGCGCAGAGCGCGACCCATCAAAATCAGAGCTGTTCATCGTTGAGGGAGAATCGGCAGGCGGATCGGCAAAACAGGGCAGAGACAGGAAATTCCAGGCAATTCTCCCACTCAGAGGAAAAATCCTTAATGTTGAGAAGGCAAACTTGAACAAAGTGCTTTCAAACGCCGAGGTCAGGGCACTCATAACATCGCTTGGTTGCGGCATTGGTGAAGATTTTGACATTGTCAGGCTCAGGTACCACAAAGTAGTCATCATGGCCGATGCTGACGTCGACGGTGCACACATCGCAACACTCTTGCTCACGCTCTTCTACACGCATTTCCGCCAGCTCATAGAAAACGGCCATATCTACATCGCCCAGCCACCATTGTACAAAATAAAAGTGGGCAGCAAGAATTCCTATGTTTACAACGATGTTCAGCTCCAGCAGGAGCTTTCCAAAATAAGCGGCAAGTCAGAAGTCCAGCGATACAAAGGTTTGGGTGAAATGAGTCCCGAACTGCTCTGGGAGACCACCATGGATCCCTGGAGAAGAACGCTCCTCAAGGCAAGGATCGAAGATGCCGCAGAAGCAGAGCGCACTTTTTCGCTCCTGATGGGCGACAAGGTAGAGCCAAGAAGGGCGTTCATCGAACAGCACGCGCTTGATGTTCGCAACCTTGACATATAGGTGAGAGATGGAAGAAAAAGACCTTCAAAACAGGCTTGGTGAAAGCATAAGGGAAATCGAGGTCGAGGAAGAAATAAAGACCTATTATCTCGACTACGCAATGTCTGTAAACATTGGCCGTTCAATACCGGACGCCAGGGATGGCCTCAAACCAGTCCACAGGCGCATCCTCTTCTCGATGAGCGAGCTTGGTAACAGCCACGACAAGCCACATAAAAAATCTGCAAGGATTGTCGGAGATGTCCTTGGCAAGTACCATCCGCACGGGGAATCGGCAGTATACGACTCCATTGTAAGGCTGGCACAGGAATTCTCCAGCCGCTACCCGCTTGTTGACGGGCAGGGCAACTTCGGCTCGATTGACGGTGACGGTGCGGCCGCCATGCGTTACACCGAAGTAAGGCTGACCGAATTTGCGGAATCTATGCTCGAAGAACTGGATCAGGAAACTGTCCAGACCATGCGCAACTTCGATAACACGCTCGACGAGCCAACTGTCCTCCCGTCAAAACTTCCAGTCCTGCTCCTCAACGGCTCATCAGGCATAGGCGTTGGAATGGCATCCAACATCCCACCACACAATCTCGGTGAAATCGTTGACTGTCTCGTCTACATGCTAGACAACAGCGAGCCTTCGCTTGATGACATCATGAGAATGATACCTGGTCCAGACTTCCCGACCGGAGGCAGGATAGTTTCGCCAATGGGGATCAGGAAATTCTACGAAGAGGGAAGGGGAACAATAATCGTCCAGGGCGTCGGCAAGGTGGAGTCCGAGGGCAAAAAGCTGAGCTATGTTATCAATGAACTGCCATACATGGTCAACAAGGCAAGCCTTGTCAGCACCATAGCCGATCTCGTCAGGGAAAAGAAGATCGAAGGCATAACCGACCTGAGGGACGAATCTGACAGGGAAGGAATCAGGGTCGTCATCGAGCTCAAATCGGGTGCCGATCCCCAGCTCATAGAAAAACAGCTTTACAAACATACTGCATACCAGTCAACATTTGGCGGAATAATGCTCTCCATTGTGGACGGCAGGCCAATGGAAACTGGATTAATCAATACGTTCAACACCTTCCTCGATTTCAGGCGCCAGGTTGTTACAAAGCGCACTGAGTTCCAGCTCAAAAAGGCCGAGGAAAGAAAACACATTTTAGAAGGCATCAGGACGGCCATCACCAATATTGATGAAACCATAAAGATAATCAGGAATTCGCCAACCTCGGAGGCCGCCCAGACGTCCCTCATCCAGAGGTTCCAGCTGTCTGACATCCAGGCAAAAGCAATCCTCGACATGAGGCTGGCAAGACTCACTGCCCTTGAAGTAGACAAAATAGACAAGGAAATAGCGGAACTCGTAGCAAAAATCAAAGAGCTAACGGAAATCCTCGAGAACCCCGAAAGACTAAAGCAGGTAATCAGGGATGAATTCCTGCTCCTCAAAAAAAAATTTGCAGATAAAAGACGCACAGTTATTGAAAATTTCGACGAATCGGGAATCAAGCTGGATGATCTCATTCCAGACGACCCGTTCATTGTTTCAATCACAAAAGACGGATACCTCAAGAGGGTAAAGGTCGATGCCTGGAGGGCCCAGGGCAGGGGTGGAAAGGGGGTCACCGGCGTGCAGACAGTTGGTGACGACCAGGCGCAAGACATCTTCCACGTTTCAGCCAAACAGGACATGCTGACCTTCACAAACCTTGGAAAGGTTTACAAATTCAAGGTATACGACATCCCGGAAACCGGAAGGGCGGCAAAGGGCACCCCAATAACTGCAATCATACCCCTTACACTCTCGGAGTTTGTCACATATATCCTCCCAGTCAAACAGTGGGACGACAACCATTTTATGATGTTCGTCACTGCGCAGGGCACTGTCAAAAAGGTGGAGCTTTCAGCATTCGCAAACATCAGAAGGACCGGAATCATAGCAATAACGCTTGATGGTGATGACTGGCTCAGAAAAGCAAGGATGGTCAATCCAAGCGAAGAGATAATAATCGTTTCCAAACACGGCCAGGCAGTACGCTTTAATGAAGGCGACATAAGACCGACGGGCAGATCGTCAAAGGGTGTTATAGGGATCAGGATGGGCATCGGCGACATGGTCATGGGCATGGAAGTTGAAGAAGAAGGCGGCTGTCTGCTCTGTGTCTCTGAAAACGGATACGGCAAGCTCACTGACTTTGACACGTTCAGGCTCATAAAGCGCGGAGGTAAAGGCGTTCGCGCCATGAACATAAATGACAAATCCGGCCCGCTGGTTGCCTGTAACATAGTAAAATCTGGCGAATTGCTCATGATAATAACAACAAACGGCCAGACGATAAGGATTTCAACTTCCGACATACCTGAGCTTGGAAGATATGCAACCGGGGTCAGGCTCATAAAGCTTGAACAGGGAGACACCGTAACTGCAATCTCAAGGATGACTGACAATGGAGAAGAGGAGCCGGCAGAACCTGAAGAGCCAGGACTGGTTTAAGCCATTTGACCATACGGCAGACCTCGGGGTTTGCCTGAATGCAGATTCTCTGGAAGGGCTGGTGCGCCAGGGCGCGCTGGCCCTTCTTTTTTTCACAGTGGACCCAGCAACCGTGGAGGAACGTCAGGAAAAAAGTTTTGAAATTGAATTTGATTCCCCGGAGCAATTGCTGGTCAGAACACTTTCAAGGCTGGTCTTTCTGTTTGATTGCGAAGGCTTCCTCACCCGCAACATGGAGCTCGAAATATCTGGAAACATGGCTCTGGCAAAAATCCACGGCGAGACCTTCGACAAAAAAAGGCACCAGACAAGGCACCTGATTAAAGCTGTTACCTGGGGAGGGCTTGAAGTGGAAGCCAGGGAAGGGAAATTTCTGGCAACAGTCATATTCGACGATTAACCTGAACAAATAAGGATTTGTCTATTTGACTTGATACCAGATATCATTAAAATATCTTTAATCTTATAAATTTTGTATGTTTTTGGAAAAGAGGCCATGGCCCACTTCAGAGACGTATTTTTGTTCACTTCGCTTGTTGTCCTCACACACAGAAGACTGACCGGTATGGTCAAATTTGACTTCGAAGACGGGAACAGTGCAAGGTTTGCGTTCAAGTCAGGCCTGATAGTCCAGGGTCCACCAGACGGAAAAACTGGCGAGCTCCTTTTCAGAACATCGGGAGAGCTGTCCATTCTTGGTTATGACAATCCATCATTCTCTTTGCAGAAGTGCAATGGCTGGATGCCTGACATGGACGACATACTGGAGGACCTGCCACCGGTATACGCAACATGCCCCTGCATGAACAGAATGTTTGTATTTCCAACAGGAATACCATTCAGGTCAGGCAAGGTATGGGCCGGCAAGGCCGAGATGATCCTTGCCCGTATTGGGGAGGGGGCATCTGCCCAGCATGCAATGGGCTGGATCGAACCTGCATCTTTCTGGAAAACACTTTTCAGGCTAATCCATGGCAACATAGTTGATTTCTCTTACGACAAAACGGTTGGTATCGTGGCAAATCGTTTTCTGGAGAAACTTTCTGCCATAATCGCACAGGCAAAAGGGACTGGCACGTCATCAAGTTTCGAGAAGAGGGTAAATGCCAAATCAGAGATGTTCTTCAATCCGTCTTCACCCAAAGAACTTTCACCCATATACGGCACATACCCACACTCATTCAAGATAGCAACCGCAATGAAAATGGCCGGAAAAACCAATTTGCCCCATAAATACATATCACAGGCACTTCAGGGGCTTTCGGGTGACGAGAGGCTCCTGATAAACTCACTGCTATCATGAATATTCAAGCTGTTTTGGTATTATTTTACGGTTTCTCGAGTGTCAGTCTGAAAGTCCAGACTTTGCGCTTATTTTCACCTATCCCCAAGAGTTCTTCTGTCTCGTCGACCAAAACCAGGTTCCAGCCCAAAGAAAGCTTTTCGACCTCTTCGCGATCGCTGTAGTGGACAAAATGCTCAAACCCGTCTCTTTTAGTTATATATGTCCCGCTCTCCCCTGGGAGCAAAACAGAATCATCCGGGGCTGGGGTTCTAGAGCTCCTTAATGTAACAAGAAACCTGCCTTTTGGAGAAAGCCAGGTTTTCACCTTTCCGAAAACCTCAAAAAGCTCGCCTGTCCGGCAATTGAAAATGGAATTGTAGCAGACGCACAAACCAAAAGATTCTGAAGGGAACGAAAGAGATGCAAAATCAGACTGGATGGCATCCACAGACACACCTTCAATTTTTGCCTTTTTTGCAAGAAGGGAAAGCGCAACCTTTGATATGTCCACACCAGTCACCTTGCACCCCTTCCTGGCCAGAGGAACAGCATTTCTTCCGTTGCCACAGCCAAGGTCCAAGACCCTGAGACCGTCAGGGTGCATCTTCTCTGCCTCATCAAGGAACCACTGCTCCGGCATCTTGAAACCATATTCTATCCTTGCCCTGTCTTCCCAGAACGCATCAAATCTTCCCAAAAGACCATCACTGCTCATGCCAGTCATTTTAGCCGGTTCTCCTGTTTTTTCATCAGTCCAAAACAAAAAGCCCGGGGTCATCCCCGGGCTTTTTTCATATTGCTAACTACTGGTCCTGTCAAATCACTTCTTTTCGGGGACCATGACTTTCTTTATGACAAGTGCCTTTCCATCGCGGTAGTCAACGGCAACCTTGTCACCCTTCATAAAGTCCGAAAGCTTTGCTTCCTTCGGCTTATCGCCCTTCTTCATGATGACAAACTTTGTGTCGGAGGTGATCTGGATTGTCATTTTTTCGGTATTTTCCCTGTCAACCCTGGCATCAATTGTCACCGATGATGCGCTTATCTCCACAATTTCGCCCATTGCAACTTCCGGAGGGAATTCGTCAATCAGGACGATCCTGATGGCCAGCCCCGCAATCACGCCCTCTTCTGGCTTGGTGTCCCTGTCCGGCCTGAAATCAACCATTACCTTCTGGCCCGGCTTGAGGTCATCAAGTTTCTTTTCGACTGGCTCCGGCTTCTTGTCGCCATCCGGCTTCGGGAAATAGAGGATTTTGGTCTTCTCGTCAACTGTGAACCCTACTGTCTTTATGTCCTTGCCCTTCCAGAGCTCAACCATAAGGGTTTTTCCATCAAAAGACTTCACTGAGCCAATAATCGGCCTGTGCTCTTCGCGTCTGCCCTCACCTGGCGGCGGGAGTTCCGGAAACTCGTCAACAACGGTGACGAGGATGGCGGTCATTGTGCGCTCTTTGTCATCGCCTTCTTTGTCTTTTAGTGGTACCGCAACGACAACAAGTTTGTCGCCTGGCTTTATGTCTTTGATCGTGATCTTCTGGGGTTCCCTCTTGCCGTCTTCTTTGGCAAAGCGGACAAATTTTGTTTTTTCGTTGTAGCTGAAGGTCCCCGTCTTCTCAGAATCTGGTGCCTTCATTGTGAAGGTGGTGTCTGTGGCAGACACAAACACACCCAGGATCTGGGGTTTCCTGTCACCTCTGTCATCCTGTGGTGGCCTTGGCTTTGGGAATTCCTTGACCCTGCTCACAACCATGGCCGTAAATATTGCATCCTTGCCTTCTTCTTTTGTTATCTTGCCCTTGCAAACAATCTTGTCTCCAGCCTTGATGTCAGCTTTGGTCAATGCTGGTGGTTCCTTGCCCTCTTCTGGCGGGTTTGTGAGATCAAGATACTTGCAGTCTGGCGAGAGGATTACCCTTGCGGTCATGAATTCGGTGAAAGCCATTTTCATGGTGAGGCTGTCCTGTCCAACCTGCTGGACGGTCCCCATAAACATTCCACCCATTCCCTTGTCTTCCTTCTGGGCGGCTCCAACCAGCCCTGTAAACATTCCCAGAACCAGTGCCACTGTCGCTATTGTTGCTATAATCTTTTTCATTTTAGTGCCTCCTTCCTTTTATGCCTCATAATACGACAGGTGAGAATAAAAAGTTATTTGGCGGAAAAAGTCATGTGAACATGACAGTTTGATGTAATATTGAAAGGTTTGATTTAACTATATGAAGTAAATCAAGGCAGCTTATTAGTTTTGGCTATTATTATCGCCTTCAATAGGAAGCGTTAATGATTTCTGTGCAATATTCCAAATGTAAACAACCGGGCAAATAGTGCATTTATTTAAAAAACAACATATAAATGAAGCACAAGGTCACCTATTCTAGGAGGCAAAATGAAAGTTGTTGATGAAAAAATCAAGCTTCTACTCAAAAATGCCGGCCCTTCAATAAAATACAGGACAAGAAGGGACATCCTTGGTGAACAAACCCAGAGCATCGAAATGAAAAAACTCCAAAAAGAAATCCTCTCGGAAAAACTTGTCACAAAGGTTCTGTCGCTCCAGGAAGAGGACGGCGGTTTTGGAGGCAGACTACACACTGCACCCTCAGACAACCGTTTCAATGCACTCGAGGTTGCAACAAAGTTTCTTGTTGAAAAGGGCATCGAATGCATCCATCCGGCAATTGGAAAAGCGGCCAGATATGCGAAAGAGATGGCCCTTAAAAATCCCCTTGAAATGAGCAATTTAGTCGATGAAAGTGATGGCAAAAAGACAAGCGCAAGCGAAATGATAATTGCCAGGGTGCTAGTGCAATGCGGAAAAGAGAACGAAAAAGTCGTCAAAAAGCAGATCAAAACTTCGCTCGAATCATTTAGAATGGCAAAGAGCATTTCAAGCTGGAATGAGGTTACAGAACAATGGAGGGGCAAATTTGTTTTCAGGAAGGGTTTTCGTTGCCCCTGCTACTATGATCTTTTCGTTCTTGCACATACATTTTCGTGGAGAGATGAAGAAAATCTTTCAATATTGGCCCAATCATCTGAAAACCTATTGTTACTGGACCCTCCACAATCAAAAATATACGAGCTTTATAAAAACACTGTCTATTCACCAGCCTGGGCAATAACTGACGGGCTCGTCAAAGATCTTGGCAGCATAGATAAAAATTCTGCATTTTGCTGGTTTCAGAGAATGGAGCACCTTGCAAAATGCGGACTGACAAGAAAGATCAAATACCTTGAAGGACAAACCCAAAAGCTCCTTGCGGGTCTTGAGCAAACTGATGATTGGATTTCATCAGTCATGGCAAATCATTCTTTCTCTGCCTGGTCAGCATACATTGGCTCCTCGCTGGAGACGGGTAAAACCAAAACAATGCTCAGAAATGATTTCTTTTTTAGGTCACTATTGATATTAAAATATTCGGGTAATCTGAAAATATAAAGCTTGACCAACCCAATTGACAGTCATGCTAGTATTTGAAGAGGAGGTGAGGAATGCTCAAGGAATTCAAGGAGTTTGCACTCAAGGGAAACGTCATTGATCTGGCAGTCGGCGTCGTCATAGGAGCGGCATTTGGTGCAATTGTCAATTCACTTGTGAATGACATAATCATGCCCCCAATAGGGTTTTTACTTGGCAGGATAGATTTTTCGAACATGTACCTTCTCATCTCGTCAGGCAAGACCCCTTCGCCATATGCTTCACTTGCAGAGGCAAAAGCTGCTGGCGCCGTGACATGGAACTTCGGACTTTTCATAAATGCCCTCATATCCTTCCTGATTGTATCTTTCTCGATATTCATCGTGGTCAAGGCAATAAACAGGCTCAGGAAAGAGAAGCCAGCTGAAAAACCAGCACCGACGCAAAAAGAATGCCCGTTCTGCTTTACTCTCGTCCCCATCAAGGCAACAAAGTGCCCAAATTGCACCTCGGAAATTAAATGATCCATCCAGTTTTAGACAGGACACGCCGGAGGTCTCCGGCGTGTCTGACATTTTACGCTTATTACACCCATCAAAAATAATCCCTTTCAAATAAGCTTCTGTCACTTTTATAAAAATGGCTCTCAAGTAAATTTTAGACAATTTACATTATTTAAAGATATTTTCATTTTTGAAGTCCTCCTTTCTTTTGATAATCCCTGGCGTCGACCTTGAGGAGCTGACGGGGGCCAGCAGAGTCTGGCAAAAAAGAAAGGAGGATTGCCATTAACGCATATAAAAAAATTGCTGTTTTAATGGTAGTCGCGCTTTGCCTTCCAATATATTTTGGTGGCACGGCGCGCTTTGGTGTTTGCGGGGAGCATGACGGGGAAATACAGGTGGTTGTCTCAATAGACGAGAACTCTTTCACACCGTTCCCGCTTGACGGCAAGGTTGTCTGGGTAGGATCAGAAAATGGCCAGAACAGGGTTTTTTGCATGGACCTGGAGACAGGGGGGAGGCGTCAGCTGGGAGGGGGAGGGGACCAGTTTCCCTCTTTTTCAACTGACAACTTCATCTACGCTTCAGAAAACCACGTTGTATGGCTTGACCAGCAGTTCATGCAGACAAAAAGGCAAAATTCGATATGGTTTGCAGATATAAGGGCTGGTGAGCAAAAATCCCTGGACTTGCCTGCCGGATACCGTGCCTATGTCAATGTATCAGGGAGCATCGCCACATGGCCCGACTACATGTCCAAAGATCTTGGTGTCTACTTTTGTGACCTGAACCGACCCGGGGAAAAACCAAAAAGAATTCATAAATTCAAAAACAGCCTGCAGAGGGCGTATCCGGTCACAAACGGTAAAGTGGTCATATACGAGGTCAAAAACTCAAGTAACCTCGACCTGATGATGTACGACATTGAGAAGGACAAGGTGGTGCCAGTCGACGATGGCCCTGACCATCAATACCTTGCAGTCATACAGGGGGACTTTGTCTACTACCAGGAACAGTCCTACCAGAGTGACAGGGCAATAAACAGGATAAAAGGCTACAGCCTCATAACGGGTGAAAAATTCTATGTCATGAATCCGATACCTGACTGGGCCATTTCAATTGATCTTATTAATTGCCCCGAATCCAGCTTTCCTGTCATGCTCGCTTCCGGCTTTTCCAAAAAAAGGTACACCCAGCTTTTGGGTTTTGACCAGGTTAAAAACAGTGTCTTCGAGATCTCGGACAAGGTCTTTGGCAGATTGAACGCGGCCGGAGATTGTGCTTACGGGAACAACGTGGTATGGACGCAAAACACGCCAGAAAACCCGGAGGACTTTGATCTATTAATCTTCTGCTACGGCAAAGACAATAAGCCAGAGATCCTTGTTCCGGGAACCAGAAGGATCAAGGCAGAGACGAGATGCTGGGCAAGAATACACAAAAATCTTGTGACCTGGGCAGAACTCGACGAATTTGACTGGGACATTTACGCCATGCAAATCAAGAAAGGAGAACAGACGAAATGAAATGGATCGTGAATCCAATGGACGAGTTTGTAATAAACTGTAATAATCAGCAGTGCAATCACCACAAGTGCGTACAAAACCAGTGTGATCCGCCAGGAGCATATTGCTCAGGCAACGCATGCGTCGCCGGATATGATGATGTTGGAGGACCATGCGACTGGGCCTGCTCAAAGACCTGTACTTCATATTGCCCGGACCACATTTGTGTTGCACCCGACACCTACACTGGTTGCTATACCAACCAGGTGTGCCCTGCAGGCTGGGAAACGACCTGCCCGACACTAAATGATTGTCCATCATTCTATCCGTGAGATAAAAAGGAGGCGAACAAATGAACTGGATCGTAAAACCGGGGTCACCAATTGATGATTTTGCGCCATACTGCCAGGCAGATGGACCATCACAGTGCTTCTACAAAGACTGCGCTGGTGCCGAAACATATAACTGCACAGGTGTTCATTGTGAAGTACTAAATTGCGTTGCAGGCGGCTATACCTGCACTGGAGCAAGCTGCAAGGACTATTGGGGATACTGTTTCCAGACAGACAATTCATGTCCTCAATATTGCCCGACATATTGCCCGACATATTGCCCGACACAAGGATGGGTTTGCACTGACGGCAAGACCTGCAATCCATACGGGAAATTGCCCTGATAGATAAAGAAGACAAATGACTTTTGAGGAGGGGCAACAAGCCCCTCCTCACAGAACAAAGAACAAAAGGAGCAATCTCGATGAAAGAATCAATGTACAACATCTGGATGGAAGGCGATAACGGGACAAAGCTCTGCTACAATGCCTTTGCAAGCGGCTTTGCAGAGCTAGACAAGGAAACATACGATTTTTTCATGAAATGTGCATCAGGGGAAATTGACCCGGACAATTTTACAGACAAGGAGAAGGGGTTCTACGAGCAGTTCAAGAAAGGCGGAATGCTTGTCGAGGACACGCTCAACGAACAGGACAGGGTAAAACTCAAATTTCTCCAGTCAACATATAGTCCGAATTCACTGGGCTATACCCTGCTACCCACAATGGCCTGCAACTTCAAGTGCACCTACTGTTTTGAGGAGCAAAAACCTGTAAGCATGTCCAGAGAAGTGATAGGCAAAATAAAGGAGATCACCACAGAGGCATTCAAAAATTCGTTCCTTGAATACTTTGCCATCACATGGTTTGGTGGGGAGCCACTCCTTGGATATGACACGGTCATCGAGCTTTCGGACTTCTTCATAAACCTCTGTAAGGAAAGGAAAGTCAAGTACTCATCACACATGATCAGCAACTGCTGGCTCCTGGACAAGGAAAAGGCAAAAGCTCTTGCAGAAAGAAATATCACCCACATCCAAGCAACAATCGACGGGCCGCCAGAGATCCACAACCAGCGCAGGGTGCTTCGTGGGGGAGGGCCAACATTCGACAGGATTGTGCAAAACGTCCTGGAGGCATCAGAATTCATCCCGATTGCCGTCAGGGTCAATATAGACAAGGAGATAGCAAAGGATTTCACGCCACTTTTTGACAGCATCAAGATACTTGCCGGAAAGAAGAACATTTCCATCTACCCGGGACTCCTTACCTCCGAGGCAACCAAAGCATGCGCTTCTGTGGAGAACATGTGTCTGAATGTGCAGGAATACGCCGAGGTCCTGACAAAATTCTACCAGTCAGCAATTGAAAAAAATCTTGGCTTCTCCTGGTATGTTCGTTCGATGTCCTCATCTTGCTGTGCCACAAGGCCAACTTCAACAGTCATTTGCCCGGACGGGTCTCTTGTCAGGTGCTGGAACCAGGTTGGCCAGGAGAAGGAATCATACGGCAACATAATGGACATGAAGGCAATCAATGGGGAAAACTATTTCAAATGGGTACTTTTCAACCCGTTTGACAAGGAAGAGTGCGATGGTTGCGTATTCATGCCATGCTGCCTTGCCAATTGCCCCGCGAAATGGCTCCCGATGACAACAGATTTCACCCAGACCGACAGGAAGCTTGAGAAGTGTGCAAGCTACAAATACAACATAAAAGACCTGCTCAAGATAACCTACGCGGAGAAGAAAAAAGAAGCACAGAAAAAGCAGGAAGAAGAGAAGACCGCTCAAAAGGCCTGAGCTGCTCATGCCTAAAATACAAACAACCCCGCGCCATCATAAAAAACGCGGGGTTGTTGACCAGGCAACGCTAAAAAGTTTTATTACATTCTTTCAGGCGCAGAAACACCAAGAATTGACAGCGCGCTGGCTATGACCTTTTTTGTGGAGAGCACTAGAAGCATCCTTCTATCTGCAACCTCTTGCTCCTCTCCAAGGACTCTGCAGTCATGATAAAAGCTGTGGAAACATGAGGAGAGCTTTTCGGCGTATGCCGCAATGCGGTTTGGGGCCCTCGAGTTTGCCGCACCAAGGACCTCTTCGGGGAAATCAAGGATCGCCTTTGCAAGCTCCGTTTCGAGGTCCCCCTCGAACGCACCCGCTTTTAACGGGTTCGCAGACGAGGCCCTCGGATCATCTGCAATGGCGCAACAACGGACATGGGCATACTGCACATAGTAAACCGGGTTGTCCATTGTCTGTGATTTTGCCAGGTCGAGGTCAAAATTCAGGTGGGTGTCTGAAGAGCGCATCAGGAAGAAGTACCTGGCTGAATCGGTGCCGACCTCGGAGAGCAATTCGTCAAGCGTTACAAACTCTCCGCTGGACTTGCTCATCTTGACCTGCTGGCCACCCCTGAACAGGTGGACAAGCTGGTAAAGTAAAAACTCGAGGCTATCCTTTGGCTGGCCAAGCGCCTCCAGTGCAGCAAACATCGGCCCGGTGTGCCCGTGGTGGTCGGCGCCCATGACATCGATGACATGCCCGAACCCCCTTTTGAATTTTCCAATGTGATAGGCGATGTCAGTTGTCGTATAGGTTGGCTCACCACTTGACTTCACGACAACAAAGTCCTTGTCATCGCCAAAATCAGTGGAGCGCATGTAGGTTGCACCGTCCTGCTGATAGAGGACGCCTTTTTCAGAAAGCATTGAAAGTGTCTGCTCTATCTCCCCACGCTCGGCCATCTCACGCTCTGAAAACCACCTGTCAAATTTTATTCCGAACTTCTCGAAAACAGCTTTCTGGGTGGCAACAATCCTCTCCACTGCCTGCTTTCCAAAAAATTCCAGCCTCCTTGCATCATCCCAGCCGAGTGGTTCCTCTCCAAACTCTTTTGCAATGTCTTTTGCAATATCAAGCAGATACTCGCCCGGATAGCCTTCCGGGGGAAGGACAAGCGGCATGCCAAGCGCCTGTTTGTATCTGGCTTCCAGCGATCCGGCCAGGTGCACCACTTTGGCGCCCCTGTCATTTACATAAAATTCCCTGTAAACATCATAACCAGTCCATTCAAGAAGCCTGGCAAGCGAATCACCAAGAGGCCCGCCCCTTCCATTGGCAACGGTTATAGGGCCGGTCGGGTTTGCAGAAACAAATTCCACCTGCACTTTTTTCCCGCCACCAACACACCACTTCCCGTAAGAGCCGTCCTCCAGGGCCTGTTTTACAAAGCCTGCGAAAACATCTTTTTTGAGAAAAATGTTTATGAAACCTGGGCCGACAACTTCGACCTTTTCAAATATTGACTTATCAGTCACCGACTGGCAAGTCAATGAAACAACCTCTTCCGCAATCGCCCTTGGTGGCTTCTTCAGCTGCTTTGAAAGCCCCATGGCAACATTGGTGGAATAATCTCCGTGTTCTTTCGAGTCGGGACGGGTAATGCCCGCCTCGACATCAAAGACGCCCATCTTTTCGAGGGCGTCTGAAAATATCTTTGAAATATGGGTTTTTATGCTCACAATCTTGGCTCCAGCTCCATGTAGACTTTTTTTACACCGGGCATCGAGGAAACCATTGATTCTGCGGCAATAATTTCCTTTGTTGAGGCGGCGTAGCCCCTCAAAAACACGTTCCCGTGAACAACTGCCACCTTTATGTCCCTGGCCCTGACTGACGGGGACCTGACAAGCGAGTCAAATATCTTGTCCCTCAATTTGTCATCTGCTGTTATTGTTTCACCGGGTATTCTTATGGCATTCTCGACAGATTTCACTCCTGGCACTTTTGAAACAACGTCTGTTGCCAGCTTTACAGACTTGTCATCCTTTGCGTTGCCCGTTACAAAAACATTCCCGTTCCTGGCCATGACCTGAAGGTGGAAAACCGAGATACCAGCTTCATTGCCAAGTTCCAGCATCACAGAATTGGCAAGATCAATGTCTGATTTGGCCATTGGCAACCTTGTCTGGTCGACTACCTTTTTCACTCCTGGCGTTTCCTTTGCCAGATCAAGAATGGCTTCCCTGGCATAGGCCGAGGTCGTGGTGCCATAAACTGTCATGACGCCATCCTTTACGGAGCCACTGACTTTTGTTTCTTTGGGGATGTACTTCTGAAGGGAAATTCTGAACTGGTCTTCAATGTCCTCGTCGGAGAGCAACCTGGCAGGCCCTTTTTGGTCCTGGATCTTGATGTTTTCGGAACCCTGAAGCTCCATGATCGCCTGCACAAGCTTTTCTCTCTTTTCTTCTTCAAGCATCGTTGGCAAAACAAGTAAAACTTTGTTTTTTTGAAGTTTTACGGAGTAGTCCACAATTTTTCTTTTTTCCAAAAGGGTGCTCAGCTTTTTCAGCAACGACTGTGCGGTCTTTGTCGCCTCTACCTTGTCAGCGTTTGGTGAACCTCTGGTGAACTTTTTCTCCAAAAATGCCTCCTTGTCAAAGAAGTATTTTTAGCCCGTCGGAAGAGCCGAGGACGTCCTCTCCTGCCCTTTCCGGGTGGGGCATCATTCCCAAAACATTGCCATCCCTGTTGCAGATTCCGGCTATGGCATATACGGAACCATTAGGGTTTCTGCCTTTGTATCTGAAAACAATCTGGTCGTGGGATATCAGACCATCAAGGCCAATATTGTCGATGTAATACCTTCCGTCTCCATGCGCTATCGGCACCCTAAGCGCATCGCCCTTTGAAAGGTTTTTTGTGAATTTTGTGCGCGTGGTTTCAACCGAGAGCTCGACCCATCTGGACTCAAACTTGAGTGTGTCGTTGCGCAAAAGCGCACCTGGCAGCAGGCCCGATTCAGTGAGAATCTGGAAACCATTGCAAATCCCAAGCACAAAACCACCAGAATTTGCATGGGCAATGACCTTTTCCATTACAGGGGAAAATTTTGCTATCGCACCAGTGCGCAGGTAATCACCATAAGAGAAACCGCCGGGCAAAATAATCAGTTCCGCACCATTGAGGTCCTGGGACTGGTGCCATATCGGAAAGGATTCGTGGTGTTTTACGGTGCCGGTTGTCCACAACGCATCCATGTCACAGTTTGAGCCTGGAAAAATTACAACTCCTACTTTCACTTTGGCCTCACCGCGAACACTTCCATGACCGGGTTTGAAAGGAGTTTTTCTGCCATCTCTGTCGCGATTTTTACTGCCTCATCCTGGCTTCCAGCCTCAACCTCCAGCTCAATGCTTTTGCCAACCCTTACGGATTTCACGTCCTTGAATCCAAGCTTGCTGAGCGAATTTTGCACAGTTTTGCCCTGCGGGTCCAGAATGTCCGGCTTGAGATGGACCAGAACTTCAATCTTGTACATGTATCCTCCTGGCGACTTCAAGGTACGCTTCCATGACTCCGCCCATGTCTCTCCTGAAGCGGTCCTTGTCCATTTTTTCGTTGGTGTTCACATCCCATAGCCTGCAGGTATCCGGTGAAAATTCATCGGCAAGAATGACCTGCCCTTTGTGGGTGCCAAATTCGAGCTTGAAATCAATCAGGCGCAGGCCAACATCCAGGAAAAACTTTTTCATTGAATCGTTTACCTTGAACGCCAGGCCTTTGATGACATCAAGCTGCTGCCTTGTTGCAAAACCAAGCCCTGTTACATGATTTTCGCAGATGATCGGGTCGTGAAGGTCATCATTTTTGAGGTAAAATTCAATAAGCGGCTCTGAAAGGGCGGTACCTTCCGGAATACCAAGCCTTTTCGAGATCGAGCCGGCCATAATATTCCTGATTACAACCTCGACTGGTATTATCTCGACCTTTTTGACCTTTTGCGTTCTTGGCGGAACAAACTCGATGAAATGATTGGGAATTCCCTGTTTTGTGAGGTAAGAGAAGATGGCAGAGGAAATTTTGGCATTGAGCTCGCCCTTTTCCTCCATTGAATCTTTTTTTGTTCCATCAAATGCGGTCAGCGAATCTTTGTATTCGCAAACAAGCACATCCGGATCATCAGTCTTGTAGACTATTTTCGCCTTTCCTTCGTAGAGTTTTTCCATAATATCACTCCTCCAGGTTTCTTCTGAATATGTCATCAACATAGCGCAGGTAGAACCCGACGTCAAAGATGTTGTCTATTTCGGCCGCAGAAAGCAATGATGCCACCTGCACATCAGCCTTGCACGCATCCCTCAATGGAGTTCCACCCTTGGAGGCCGGAATTGCCAGCCTCTGGACTATCTCGTATGCCTCTTTCCTGCCCATGCCCCTCGTCATCAGGGACACAAGAAGCCTTCCACTGTAAATGGCACCACCGGTGGCCTCGATATTCTTGCGCATCCTGTCTGCATTCACAAAAAGCCCGTCAACTATTCTGGCAAACCTCCTGACAAGGTATGTTGCAAGGACAGATGTATCAGGAAGGATGATTCTTTCAACAGAGGAATGCGATATGTCCCTCTCGTCCCAGAGTGCAACATCCTCAAGGGAAACCATCGCGTTGCCCCTGAGGAGCCTGGCCAGTCCGCAAACCTGCTCGCAGGTTTTTGGGTTTTTCTTGTGCGGCATGGCCGACGAGCCAGTCTGCCCGGCCTTGAAGGGTTCCTCAAGCTCTCCGGTTTCTGTTCTCTGGAGCAACCTTACCTGGAGCGCAAATCTCTCTAGCGACGCGCCAAGCATTGAGAGCGCAAGCAGATACTCTGCGTGCCTGTCCCTGGCAATGACTTGGGTTGAAAGTGGGTCAGGCTTGAGCCCAAGCCTCTCGCACACGAGCATTTCGAGGTCTGGGTGGAGGTTTGCATAGGTGCCAACGGCACCGCTCATTTTGCCGACACTGTTGGTTTCAACTGCCTGCGCGACCCTCTCCCTGCCCCTCTTCAGTTCCTGGTACCAGGAGAGGAGCTTGAGCCCAAAGGTTATTGGCTCGGCATGGACGCCATGCGTTCGGCCCATCATCGGGACGTATTTGTATTCTTCTGCTTTCTTGCGAATAATTGAAATGAGCTTGTCTATCTCGGAAATTACGAGCTTTCCAGCTTCCTGTATCTGGATTGAGGTTGCAGTGTCAAGAATGTCCGATGATGTGGCCCCCTTGTGTATGTAGCAGGAGTCCTCGCCAACCGTTTCACCAAGGGCATTCACAAAAGCCACTATGTCGTGGTCGGTCACCTTCTCAATCTCGTCCACCCTCTCAAGGGTGAATGACATGTTCCGTCTTATCCTGTCGACCGCATCATAGGGGACTTCGCCCATTCTGGCCCACGCCTCAACAAGCGCCATCTCGATTTTGGCCATGATGTCATAGCGGTGCTGGCGTTCCCAGATGTCTGCGGCCTCCTTGACGCTGTAGCGCTCTATCAAATTGCCCTCCTGATTGTCTGCTTTTCATCCGGGCCGACCGAGACGAGGCAAACCGGTATTCCGGTATAGTCTTCAAGGAATTTTATGTACTCTTTGGCCTTGCCGGGAAGGTCATTGTAGTTTTTGCACTGGGAGATGTCTTCCTTCCAGCCATCAAGCTCTTTGTAGACCGGCTTTACTGCCGAGAGGAAATCCGCATCATTTATAAACTTGTCGGTTGTCCCAGACGGAGTTTCATAGGCTACACAAACATTTATCTTGTCAAACACGTCAAGGACGTCCAGCAGGGTGAGGCCCATCTTGGTTGCCCCTGAGACCTGGATCGCATACTTGAGCGCAACGAGGTCGAGGAAACCGCAATCTCTTGGCCTTCCAGTTGAAGAGCCATACTCCTTGCCCCTCTCCCTTATTATTTGGCCCGTTTCATTATTTTGAATGGTTGGCATCGGACCCTTTCCAACCCTTGTCTGGTATGATTTCGCAACACCTATGATGTCTGTCAGGCTTTGCGGCGAAAGCCCGAAGGTGGCAAGGCCTGATGCAGGGACGCACGATGATGAGGTGACAAAGGGATATGTTCCGTGGTCGATGTCCAGCAAAACGCCCTGGTTGCCCTCCAGAAGGAGATATTTGCCCCTTTTTACATAGTCCTGGGCCATCGAACAGACATCACCTAAAAGCGGCAATATCTTGTCCCTTGCGGCCATGACAGGCCCAAAGACCTGCTCAAACGACAATGGTTCGGCACCAAAGGCAACAAATGACTTGTTTTTGTTGTCGAGGTTTCTTGAGATGGCCTCCCTGAGCTTGGCCTCGTCCTTTAAGAGCCCAAGCTTGATGCCTGTCCTGTTGGCCTTGTCGGCATAGGTTGGACCAATTCCACGGAGGGTCGTGCCAAGCATTGCCTTGCCTTTGGCAATCTCGTCCAGTTTGTCTTTGTAGCGATGGTACTCAAGTATCATGTGGGCCGATTCTGAAATGAAAATGCGGCCATTGTAGTCGATCTGTGAAGCAACGCCTTCCAGCTCATTGATTAAACCCATAGGATCAATAACGGTGCCTGGTCCTATGAGACTGATTGAGTTTGGCTTGAATATCCCGGCAGGTACAACATGGAAAACAAATTTCTTTCCCCCAGATATGATTGTGTGCCCGGAGTTTGGCCCACCAGCATACCTTGCAACAACATCCGCCTCGTCCGAGAGCAGGTGCGTGAGTTTGCCCTTGCCCTCATCCCCCCATTGCAAACCACAAATAATTCGAACTGGCATCTCTCAAATCCTCCTAACCTAATGCTATAAGATTATAAACCAAAATGCCCACCAAACAACGAGCCCAAAGTTTCATAGGTCTTTTGGCCATTAAATTCAACACGCCACAGGGCCAAATATTTACAAAAAACGACATACTCCTTATAGATTTAGCGGAGGCAAGCGCATGATAAGGGCAATATTCGTCACAAAACAAGGTGATATCATCGAAGTTCCGCAAAAACAGGTGCTGGACAGCTACATTACAGACCAAAAGACGCTGCTCTGGGTTGATTTCTACAATGAACCCCAGGAAGCAGTCGAGTCCCTGATGATTGACAAATTCAAGTTCCACCCTCTCTCCGTCGATGATGCGATCCAGGAAAATCACGTCCCCAAGCTTGACGACTGGTTTGATTACCTCTACATAGTCCTGCACTCGCTGGCAAAAAACGAGAATTCCGACGACATCGAAACTTCAGAGCTGGACATCTTCCTTGGCAGGGACTACCTGGTGACATACCACGAATGCACAATCGAAGCTGTGGACAAAGTTTTTCACCAGAGCAAGAAAGACCCGAGGATGCTGAAAAGGGGGCCTGATTTTCTTTTATACAATCTGATTGACCAGATAGTCAGCGACTACATGCTGGTGGTCGAAGACATGGACGAAGAGATAGACGAGGTCGAAGACAAGATCCTCGAATCAAAGAACTCCAAAGTCGTCACAGACATCCTTTCAAAAAAGAGGAGCCTGCTAACTCTGCGCAGGATACTCAGCCACCAGAGGGAAGTACTAAACAAGCTGGCAAGGGACGAATACCCGGTCATTGACGCAAAAGACAGGATATACTTCAGGGACATCTACGACCACCTTGTGAGGATATATGACATCACAGAATCGATGAGGGACCTCATCGGCGGCGCACTGGACACCTATCTTTCGGTGGTCAACAACCGCATGAACGACATCATGAAGACGCTTACAATCATTGCGACAATCTTCATGCCAATCTCTTTTGTCACGGGGTTCTTCGGGATGAACTTCTTCCAGCCGGTATCGTCAGCTCTTGGCCCCTGGACAGGCGTTCTGGCATTTGCATTTTGCCTTTTGATTGTCATTGGCACACCAACATTCATGCTGTGGTGGATAAAGGGCAAAGGGTGGCTGTAAAATTAAACTAACAAGAATTATATTGATGAGTAGTTTTTATGGTTCCTAGGAATTAAATACAAAAACTTGGGAGAGATAAGACAATGACAGATCCAGCAAAAACACCTAAGGCGAAAGTGTCCTGGAAAACAAAATTAATATCTTTATTTGCCGCATCAATACTATTTTTGAGTGGAACTGTATTTTTATTTTCCAATTGCGAGTTTTCTCCTGAACACATCAGTTCAGATTGTAAAATCATACCAAGACAGGTTGTCGGAGAAGCTCTACCAATCCATATGATTACGACTTTACTAGACCCTTATGTCCCACCTTTAGTATACAGCAACAATGAGCTAATCATCTGCTCGGACCAATATCTGCAAAAAGTGGAAAAAAGAATAAAACTGCCTGGGGAGTACGTTGGCTTCGACTACAATTACGTCAACAAATCTGGAGATCCAAACAATGCAGCTTCAGTAAATTATAATTATTATTATTTCATCATCAGTCAGTCATCTGACTCAAAATATATTAGCGTTCTTAAGTGTTTTGATGACGAAAAGCAATCCAATATTTTTCTTGGTATGGAAAAAGTGAAAGAATTTTCAATAGGTGACAGCAATCTTGTTGCTATTTTGACAGACCAACTCAAGGAAGATTTCACCTTTGTCTGCCAGGACAAAAAACAGACAGGGGTTTCATTTTACAACAACAATGGCACCCTCGTAAAAACAATACATTTTGGCAGAAAAATCGCCCTGTCTCCCTGTGATTTCAAAATAAAACAAAAAACAGCAAATTGCTACGGTTTTGATGGCAAATACATCCTCATCTACTCGATAGAACATTATTCCCTGATTGAACTGGAGAGAGTCTTGTTGAGAAATTCCTATCCTGAAACAATAAAGGTTTTAAATAATATAAGAATGGATGCTGCAACAAAACGGCATCTGTCAGCATACGATGGCAACACATTGTATCTCGTAGAACCTGTAGAAAGAAAAGTGCAAACATACAATGCCTCTAAATTTATAGACCAGTTTCCAGATTCAGAGCTTTTCTATTTTGATAACAAGCTTTATTTTTCTAGATTCATTTATGAGAAAAATAAGACAAATCCAGAGAAATATGATACCTATATAATTGATGGCATCATTGACCAGATCGAGAATGCAAATTTGATATGCTACATAAGCACCACCATAAGCACATATTGTGTTGGTTATTGGTCAGAAAAAGGCTACATGTTTATAAACTACAACATCGTGTATGGCTATTCAGGTTATGAGGTTTACAAAAAAGAATATGGTCCTTTTAATGATGCCATAACCACTTTCTTCATTAATGATTACTCAATCCGGCTCTACTCAAACAAAAACATTTACGAGTTTAAAATAGACCAGGTCAAGGTGCCTCCATATAAAACACTGGACGTAAAACTGTTGGAGCAAAAATAAGTTGGGGTTTGATAGCAAATCATTGCATTATGTATATTCAGATAAAAAGAAACAATTCCTGTTATGCGAAAATTTAGATTTGCCTTAAAACAAACAATTTTAATACCCACAAAAAGCCAGCCCTTCGTTATCAACTATAACGACGCGGGAACAAGCTGAGAGAATCACCCTTGGATTTTTGGCCAGAAGGTTTCTTTTTATCCGCCATTTTTTGTCGCCGTTGGTGCATCCAAAAAACAACCTTCATTGATTATTTTGTGATTAAACTCGCGGTCTTGCCAAGGCCGTTTGCCTTGGCAGGTTAAATGGTCTAAAATCTGGGCATGGGTAGAATTCTTCTAGGAGCTGACTTCGGAACTTCCCAGGTAAACGTCGTGGCGCTTGATGTCAAAACTGGCCAGACAATAGGCTTTTCCTCATCACCATACAAATCCGGCGTGATCGAAAAAACACTTCCCGATGGCACAAAACTGCCCAGGGGCTTTGCCCTCCAGGACCCCTCCGACTGGCTGGAAGGACTCTTTGAGGCCACAAAAAAACTGATCGAGGAAACCAGGATACCCGAGAAAGAGATAATTTCCATCGGTGTCTCCTTCACAAGCTGCACTGTCCTTCCCGTTGATGTCTTTGGGACACCGCTTTGCATGATAGGCGACCTCTCAAAAAATCCCCATGCCTGGCCAAAGCTCTGGAGGCACACGACAGCACAGCCACAGGCCAACCTTCTGACTTCAATAGCACAGGAGAGGGGCGAACCCTTCCTGGATTTCTATGGCGGCAAGATGGGCGCAGAGTGGCTCTGGCCAAAACTGCTGGAGCTTGTCCAGGAGGCGCCAGAGCTTGTTCCGTCAATTGAATATTTCATCGAGGCAGGGGACTGGATAGTCTGGCAACTGACAGGCCATCAGGTCAGAAACCAGTGCGCGGCCGGATACAAGGCCTGCTGGGTCGAAGGTGTCGGTTATCCGGGCCACGACTATTTTGCCTCGATTTCGCAGGAACTTGCCGACCTCTCCGACAAGGCGAGGGGCATAGAAGTACTGCCACCAGGAAGGCCAGCCGGGAAGCTGATCAAGGACATGGCCGCGAAGTTGGGCCTGAGAACTGGAATACCTGTCGCATCCGCAGTCATAGACGCCCAGTCAGCTGTCGCAGGTGCAGGTGTCTTCGAGCCCAACACAATGACAATCGTGATGGGCAGTTCAAACTGCCACCTTGTTATGTCAAAACAGGAGAGGCTCTTTGTTGGCTACGCAGGCGTCGTAAAAGACGGCATCCTCGACGGATACTGGGGCTACGAGGCTGGCCAGCCGGCCATGAGCGACATGCTCGAATGGTTTGTGAACACCATCGCCCCGATATCGTTCTATGAGAGGGCAAACGAGGATGAAACCGAATTTGCAACCATCCTGGACAGATACCTTTCCGAGGTGCCGGCAGGCTCAAACGGCGTCCTGGCACTCGACTGGATGGGCGGCAACAGGAGCATTCTCCTCGACTCGTCGCTGAGCGGTGTGTTTGCCGGCCTGACGTTGCAGACAAGGGCTGAAGACATGTACAAGGCACTGGCAGAAGCATCTGCCTTCGGAACAAGAAAAATAGTTGAAACATTCAGGGCTGGTGGCGTGGAAATCAAACAGATTGTTGCAACAGGCGCACTGCCAATCACCTCGCCCAGCCTCATCCAGATATATGCTGATGTATTGGGAATGCCGATCTCTGTTCCGGACACAAATAATGCAACCGGAAGGGGCGCCGCAATCATCGGCGGCCTGTCTGCCGGAATGGAAAAACTCGGACACAAATCGCGGGAGAGCTATTTCAAGGCCCTGCTCCCACAAACTCTCGACTGGTGCAAACCACACGAGGCAAACAAGAAGCTCTACAATGATATCTACAACGATTATCTGACGCTCCACGACTTGTTTGGTGGCACGCAGAGGGTGCTTGCAAGGCTCAGGGAGAGGGGCAAGGCTTAGCCCAATTTTCTGGTTTGTTTCCCTGTAAGGGTGTAAAAACAGGTCTATAATGCGAAGCAACAAATCGGCCATTCATAAAGCAATCACTGCACTTTTGCTGACAATTCTTTTCCTCTCTTCATGCTCAAAAACCGCCACACCAGAAACTCCCCGGGTAGAAGAGCGAAAAGAACAGATTGGCCCTCTTTCAATTGCCGTCCCAAAAGGGTTTATCTGGCAAACTGTTGGCAACAACAGCGCCACCATCAAGGGCGACTTTGAAATCAAGATTGAACTCTTTGACTGCCAGGGGCTGAAGGAAGGCGACCTTGACTCGCTCTCCCCAATAATACAGGAAATCACACAGGGACTCAAACAGGAAAAAGAAGTCCAGGTGGAAAACATCGGCGGCAAACAGTGCATAACGGTCAACTCAGACGGGCCAAAAAATGTCTTCTATGCGGCAATTTTCCCTCTTGAATCACAAGTGACAGCAGTCTACACAAGCAAAATGCCCTTAAAGAAAACGGCAGACATGGCCATCCAGGTTGTAAGGTCAACAACTTTTTGAAACAAACGGCACCATTTTTGTGTATAATGCATGACATGAAAAAAATGTTTTTGGCCTGCTTGTGCCTCTTTGTTTTGGCCTCCTGCGGCGCCCCAAAAGTAGACAACCAGATACCTGAGGAGCTAAAATTCAAGTTTGATGGTGACCTTTTCGAGGTCTACTACCCGGAGGGGTGGGAAACGCTCTCCTCGGTCGGTGGCGGGGTCAATATCTTCAAAAAGGACAAATCCATTACAATTCCATTCTCTGTCTTCCCCTATGAAGGTTCCAGGGAAAATGACATCTCAAGCATAAGCGAGCTGTCGCAGGCCTTTGAAAAAACAATAGGAAAAAGTGGCCAGGGTACAATGGAGACCCGCGAAGTATCAGGGAAAAAAGCTCTCTGGATGGAGGGTGAAGTTGGCGTGGGCAAAATGCAGGCCTTCATGATACCACTCGACAATGCTGTGGTAAGTTGCATGATGTTTCCAGGAAAAGGGGCCAGCGCCGAGGACACCAGACTTGCAAAGCTCATAGTAAAGAGCTTCCGTTTCAAGTGAGGCAGGGATGAAAGCAACCAGAATTTTTGTGGCACTTTGTGCGATAGTTGCACTTCTCTCCTGTGGAACCGAAGAAAAGCCACTGCCGCTCACTGAAACATACTTTGGTCCCTTCTACAGGATCGACTACCCAAAAAACGCTAGGATTGATCCTGCAGGAGATTTTACAAACATCATCACTGACAGATTTGTTGTCGAGGTAAAAATAGAACCTTCAGAGGGCCTCAAACCGGGGGATTTTGAGGGAGTGGCGTTCCTGAAAGAACAGTCCCGGAAAATGGCAGACGAGCTTGGGGCAAAAGTCAGTTTCAGAGAAGCAAGACTGGGCGAAGCACCCTGCCTCGTGATTGACATTGCAGGCGAGAATGTCACATGGGAAAAAATCGGTGTCCCGCTAAAAAATAACATAGCCACAATTTCGCTCAAAGATCCTTTCGAAGGCGAGAAAGCTGCCGAATCGCCATATTTCAAATCAGCCTCAGAAATAATTTTTTCCTTCAGGATAACTGACAGTTCCTATCTTGGTCCCGAAAAACCACCACAAAATGGCAATGGCGGAGAAATAAAGCTTGAGAAACGCTTTGAAAATGAAAATCTCTCCCTGATGCTCCCGTCAGGCTGGGAGGCTGGTGGAGACGGTGTTGTGCTTGTTTGTCCAAAAGACATTGCAAAATTCGACCAGGGTTTTACGGTAACAGTCTTTGGGGAAAACAGGGACCCAAAAAATGCCTGCCAGTCAATGTCATCATCACTTTCAGGCGGTACAATCCAGAAAACAAGGATCGGAGGGAACGACTACTGGATGTTCGAGTACTTGGTCGGGCAGACCAAAATGGTTTCGATGTTCTCGGGGCAAAAAGGAAAGGTTTTTCTTCTGTCTTCAACATCTTTTAACGGAAAACCTTCCAGGATTGCTGAAAAAATAATTGGGAGCATGTCTTTCAAACATCCGTGACAAGTGACCATTTTGTTGAAATTTTGTTAAACCAATGACAGCTTGAAAGAACATGACCCCAATATATGATGTATGTGCTTTTGAAAATCCCAAAAGGACAGAGAGGAGTCTCAACTTGAAGAAATTTTTCGCAACTTTTATCATACTGGTGCTTGGCGTTGCCGTTTTCGCATCCTGCGGTGGCGGATCAAATGACGAGGGCACAAAGCCAGCCGACGAAGGCCAGAACATAGAACAGACAGAGAACCAGACCGGAAACCAGAACAACGAACAGACCCCGGCCGCAACATTTGCCAACTATGCCGAAACTGATTCGCTCAAGATTGGCATCGCCGAGGGCTGGGAAGGAAAAGCCGAGAAGGAAAGCGGTGTCATATCAGTCAGAAAAGGCGACGGAAGAGCCATGACGGTTGTCAATTTCAAAACCGGAGACCTGGTAAAAATTGAAGATGTTGTTAATCAGACAAAGGAAAGCCTTGCTTCGATGGGTGCAGTTGAAGAAGCAAAGGCCGCCTATGCAGGCATTGACTACACGACCCTTACCTATTCCATTGCTGGAAGCAAAGTAGCAAGCCTAATAGGACTGAAAAATGGCCAGATCATCACCATAGCCCTCAATGGCGACATCGATGCCGAAGTCGAAGGAATGCTCAACTCAATAGAAGTGAAGTAAAATAAATTTTTCTCCGAAAAACCACAAAAAGGCTGGTCAAAAATGACCAGCCTTTTTGTTTTAGAGTCTTTGACAAGCCAATTTTTGGGATTACTTTTTATGCTGGAGGAACTGAATGAAAAAATTTTTTATCTTTTTGCTGCTGGTACTTTTTGTTGCCTCTTGTGGCGGACAACCGTCTACCAAGCATGATGGTGGATGGTTTGAACTGGAATACGACCAGGGAATGAAGACTTTCGCCGAGGGCGACACTTTCATGGTCTTTGATGACGAGGTCTTTATGAAAGTCCAGCCAAATATGGACTACTCAAACGATGACGGGCTTGAGGTCGCAAGGCAATCTGCAAAACAGCTCGTGGAAAGCATGAGCAAGGACACTTCAAACTCTGTTACCGAAAGGGAAGGCAGATGCGGCTCCATTCCATGTGTCTGGGTCGAGGTTGAAAACAAAAACCAGGGCACAGGCGGCCTGATAATGTATGTTCCAATAAAAAATGCCATTGTATGGGTGGGCCTGGCACAACTGGTCAGCCTGAAAACCGGCATGGACAAGGCCAGAAAAATAGCCGAAAGCTTCAGGGTAAAAGATGACGGATACCTCAAAAACAGGGTAGAGGAGTTCGCAAAAAACTATAACATCAATGGGTCGTCCGATACCATTGAAACCGAAACATTTTCCATAACACCAGCAAAAGAGTGGGCAGGAGAAAAGGACCTGAAAAACAGCAATGTCAGGTTGAGACTGCTTCCGGACAGCGCAAAAGCAAAACAGACACCCTATGCGCCAGACATAGAAGTTGGGATCATGGACAAAGGCCAGATGTCCATGGAAGAGTTCCTGAAAACATTCAAAGATACAATGGTAAACAGGGACAGGGTTGCCGGCCCAAAACCGTTCAGATTTGCCGGAATGATGTATTATAGGTATGATCTGCCATCAAGACAGGAAAACGTCCCGTTGATGTATCTTGTATGCGAGAAGGACAACAAGATAATAAAAGTCCTGGTCGCAGGGGAATTGAGCGGAGACATGGAAACGATGCTGGAAAGCATCAGAATAAGAAAGTAAGGAGAACAAGATGAAAAAACTCCAAAGTATTCTACTGGTTGCAATTACAACCCTGGTTCTTGTTTCATGTGGGAAAACCACGCTGGACAAAACTTATGAGGGTCCCTATTACAACATAAGCCACCCAAATTCATGGAAAGTCGAAGAAAACCAGTCATTGACAACAATAAGTGGGGATGGCGTTGGAATAATGATCGAGTCTGTCCCAAACGAGCAAATAAAAGCAAATGATATTGCCGAGATAAAAACATACTCGGACCAGCTCCTCAAGGAGCTTGGTGGAAACCAGGACTTTGACCTTTCAACTGAAGAGAAGGAAATAAATGGCCAGAAGGGTGTCTGGCTCTCGGCAAAGAGCAGGAAGGAAAAAAAAGGCGGGTTTATGTTCATCACGGCCGTTGACAAGGCCGTCCTCATGGTTGGCGTTGGCGCGGAGGTTGAAGGACAGGAGAAGCTCGATCTTGTAAAAATGGCCATTGAATCCTTTAAGATAACAAAACCAGACTACTTCACAAAAAAAGAGCCTGAAAAAAAGGGCGCCGAAACCACTCCAAAAACCGAAGAGACAAAATTCGGCCAGCCATTTGTGGCAGGAAAAATCACAATCATCCCTCTTGAGGGCTGGACTCCCAAATACGAAGAGCTGATAGGAACAATAACATTCACAAACGCATCCAACAGGATATTCACCATGATGGTGCTTGATCGTCCGGGCATGAAAAAGGGCGATTACACAAAAAGCCTGAGAGAAGGCTTCAAACAAAGCACTGACTTGAAGATCAAGGAATCAGCTGAAAAAATTGGCGAGATTGAATACGACAGGATCGACTTTTTGACGACGGATGGCAGGACCGCCATGACCGATCTTGTTGGAGAAAAAAACAACATCATGATAGTGGTAATGATGCAGGATGGCCTTTCGGACGACATACAAAAGATGCTTGAAACTATAAAAACAAACTAGGCCACAATTGCTCTGCTGCAACAAAATGCCCTCTCTTTTGAGAGGGCATTTTTTATGGATAAAAATCACGATATGGATGTATGATGTATTGATGCGACTAAACCATCACTTAATTGTTTGGATAAAATCCAATGTTGACATGAACGATTATGACTGCAAAATAATCCTCTTGGAGAACAATGATGAGCACACCAAAAAGGTTACATAACACACTCGCTTTGACCCTTGCATCAATTTGCGTCTTGCTTTCTTCGTGCGGCAAATCAGCACCTGCACTGGACAAAACTTTTGAAAACACCCATTTTTCAATCGCCTATCCTTCCTCATACCAGGTGGCAGAAAATGAAAATGTGGTACTCATAAAGTCAGAAAATGTCGAATTCTCGATAACTTTTGCCCCCGATGCCTCATCAAAAACTGGCGACACAAGCTCGATAAATCAGCTCGTTTCGTCGCTTACCCAGACACTGACAGGCAAAATAATCAAAAATGAACCGGCAGAGCTTGGAAAAAACAAGGTATGGTGGGTCCAGATGCAGAACCCGGAATCAGTCATAGCCCTGTTACCTTTTGATGGCATTGTCTACAACATCCAGCTCATCCAGGGCGACCATGAAGACCAGGTCATCGAAACCGCCAGTAACATGGCGGCAAGCTTTGTTGCAAAAATAACAAAAACAGAGAAGCAAACACCATCAGGAAATGGCGGCAAGACAACAGACCCACAAAACCAATCCGGACAGCAAAATCCGGCCGATCCGGGGAAAAAACCGAATGGAAACGATCAAGCAGGCAAACCGGACATCGAGGTCCCAAACAAGCTCCCCACTGGTGAGCCTTTTGAAAATGATTACTTCAAAATAATCCTCCCAAAAAATTGGACAGCAGAGAAAACAACAGACATGCTCATCACCCTTTTCCCGCCAGACAAGACACAGGGAAGCATCATGATTGCAACCCAGACCGGCAACACAGAAAAGGCAGAGAACATCGCCAAAATAATGACCTCCTCAATTGAAGGAAGCACGACTCCTGTTTCCGTACAGCTTGGCTCAGGCATCGGCTACCAGTTTGTCTACACTGATGGCGGAATAAAGCAGGTCCAGACGGTTTACACAAAAGATGACAAATACTTTGCAATAACCTATGTCCAGGGCAAGCAGGGCACCGACCTCAAGCAGGACTATGACAGCATACTTTTATCGTTTTTTGCTAAATAAACTCCCGGCAATAGCCCTCGCCACAGTGTTTCTTGCAGGCTGTGGTGGCAGTGCAGTCACGGTGGAGACAAACCCAAAGGGTGGAACAATCATCTTTGAAGGGAAGGAATACACCTCTCCAGCACAGCTTGAGCTTGAAGAGGGTGTTCACAAAATAGAAGCAAAAGTAACGGGATATCTGCCAGCCAAAGAAGAAATCCTGTACAAAAAAGGGCAAGGAGACAGGTTTGTAATCAGCCTCTCAAAAGAACCGGTCGAGTCAGACTCGATAAAACCTGTCCTGGTAGATAAGGCAGTCAGGATAAGGACTTCCCCAAAATCGACAAACAGTATTCTCTATGTTTATGATCCATTAACTGACAAAACCGGCAAAGAGCTTGATCTAGAGACAACACCAATACAGGGTGACTGGGAGAAGATGTGCAGGATTTCCGGTGTCCCGGGAGACTACAACCATCTCTCAGGTCTCGTGGTACTGAAAAATGGAGAAGCATATGGGGCTGTCTATTTAAGGCTGAATGCTGACCCGGCCATCTCGCTTTCCCTCATTGAAGACGGCTGGAAAAAACCATCAGTAAAGCCACAGCAATTGACAGGCAAGATTAAACAGGAA
Organism: Caldisericales bacterium; assembly: GCA_012517765.1. GTDB lineage: Bacteria > Caldisericota > Caldisericia > JAAYUI01 > JAAYUI01 > JAAYUI01. Next base: position 17,421 of record JAAYUI010000015.1, on the reverse strand, counting down.
ACCGTCACCCCAAAAAATGATGGCAGTAAATTCACCCTTTTCTCCGGAACAAAAGAAATTGCAAGCTACACTGGAAAAGCAAGATTCCTCGGAAAATCAATGGGTGTAAACATTGTTTACACCTACGTTGACGATCAGGGAAGGCAAAAACTGCTCCTTGATGATGGCACCAAAACAAAAACCCTCTGGAAAGGCGAGTACGGGCTTGGCGTTTTCAATCACGTAAAAAACCAGGCCTCCCCAGTCTGCTTCCTTGGAAATGGCCTCGTTGCAACTGCTCTTGCCACAGAAACGGGCTACTCCATTGCTGTTTTTGATACCACTTCCGGACAGGCAAAATTCTTTGAGCCAATTAAGCGTTTCCCAACAAGCATAACTGCCATAAAATACTCTGGCTCGGTGGCCTTGAAAATGACTTTTGCAAGCGGGCCATCAAAAACAATCACAGTTCTTCCCGATGGAAACAAGCTGGAGATACCAGAAGAAATTGCAAATGCCGGCCTCTATGATTCAGATGGGACATGGCTTGATGCCGGAAATGGATACATCGAACACAGGTTTTGCGAGGGCCTTTCGGCCTTCATCAAGAAATTTGGGGAAAGATATGTAGTTGTCTGGGCAGGCAAGCCCTGATTTTATCAATATCTACTGTTCACTGACAATCAAACCAAGCCCTGCAAGCGAAACTTGGGCAATCTCAGAAAATAGAAGGACAGAGAATGACGCCCAGGGCTGCACATCAAAACCATCAAGGGCAACTGACAATTTTGTATTTTCGCCCTCTTGGAAAAAGGAGAACTTTAAGGAAAGCGGTGAGGCTGGTGAGAAAGGATTGTCCTTTGCAACAAGCGTTATCCTGTCGCTTTCAAATTCAGAAACAACTCCGTGAAGCAGAATGTTGCCCCATGGCCTCTGCCATGCAATCTGGAACTGGCCGCTCTCCCTGGCCTCAATCTGGACCATGTCGGCAAGCCATTTTACGGCTTCATCGGCGTGCAAAAGCATTGACCTGAGGGTGTCTGGTGTTGCCTTTATGACTGTCGAGGCTTCGATTGATCTTGTGCCAGAAACACATTTTTCAGGCTCTTTTCCAAAAAACTTTGTCAACATGGCCATCTTTGTGTAGGCCCATGATGAGGCGGAAAGCAAGGGGGCATCTCCGGTGTGGGTCAGGTCGAACCCCGACAATTTCAGTTTGCATGTCTCCCCAAATTCGAACTGTACGGCCAACTCGAAGAGGTCAGGCCTGTGGTGCCAGGGGTTGCCCTCAAAAATTGCCTTCAGGCTCTCATACTGCCTGGATTCCTGGGTCTCAATGCGCCATGAAGCCGAGAAGCTTGGTTCAAGGCCCCATATTTGCCCTTCACAGCCTTCAATTGTTGAAATTTCCAGATCCTCGCCCCAGGCCCTGGCAAGCTTGGCCTTGTCACCAAATAATTCCCAGACTGTCGGCACGAGGATGCCAAGGTTTGAAGCCACTTCAATGGAGCGCTGGCCCTGGGGCCTGTAGAAACCCTTTGTCATATCATTCTCAATCTCGATATGTTCTTTGTGATCGAGGGCGAAACAACTGTCGAAAAAATAAGTGACTGGACCTTCTTTGGTGTGTGTTCGGCAAAAATCTCTTCCACGTTAGTATGTACACCAAGGTCCTCAAGAACACATGTGGACTGGCAGAAAGTGTCACTCTCACCGTCCCAGTTCTCTATGTCCTTTGAGAGGACAAAGAGCGGCCTCTTGTCTGCAACCCCAAGACTGAAACACGGCCCGTCATCATTGAGTATTGTTGCGAGTTTTTCCAGGTACATCCTGTCCAGAACAACCCCCTCAAGCGTTATCCACCTGCCCTTTAGGTGGATTTCCGGTCTGAGATGGACCATGGTTTTCGGGACAAATCTCTCAATGATTCCTACATAAAGCCCTTTCAGGTATGAGCTGTCGGCAATGGAAACCTTGAACCTCGCTGGTATCCTGGCAAGTCTCATCATGGAGACAAGGCAAACGGATTTTGAAACCGAGTCCCCGCCACCTGTCGCAAGCACCTGCGACGCCTTGGTAAAGATTGATGGCGGCAACATGAAAACCAGGTTGTCTTTGACAAAATGGTATATAACCCTTGCGGCATCGTTTGGATTTGTTACACCGCCCAGTATCGATTCGGTCATCTGCACGACGGACCTTGAAGACAGGTCGCAAAGCTCCGATTCCTCAAGATACTCCCCAAAACCAACCGGGCCCTCCCATGGCAAACTCAACAAGTCAAGCGTCTTCATCTCCCCTAATTTATCCCCCAAACTGGATAAGTTCAAGTGGACCCACACAAAACCAAGACTGTCAAAACAATGACAAACGTTGTTCCATAAAGCGCTAGGGAATAGCTAAAAACTTATCTCGTTTTTCCGTGTCAAAAATGCCATGGAAAGGAGCATTATGAAGAAATTCGCTGTTTTGACAGTATTATTCATGGTTCTCGCCCTCCCGCTTATAGGCTGTGGAAGCGGCGATGGGGCAAATAGTGGTGGCACAGACACTGGCAAGCAAGTGGCAACACACCAGGACTGGCCAATGATGATGGGGAACATGTCAAGGACTGGCATCGCAACAGGTGGAATCTCGGCCCAGCCGGCAATCGAGAAGGCTTGGGAATTTGAATCAAAGGAACCTCTCAGGGGCCAGCCTGTCACGTCAAACGGAAAAGTGTACTTTGCAAGCGACAAGCTTTATTGCCTGGACATCCCGACAGGCAAGGAAGAATGGAGCTTCCAGGCAGATGCAAAAATCTGGAACACACCGTGCATCTCTGGCGAGAAGATTTACTTTGCCGATGAAGCTGGAAAGTTCTACTGTGTGAGCGCTAGGTCAAAAAACCCGGTCTGGACATCAAAATTCTCCTCAAAGATCGAATCTTCACCAGCAGTCAGTGGTGGAGTGGCATTCTTTGGCGACATGGGCGGCAACTTCCACTGCCTGAACGCCGACAGCGGCTATGAATACTGGAGCTTCAAGGCCGGGAGGGGAATCGCCTCTGCACCGGCCCTGCTGGATGGCAAGGTCTATTTTGGCTCGCAGGACCAGAAGCTGTACTGCCTCAACCAGGAAACTGGCGAGCTGGCCTGGGAGAGCAAGGTTGATGATGGAATAGTCAACCCGGTTGTTGCCTCGTCCGGAAAAGTCTGGGCAATCGTTGGCGATGCCAATCTGGTCTGCTTCGATGCACTCACCGGTGCAAAGCTGTGGGCATTCAAGAGCGGCGACAAGGTGACCGCACCAGCCGTTTACGACCAGTTTGTCTTTACAGGCTCGGACTTAGACACCTTCTATTGCCTGAATATTGCAGACGGCAAGGAAGTCTGGAATGCACCCGTTGGTGACAACGTGTTTGGCTCACCAGCAATCTGTGGCGACAAGGTGTTTTTCGGCAGCGACAACAAGACGCTCTACTGCATGGACGCAAAAACCGGCAAGGAGCTTGCAAAGCTGGATTGCGGCTATCCGATCAACGCAAACATCGCAATCTCTGACGGCACCATCATCACCTGCACCGACGGGAAGGTGCTCTGCTTTACAATAAGATAAAACACTCTTCTCTTTTGGACAAAGCCCCTTCGGTAGACCGAAGGGGCTTTGTCATTTATCAAACTATTTTTCTTCATATTCTGGCCCAAGATCCATCTTGATAAGTTCGTATCGGCCTTCTTCTGAATTTATGTAGTCACATTCCCAAACAGAATCTTCTGTATAGAAATAGATTTTGTATGAGAGAAACAGAACGTTTACAACTTTTCCAGGGATTTCCCTGTAAGAATGTTTTCTGAAGAATCTATTCTGGTTATCCCGGACTGTCTGCATATCGTAGACCAACGTGGAATCTGGATTGTATTGGCAAAAGTAATAAAGACCGACATCCGACGAAGTCCATACATACGACAATGGTATATAATCAACCTCGAACAATCTACTTGCAATAAAATCTCCAGCATTATTAAAACGGCTGTCCAATAAACGCTTAGTGCTTATATAAAACATAGCATTACTACCAAAATAGAACTCGTAATGAAGTTGTTTTGTGAAAGTTGTATCCAGGAACTCTCTTGAATAAATTACTGATTTACTGGATATGTCTATAAGATGGACCGCTTTACCATCATACAGATTGAAAAACCAATCATAACTATATCCTTCAAGATAATTCAAATCATTGATTACGCTCTTTGTTAAATCACCTTCCACTCCCAGGTCTATTTTAAAATCAACAAGTAACTGGCCATCAACAAACTTGTAAAAATAAACAATTTTGCCATCGTACCCAACCATTTTTGGTGACGTAGGACCGAATTCGTTGTACCTCAGGTCAGCAAAAAGCATTGGTGATTCAAGGGATTTTATGTGCCCTGTTTTCCCCCACGGATCACTTAGATAAAGCAACTTATTGTCATTTGACTGGCAGACAAGCAGAGCTTTGTGATCCTTGTCATCATGGGAAATTGATATTATTTTATCAGCTTTTGTTGAGAAACTGGCCGATTTTGTCTCGTTTACATTACCTTTTTTTAGATTAGAATAATCAAACTGATATAGAACAATTGTATTAGAGGTGTTGCCGCGACACAAGAATACTAAATAGTTTTTATCGTACTCGCTATTGTGATATCCCCCAGATTCTGTCGTGGTTGTTGAATCATTTTTTAGGGAATATGACAAAACTTCACCAGGCAGGTTGATTGTTTTGACTGGTTGCTGCAACAGTGGATCTTTATATATTATTACCTCTTGGTCATTAAGGATTACAGGAAAAAAGAGTTCCTTTTTGTATCTACCTTCATAACTCAGGATACCAATTATTTTCCCTGGAGGTCTCTTATCGGACACAAGTTTGACCTCATATGGTTTTGCAAAGGAACAAGATGAGCAAAACAAAAATATAACCCCAAACAAAGATAATCCCCTGGACATTTTTTTCATTTTGTCTCCAATAATATATTAGTTCTCCCCGGCTTCGTCGCCCTCAAGCGCTGAACTTGTCCTTCCAGTAAGAGAAAGGATGCAGTATATCGCCAGCCCGGCAATGCCCAGAAAGCCCAGAACAAGCGCGGCCCACTCGTCTCCAGAGAGGAACCCGAAGCCGGTCGAGGTGTAGGTGCTTACCATCGTCCACGTTGAAACCTCAAAGCCCTGCACCAGAATTTCGTAAACCATATATGCAAGCCCAAGCAAAACCGGGTAGGCCATCAGCCTTGAAAGCCAGACCGTGGCAAGAGCAAAACACAGAACAAGGATTTTGACAAAAAGCTCTGTTTCAAAAGGCACTGCAAATGTTGCCGCGACACACGCCACAACAAAGACTGTCGCAAGAAGCATTTTGACAAGTGCATTGCCCTTCTTTGCCGGCTTCTCTGCAGACGCCTCCCTGACATTCTCCCTGACAGCATTTGCAGCCTTCTGCCAGGAGCCTTTTCCGGTGTAGATGATCATGACATTGCGCCATGTGTTGCGAAGCGTTATCCTGCCACGTTTTTCATTGTAAAGTACCTGGTTGATGTTTTTCCACGGAACATAGATTGTCTCTTGCGATCTGGCAAGGAGCCCTGCACCGGCCGCCTGGCCACCACCCAAAAATCCGGCGCCGATTGCGACCCTGTTTGCCATCTTTACCCTTCTGTCCAGCGTTTCGAACAGGGCGCCCTCGGAATCAAGCGTATACCTTATATGGTAGGAGTTCCGGAAAACAATCAGCATGATGAGGGCAGAAAGCACCATCAGGCCGCCAACAATCAGCGCAAACATCCAGACAATCTGGAGAAACCCTTCCGTTTCGCCCTGGAGCAGGAAAATGAAACCCATGAGCAAAACAACGATAAGATAGGTCAGACCAAAACCCTTGAGCATGTCGGTGAGTATCGCCGTGTTGGTCAGGAGTGGCACCTTTACTTCCCACGATATGTTCTTGCTGTTTTCCATTATTTGCTCCTTTGCTTTTGTGGCCGTTTTCTACAAAAATGATAGCCCAGCCCGCAAGGAAAGTAAACTTTTTGGGAACAAATCTGGCCAGAGCAAGCACGGGAAGGCGCAACAGACAAAACGCCAAAACACCCCGTATAAGAAACCAAACAACACAAGGAGGCAGAAGATGAAGAAAATAGCAATATTTTTGGCCATTGCCAGCCTGGCAGTTGGCGCCTCATGGATACCACAAGCAAGAGCAGACGGGACAAGCGAGATAATAAGCAACCTCCCAGGGGACGCACAATGCCAGTTTGAGGTCTGGTGGAGAAAGGACCCGGGGACAACAATCGTCAATGAAGGCAAAACAGCAACGTTCAAGTTTGGGATCACCAACTGGGAATATCCGGACAAAATGCACTTTGTCATTACAACGTCAGACAAAAACATCCAGTTCCAGAAGACCGATTTCTACTCAAACGAGACTTTTATGGAGATGACAATCACGATTACAATGCCAAAGAGGCAGTCTGGCCAGAAGGTCGTCTACTGGAGCTTCAAGATCACCTCCGACTGCGGCAGGCATTATTCGGTCAAATTCCATGTCCACTACCCGGAGGAATGCTGCTCCTACAAGACATCCTGGGAAAAGGAGCCTGCAAGCTTCAAGGTTGCCCAGAACAAAACCTGCTCGTTCAAGTTTGTGGTGGAAAACAAATGCAGCGAGGCCCCAATCGATTTCCAGCTCTCAAGCAATATGTCATCACTTGGTTTTTCCAGAAAAAGCTTCACTGTCCAGCCCGGGAAAAAGTTTGAAATCACCGTGACCATCAAACAGCCATCCCAGGGTGGCAAATCAAAATCGGACTGGAGCTTCAAGATAAAACCGGCATGCGGGCAGGAAAAGCAGATCAGTTTTAGTGTAAAATATCCATAATTTCAAAGAGACTTGGTGGAAAAAGCGGGGCAAATCCCCGCTTTTTTTATTTCTGGAGGGATGGCAAAATCCTGTTGTTATAAAACCTGGATTGTTGTATATTGCCCTTTGAGGTGGCGCGATGGACGGGGAAATGGAAGAGAAAAAACAGCCAGGGTGGAAAAGCGTTCTCAAAAGATTATTTGAACTACTTTTTACTTTTTTGTTTATATTAATGATTGGAATTGGTTTGATCGGTCTGCCTATTTTTTTTACAAACATCAATCTTTCTAGCAAAATTAGAGAATTTTTCCAGCCAAAATTTACCTATAAAGATTTTGCTCGACTTCCAAATACCAGCTTTTTGTTCAACCAACAATATCTGGGAGTGCTTGAGGTGGAGAATGATTTGACAGAATACATCAGTTTTGGAAACATTCTTCATCCAGTTTATTCGTCTGGCAACAAGATCTTGATTTATCAGGATCAAAACCTTGAGCAAGTTGCAAGAGAAATTGCGCTCCCTGGAAATGTAATTGATAAATCATTTGTTTATTTCTACGATAAAAACAATTCTAGTGCCAGCAATTGGCAATACTACTTTTTGACCCAAAATAATGGCAAGAATCATATCACAGCTTTCTTGAGCAACAGGTCTAACAATGAGCCACAATATGATCTTCAGCAAAAATTTTCAATTGAGACAAAGGGGACAAAGATAGTTCCGATAGAAGATTTTGATAATTTTCTTGCGTGCATAGATAATGAAGGCAAGACACTAATTGTTTACAAATCCAGTGGAGAGGTTTTTTGCAGTAAAACATTTACCAAAAAATCTGCATTTTTCATGATTGGCAAAAATATTGTCCAATATGATGGCCAGAAGCTGGTTTTATTCACAATTTACAAAAATGATGTTCTCCAGAAAACAAGTATTTTACTGCCTGATAAAGGGGACGTCTCCAAAGCATCGCTTGACGGCGATAAATACTCAGAAAAGATGTGCTTTACAGACGGCTCAAACGCATACTATCTAGATGAACATTTCAATTATATTGAAAAAGCTCCTTTTAAAGATGTGGAGAAATCCCTTTGTGAAGGAGATTTCCTTGTCTGCAAAGATAAACTTGTGTCCAATATTCTGTTTTCAGATACAGACACTGGCAACAAACCCCACTTCTACACTTTCGAATCTTCAACAGTTTTCAATGACAGGTTCAATTATGCACTGCCTTTATTATATTGTTACAAAGTTTTTATGTTGGTAAAAAATAACCTGTTCACATTCTCACCGGTATTTGTATGGAGCAATATAAGAGAAAATCAAAAAGTGACATATTATGTTTACAGGATGCAAGGTACCCCATTTGGAAGGGTGAAAGGTTTCTTTTTGAAAAACCACAGTGAATTGTTCAACGTATACGAGGTTGCATATTTTTACACGGACCACGGGGTCTACCGCTTCAAGGAAGTGGCAGAAGACTAATAATTCTTGCTACCAATCTCTGCCTATGATTGGGGCAGAAAAAGGCTGATTCTCACTCACTCTCATACACAAGAATATCATGCGAGCAGGCCGGGCAGACAGGAACAGGCTTTCCCTCCTTAACCATGATCTTGTATCCGCACTTCTTGCAGGCGTAGTAGCCAGTCTGCGGGGCGGTTTCACCAGCTTTTATTGTGCAAACCATCTCTCCTCCTCTTTTTATTTTTTTTATTATAGCAAATAGTTCCCAAAAACAAAAAAGGGGCGGATTTCTCCGCCCCTTCCAACCAAAAGGAGGAATTCTAGTAGTATCTGGTCATGGTTATCGTCTTCTCGTCGCCGTTCCATTGCACCTCTGCGCCAAGCGCCTCGGCTATGAACCTAAACGGGAGGACAGTCCTGCCGTCTTTTATCAACGGCGGCTGTTCAAGCTGGGAGATCTTTCCATTTACAATGGCGACCTTTGAGCCGATTGTCATCATGATCAGGTCCTTGCCAAGGGTTATGGTCACCTGCTTGACCTGGGCGTTCCAGTCCACTTTTGCGCCAAAGGCCTGGGCAATCGCCCTGACAGGCACAAGTGTCCTGCTGGTTTGCGGATCAACATAGGGCGCCACATCGAGCTTGCTTATCTGGCCATCGACAAGCATGACATCATTACCTATCTTCATCTGGACCAGCTTTATCTGCCAGTTATACAGCTCGAGGGTAGGCCTTGACTGGTTACCAAGGACATCGGTTGCCTCAAACTTGAATGTGTTTTTGCCAAGCACAAGGTCAAGCGTGACCACAAACTTGCCCGGCCCGACTTCGATGATTTTTCCATCAATTGCCAGTTTCACCTTCTCGCTGGCATTGCCTTCAACCTCAACCTGCTTTGCATTCACAAGCTTTGTTTTTGGCTGGACAAATTCAACCACTGGCGGGGTCGTGTCTTTTGTGATGGTGATCTTCTTTGAAATCTTTGTGCCAACAGGGTTGGCGGCAATGACTTCGATTTCGTTTACACCTTCCTTGAGTGTGACAGTGACAAAGAACACGCCATCAGAGCCAACGCTCACCGGGTTTCCACCAACAGAGACCACTGCCTCGGAGTTCGTCTTACCCCTGATTGTTATCTGGTCTTCCTTTGTAAGAGATGGCACCTCTTCAATCTCAAGTGGCGGCGGGGCGACAGGTGAAACAACTTCTATTACCTGCGGGTTCACCGTTATGTATGTTCCGCTGTCCAGCCTGACGACTATCTTGCCCGGCTTTGTTGGCAGGACATCAAATTCCACTTCGCCCTTTGGCCCTGTCTTGGCCTCCATCATGACGCCTGCTCCCTGCACCGTGACAGTCACATTGGAGAGTGGCGCCCTTGAGGCAACGTCTTCAACCGTGACAGCGATCTTCTTCTGGAGCCCAGGGTAGAAGGTGCCGGTGTAGACAACATTGAGGTTTGCACCCTTTGCGACATCAAACTCAAGCGACTTGCGGGCTATGACAACGTCTTCCCCGAATGTGGCCTTTGCTTTGTAGCTGAGGGTCGCAACCGATGTGCCGGTGTTGCTTGCCGGCGTGTAGTGGACAACGGCCTCGGAGGCCTTTGGGTCAACCTTGCTCTGGGTGGTCTCGACGCTGGTTTTTACTTCAGACTTTGCGCCCACGCTTGCGACTTCAATTATTCCACCTGGCTTTATCGGGTCTGTTTCCTTCTGGCATGCCGGTGTCACCCTTGCCACAAAAACGTTGTCGGTGCCATAGGCAAGGTCGTAATTGGACGGCGACAGGAACCCTGTGGAGATTTCGTCGCCGACATTCTGGTCATAGAGCCTTATAACAGGCTGCTTTATCGGGACATTGGTTACTGTCGGGGTGTCCCAGTCGAGTGCAAATGTGCCATCGCCCTTGTACCTGAGGAGCGGATTGAAGGCCATCGACTGCGACCTTGGGGCGTCGCCGGCAACGTCTCCCTTGATGACTGATGCCTTGTTGGCACCGAGCAGGCCACCAACCATAAACACCTGATCAGCAAAGACGTAGAATGTGACATTTCCGTTTTCATCCGGGTTGAGCGAGTCCTTGTAGTCAATCCTAGAATCACCGTTGAAGTCGGAGAAGAAGTAGTTGCCTGCAATCTCGGAGTTGTACACACAACCCTTGCCCCAACTCTTCAGGTCTATTGTCGAACCGTCGAGCTTTGCGCTTGTCTTGCACCTTACAGACATTGGCTTGACGAGGTTTGAGGTGGAAGAGATTTCGCCTGTTGATGAAATACCAAACCTGTTGAAATAAGTCAGTTTTTCCGGATCAGCGCCGGTGGCATCAAGGACAAGGAACGGGGTAAACCTGACAAAATCTGTCGAAGAGCCATACTTGCCAGGCAGCTTTGATGAGCCCTTTAGCAGCTGGCCCTGTGCGTCCTTGAGTGTCGCAACAATCTTGTACACGCGGCGGTCAAGGCCGGTCATGCAGGCCTCTGGCTCCTCCGGCCACTTCATTGTGACAGCATCGCCTGTTGCCACGTTGGTTATCGAGTAGGTAACCTTTGGCCTTGCGATCTTGATTGAACCTACACCCCAACTCTTGTAGTCGGACGAGCGTACTTTTATCTGTATTTCACCCTCGTCATTGGCCACAAAACCTGTGAACTTGTATATGCCTTTGGAGGCTTGCGAGAAATCGTAGCCTATCGGCTTGAACTCGCCAAACAGATGCTCGTTGTCCGATATCGTGCCGTCCTTATTGCGCAGTGAGGTCACTGTCCAGTAATAGGCACCAACACGTTCCGGTCTGGCATCAGATATGAAGCTGACTGCCTCTTCCGGCTTCAGCTTCCCACCCTTGGTTAGGTCGACCGGCCTGCCGTTTATGTCCTTTATGGTAAAGGTCAGTGGCTGGTTCGAATTGACAACCTCGGGGGAAACGCCCGCAGTCACAATGCCTGGATTGACTTCAATGATGATGTTGGGGTCCTTTGATACCCCGCCACCTGGCTCCGGATACATGCTTACCTGGCCGGCAAGGTAAACCTCGTGCGAGTAGTACTGCCTGGTTCCAGGGACGTTCCAGAGAGGGGCAAAGCTCCTGTCGTTGTTATCATCATAATATTTGTAAACGGTCAGATTGACCGGCAATCTTTCGTCCTCTGCAATAACATGGTCATTGTTGAAATCAAGGCCGGCATCTTCAATCCTGCAGCCGTTTGAAAGGCTCATGTCAAAGACATACCTGCCGTTGTTGCGCTGATAAGTCCTTGCGTCGATGATGCCGCCCACCCAGCTGTTGGTCGCCAGGTTGTAGGCGCCAATGAGCTCGGTTTCATAGGCATCAAAAGAAATCCTTCCGTCACCGTTCAGGTCCATGTCGCTGCTGAAAGCGCCAGCCGAGCCGGAACCAACCGAAGAGGACGGGCCGTTTGTCACCCAGCCATCGCCTGCTCCAAAGAAAACGTTGCCGCCCATCTGCTGGAGGACACCCCTGTCCTGCCACACATAGGCCATTGCATCGTTGCATTCCCTGACCACCTGGATGTCTTCCCATTCGGTTATTTTGACATCAAGGACGTTGTCGGCAATGATTCCGAGTGTCCCGGGTGCACCTTCTATGTGGAGCCCATGGACCGGGATTCCCTGTATCCTGTACTCCTGGCAGCAGTCTTCCCATATTCTTGACTGACCGTTTGCCAGCTTGACTTCGATCCTTACGACACCCCTGTCAACCGGGATTATCTCGTCAAAGACAAACACGTTGCCATTGACCATCGAATAGTCCAGCCTCCTACTCTGGAGTAGCCTCTGGTTGGCCTGCTGGTAGACATAGCGGTCCCTGAACCCCGGGTTTATGATCCTGGTGAAATCCTGCGGGGCAAGCTCGTAATCCCTCCAGTTTGTCTGGTCAACCACAATCCTGCCAGAATAGTCATACTGCACTGGCACATTCCTGAGGCCATTGTATGTGTAGTCGGTGATTGGGAACCTCGGCGTCATGAATGGTCCGGTTATTTCTATCCACTGTATCTTGTGGTCGCTGTCCGTTGCATTGAACGAGAGGAACTCGCTCCTTGCATTTGTAAGCATGAAGAAGATGCCGTAATCGGTCAGCGGCAGAAACTCTGTTCCGAGCTTCCACACCTGGTTGCGGAATATGGCAGGATATGCGTTTCTTCCATCGCCCATTCCGCCTTGCACCCTGATCGGGTGTGTCTGTCCACCGGGATACGCCCTGAATTCCCTGACAAGATTCGAAAGGACAGGATCATAAGGTGACTGTATCTGCACAGCCGGAGGTGGCATCCTATAGAGGGCACCCGAACCTGAAGTGTAATTGACGCTTGAGTACTGAAGGGAATGATCGATTGCGGTAAATTCGACGAAGTTTATGTCTCCATAACCACCGGAGCCACCACCTCCGCCTCCACCGCCTCCTCCACCACCCCCGCCTCCACCACCTCCGCCTCCACCGCCGGAGGCAGTTGGCGGAATGACGTGGACACCGCAATAGTCAGTGCCCTTGGCAGGCGAGGTGATAAAGTACGGTGGGTGAGTGATTGTGCTGTTGTAATCCCAAAGAGCGTTATCAGTGTGCACCCTTACATTCAGGCTGGAGGTGCGGTCTGGCGGCCAGCAGGCCACCATGATGCTTCCACCCGGATCGGACCACGGGGTCGTCTTGTATGTGGTAACAAAACACGGCACGCCATAGGTTTCGATGACTGGGAGGTTGACACCGTCAAACTGGCCCCATGTATCGCCTTTGGTCACAAGGCCCATTTTTTCGAAGCCCTGGCCACAGATATCGCATTCTGCAAACCTTCCAGAACAATCCATGTCAACAAGACTGCCTGAATTGATGTTACCCTGCGTCGGGCCAACAACAGTGTCTTCCTGGTCGAGTGCGCCAACGGCACCAATGCCCGGCGTCGGGCTTTGATTGTCGTTCCAGGCCCAGTAATAGTATGTGCCGTCCCTGTTGACCTGGACAATGTACCTGTTTGCGCCGGTGCCGGCAGTAAACATCCAGTCAATGCCAGCTCCTGTGCAGTTGTAGTATGCAATGATGTTGCCGGCAGAAGCCGTGGTCGAGATGTTGACACCATTGAGGTCATTCACATCATACGGGTTGTCAAAATCCTTGAGGGTCAAAACAAAGTTCGGGTAGCGGGTCGAAATGTTTGTAAGGCAGACGGTGCTGCAATCAAAATACATGTCTTCCGGCTCCACCGTGAACTCTTTTGCCAGGTAGCAGTCATAGTTGTTCGGAATAATGGTGTTGTTCAGGATCTGCGGGGAAGGAACAACCCAATATCCGTAAGTTCCATCTGGCGGGCCTCCCCAACCAATGTCTTGTGGTTTGCCAGTACCCTTTTCATAATAAACCTCTATAAGATATGGGTGAATCCTGCCAAATTCGTCGCAAGAGCCTTCATAGGGAGTTATCTGGACAGTGGCTCTTGGGCGATCTTTGGTTATCGTTCCAGCAACGTTTCTCTGGCCTGAGGCATCAGTCAGCACTATGTAGGCTATTCTGCCTTCGTCAGGCGCCGGGTTCATTGTCAAATTGACTTCCGAGGTCTGTTCGACCTTGAACGGTCTCGAGACATTCACCTGCACAGGTGCAACACCCGGCAGGACCTCCATGTCCATGAAGCGGAAATTGCCGCACCTTCCAACAGTTATACCGGAAACCGGATAGCTCCTTATGTAAAGCTCAGGGCCGGCAACAACCGTTCCACACTGATAGGTGTTGCCATTCTTGTTGACCACCGTCAGACGAACGTCACCGGCAGTTACGGAGTTGGAAAGATCATTGTCCTGATAAATCCATTCACCCTCTTCAAATTCGTTGTTATTGTTGGCATCAAACCAGCCAACGTTCGTGAATGGACGAATAATATAGCCATTATCGACATCACCAGCTGAAACATACGAGCCGGCCTCATAGGTGACTATAGCTCCACCAACACTAAACGTGACGGTGGTCATACGCTTGTCGCCAGGGTTGACGATGTCGTTCATGAACGGGTCCTGGGCGGTGTTGAGGTTGTCATATATCGGCTCGCCACAGCCAAAACCGGTTCCGCCGCTGTCGTAATACCTGAAGCTTGCCGGGAAGGGTTTGAGTGGGAGGCCAGTATCGGAGTCATTTACTCCGGAGTTCGAGGCACCAATGAAGTCTTCGCAGGCATACAGGGCTTTGTAGTCATCAGAAAGGTTTTGGGCAAAACACTGGCCCTGCGGGTTGTTGATGTTGTTTTCACCGGAGTCCCTAAATATCTCAACACCTATGTAGCTTCTGTAGGATGGCTTCACATTGAAGAAAGTGGTTGCCGGCACCTGGAAATCCAGGCCAGTCGGACCAAGCACGGTTGACTTCTGGATTCTCTGCGATCTCCTGAGTGTCGGGTTCTCTGGGTCAAAGATTGAAGCGGCGGTAACGGCCGGATTGACGCCTTCCCACATGTCGGTTTCAACCGATAGGTTGTAGGAGGTGTTCGGATCGCAGGAGGCAAGGAAGGTCTCTGACATGACAAGGGCCATTCCATTGCCAGGAAGCGCAGCCTGCCCCAACTTGAAAAGCCTCCCTGAAAAATTGCGCGGGAAGGTGTATGGGCCATGCTGGTGGCTGATCGGCGTGAACCAGTAGCCCTTGTTGTGGAAAAAATTTGCATAGTCGCCAACCCTGTACGGTCCCTGCGTGTTGTTGGCCGGAGTATTGTCCACCTTGAAGTTGTAGTCGTAGCACTGGCCTGGCGGATCTGGTCTTGCCCTTTCGGCAGCATTGTGGAAATAGCCGTCCGGGTCAAACCAGATGTTGCCGCTTGAGTCCAGGATGCAGTTCATCTTGTCTTTTTCGGTGGACTGCCCGCCTGCGCCAATAACGGTAAGATATACTTCCGACCAATACCTTGGCTGGGACGGCATTGGAAACTGCTGCCTGCCCCACCAGGTGGAAACATCACCGGAAGTCCACGGAACAACCCTGCCAGATAGTGGCTGACCGCTCCTGTCCTGGCCAAGCAGAGACCATCTGACTGCCGCAAAAAGTATGTTTTTTGTTTCGGCACTGGCTTGCGGTATATCACCAAAAAAAGGAATAACGGTGAACGCCACCGCGAGCGTTAGCATTGTAGCCAAGAGCTTTCTCATCTTGAAACTCCTTTCGATGCATTCATGGCTGGTTTGCTTCAAATACACTAAATCTCTGGGTCAAGTTCAAAGCTTGGGGCAATGGCTGTTGTCTTGATAAAAAAATCCCACACTGGCAGGGAATTTTTGAAAACAAATAAAAAAGGCGGGGTGCCCCCGCCTTTTTTATTTCCAGAAGGTACTTATTGGTGATGGCTATTCCGCAGCAGCACCAAGTTTGACGTTGAAAGTCATTTCTCTTCCGTCCCTGTTAACCTTCAGCTTGACGATATCCCCCACTTGATGGTTCCTTACCTCAACAAGCATCTCCTCGAAATCTGTAACTTCTTTTCCATCTATTGCGATGACGATATCGCCCCTCTGTATTCCTGCTTCCTGGGCACCACCCTTTTCAACAACTGCTATGTACACGCCAGATTTACTCTTGAAACCATATTTGGCAACAATCTCGTCTGTGAGTGTTACGCCCCTGATCCCAAGCACTGGCCAGCCAACCTTTCCAAACTTGATGAGGTCCCTGGCAACCCTTGATGCAACATTGGAAGATACTGCAAAACCAAGGTTCTGCGCACCCTGTATGATAACTGTATTGATGCCTATCACCTTGCCATCCAGCGTCACAAGCGGTCCACCAGAATTGCCGGGGTTGATGGCAGCATCTGTCTGGACAACACCAACCAGCATGCGGTTTTTGTCTACCTGTATGTTCCTGGCAAGCGCTGAAATGACACCGGTTGTAACTGTGTTTTCAAACCTGTACGGGTTTCCTATTGCAACAACCGGCTGGCCAACCTTCAGCTTTGTGGAATCCCCAAGTTCAGCCATGGGGAGATTTTTCTCTTTCACCTTAAGGACGGCAAGGTCGGAGAGAGAATCTGTGGCCACAATCTGTGCCTCAAAATTTCTCTTGTCCTTGAGATGGACCACGATTTTTTGCCCGTCCTCCACAACATGGTTGTTTGTAAGAATGAAACCCTGCTCATCAGTCCAGGTGTTTTTTATTATGACACCAGAACCAGCTGCCTGTTCGATCCTCACCTGCGGTTGTTGTCTGGCAAATGGGTTGATTCCACTATCATTATTAAAGAATTGTTCAAACGGGTTGTCAAACTGCAGCATGGAATTTGTGTCTTCCACAAGCTTGTCAACGGTTATCGAAACAACGGCAGGAGAAACTCTGTTTACAACATCGACAATGCCGTCATAATACATCTCCTGGTTTATGGGGGTTTCAGGCACTGGTTGCTGGATAACCACAGTGCCACTCTTGTTGTCTGCAAGCTTGTATCCCAAGAACCCTGAGAGGCCGCCAAAAAACACCGAGAGCACAAGGGCAAGGGCAATAATTCCGCCCCATTTCGGGGTGCCCTGCCTGTTTTCCGCCTGCCTGCCACCATTCATATTCATCTGCGAATACTGTGGTCCTTCATCATGGGCTGGTTCCCTGTACTCAGTATCAATGGTTTCCGGCTCCTCAGTTTTTTCTATCGGGGTATAGTCGTACTCTTCCTCATAAAACATTTATGCTTCCTCCTTATAGCTTTCTTATGACAAGCCTCTTGTCCAGAATCAGGTTTCCAAAACCATCTATCTTTATGGCTTGTTCAGGGTAAAAATTGACCTGGTAAGGCTTTCCGGCATCACCAGTTGGCTTGACAAGGGCCACCATCTTTCCTTCAATCATTTTTTGCGCCTGCACCTCTGAAATCCCCATCCCTACGAGGGAATTTGTTTTTTCCGGCCAGAGGGGCATCAAAAGCAGCAGCGTGAAGCAGAGCGCTGTAGCAAGAGATTTTTGCACCACAAGTTTTTCTTTCTTTGGTTCGAGCAGGGCCATGGTCCTCTCCTCGAGCCCGCCAGAAGAAAGATTTGCGGCCACTTTTACAGGTGAACAGAGCTTTGCAACACCAATCAGCGCTTCTGCAAGCGGGAAGGGTGAACCAATCGCC
>JAAYUI010000214.1 GCA_012517765.1 Caldisericales bacterium | reverse complement strand
TCCAAGCTGATAAAGGGTATGTGCTGCGAGTAACAGGTAGATGACGCCCCAGATAATAAAGGTAATGCCAGTTGGCGCGAATAAATTGGGGTAAGAATCCGATATGGCTCCAGTGATCATGCCGTTGATCGGCAGCGCGTTGGCCAGCCCGTTGACGGTGACCATGGCAAGATAGGTAATAAGAACAATAATGCTGATTGAATTCAACTTCTTCATAATTCTCCTAATTGGTTTCTCTTTATTTGTTATGTACAAGTTTTTACGTATAGCAGATGGAGTAGAGAAAATGCATGGTTTTGTATAGCTTTACTTAATCTAATCAGATCCCATAAAGGCAACGCGGATAAGTCGCAAAATTAGTTGTGTTCCACACTTTCTTTAGTATAATACTCCTAACCAAACTAACCAGTATCTTTGAAAGGAGGATTGCATATGTTAGTAACCAAGCAAGCGCCGGATTTCACGGCGACAGCCTTTTACCAGGGAACCTATCAGAAAGTCAAGCTGAGCGATTACCGTGGTAAATGGGTAGTATTGTGTTTTTATCCAGGAGATTTCACCTTTGTCTGACCGACTGAAATTTCCCACATAGCCGTTGGCTATGGAAAACTTCAAGCCTTGGGAGTTGAAGTACTGTCTGTAAGCACCGATAGTGTGCATTCACATAAGATTTGGAACGAAACTGAATTAAGCAAGATGGTGGGGCATGATGTGCCATTCCCGATGGTCTCTGACCAGGGTGGAAAAATTGGCACACTCTATGAAGTCTATGACGAAGAAGGTGGCGTGAACCTTCGCGGTCGATTCCTGATTGACCCCGAAGGCATCATTCAAGCCGCTGAAGTGTTGAGCCCGCCAGTTGGGCGCAACCCAGCCGAATTGCATCGCCAAATCCTGGCCTATCAGCACCATCAAAGAACAGGGGAAGTGATGCCATCAGGTTGGACTGAGGGCGGCAAAACCCTGAAACCATCACCCGCCTTAGCTGGTAAAGTTTGGATGGAGTGGACACCTCCGAAAGACGAGTAAGATCAATATTCAGAAAAAGCAGTTGCATGATGCAACTGCTTTTTTGTTTTAAGTCTCTCAGTAGATTGGCTGATCTAAAACTAAAGCTGAGTTTCTCGATTCAGTTGTTCTAAAGAATAGATATAGGTGTCTTTCCAAATTGGCTGACCGTTGCTATCCTCCCAGAAAAAGACATTCTTCTCCAGGTGAGCGGTCCGGGTAAAGCCCAGCCTTTCCAACAATTTCCAGGAGTTCTGATTTTCGGGGTCGCAGTAGGCGATAATTCTGTCAATCCCAATTGAGAACGCCTCGCGAATCAATGCTTCGCAGCTCTCCCGGGCATAGCCTTGCTTCCAATAATCCTTGTTAAACACGAAGCCAATCTCAAGCGCGTTGTTCTCTCTTTTCCCGAGATAGATATTGCCGATCACCTTGCCACTGGATTTCAGCTCGACCGCGATTATCTCATCGGATGCAATTCGTCGGCTTAGTTCTTCACGTACCTCGTCCAAGGTCATCGGGCGGTAAGGCTCAAACTTGACAACTTCCGGATCAGAGAGATATTCAAAGAGATCCAGCAAATCTTTTTCGGAGAACCGGCGCAAGATCAATCGGTCAGTTTCTATCATGATATTGAAATCCGAATTGTTACTCACTGACCCTCACCATCTGTATCAAAGATGCTGCCTCGATTGTTGCTGACTATTGAGCTGCTAATTTGCTAAAAGTTTCTTCAACTCATTGAGAAGTTCAATCGGTGTGGGGTCCTCGCCGTAAGCCAGTGCCAGATAATAAGAAACGTAATCCCCAAACTGAAGCAGGCTGAACATCTGCGCCAGCTTGCCCTCGCCGCGCGCTCGGACGCTATCCACCCCCACGCCCGCCTCCAGGAAGAAGCGCTGGCTGAGCTCAATGCGCTTTTGGTTGCGCTCATGGTCGAAATCAGAGCGTAAAAAGATCGCTGAGGTGTGTTCGTAAAGACTTTCAGGGTGTCGCAGCCCTGCCAGGGCGTTGTGGTTCATC
>JAAYUI010000183.1 GCA_012517765.1 Caldisericales bacterium | reverse complement strand
CGGTTTATCGATGACCACTGGAATGTCGTTCACCAAGAGCGTCTGTCCATTCACCCTATTGCCGTCCTCGTCGATGGCGTCCATGTAGACGTGGTGCTTGCCCTGGTTCTCACAGGGTGGATAGTGCTTGACCAAGATGCACTTCCAATACGGTTTGCCTTCCTCCACGTCGGGATGGTCTACGACCACTCCATAGTTAATCGCCTGATTATCGGTTTCCGGTTCCACGTAATCATCACCTCCGTCATTATTATCATCCTCGCCATCGTTGCCGTCGTCATCCCCATCGTCATCGTTGCCGTCGTCGCTCACCTTGTGGTCCTTGAGGTATTGAAACTCCGGTATGAACCCGTTGGAGTCCGAGAACGGACCGCCAGGCCAGTACCACTGATTGGTCATCCAGCCCCCGGTGCCACCCACCGAGTTGTTGCCCCACAGCCACCAGGCGTACCCCATATACCTGTGATTTCTAGCCATGGCCTGCAACTCGTCAGCAACCATATCCTCTTGGACGACGGGAGTTACCCTGGGGTACCGTCTGTCGTGCCTATCTGTCAGGCAGGGTCCGCCTTCAGTCGTGAAAATCGGCACGTCCGGCAGGCCGGCTGCATTCAGCATATCGATAAAGATCTCGACGGCATTGAAACAGCTGTCGTCGTCGTATATCCCATCGCCGGGGTTCTTGTCGCTCTCCCGCCAGGCGTTTATTTGCTCAATGCTCTGCGAATCCCAAGCGTAGCTACCGCCAACCCGCTCGTACTCAGCTTGCGTAAGAGACGTACCCTTCTGATTAACATCATCGTATGGGTAGTCGATAGGGTGATTCAGCGGATAGTTGTGGATACCGCACACGAAACGCTCGACGCCGGCAGCCTTGACTAGCTTGAAGGGATTCAGCATTAACTGCCCGGCGCCTTCCCCCCTGGCCTGCATAAAGCCGCTGGCCAGCGAGGGCGACAGTGGAACGCCTCCATGAGCGATAATGCGCTGGGCGTGCTCGATCCAGTTAGTGAACGACCGTTCTGCCCAGTCCTGCGGCAACTTCCCATCCGCCCATTCGTAGTTCAAGTCAGGCTCATTGATCGTCTCGATCATCAGGATGCCATGGGCCACGTTCTGCTCGGTAGCATAATCGTTGGCGTCAGTCCACTTGTGCCCGGCATCCATATAGTACCGGACTATGGGAACCATGCCCCTGCTCAGGACGTTGATACCGAACTGTAGACCAGAATCTCCTGCCCCTGGCCTCCCATTCCCGTCGCTGAGATACTTTACCCAACCGATCCCCGCCTCAACCATCCTGTCCAGGTGATACTCGTAGTTAGCATGGACAGGATAGCAGGAGGCGCTCCAGTGAATGCCTCGCTTGGAGGCGTGAGTCGGATAGGCCGGGGCAGTCAAGGCCCTCTTGGTCATCTGATACGGCGGGACCTCGATTGCCGGCTGTAGCGTCCGCTTGATCTCCTGATTGACCAGCCGTTTCTCTTCCAGCCACTTGTTCCAATTTATCATGCTCGTAAACCCTATCCTTCCTTCATTATATATCTACTTCATATATCTACTTCTGCAGTGCGCGGGCGATGGTTGCCCCGGCGCTCTCTTTACCGAACCAGTAGCCGATGACGATGCCTAACAAGCCGATGACCGTGTCGGTCGGGCTGCCCATCGTCACGACTTGGTAACCCAACAAGCCGATCAACAGTAGTGTGATGACGAATCTGGCTATCAACTCCGCTGTAATCCCTGTCATGGTTGTTCACCTCCTTTCTCCTTGGGCCAACTTTTATACAAGTGGACCGCATCTTTTCCCACCCTCACCACCACATCTCCATCTTCCCAGTTATTCGGTATGACGTCGCATCCCTCACCCATGGCGTAATACATATCGCAGCTCGGCAACCTGTTCTCGACGATCAGGTTAGCCAGAACTAAAGCCACTTCACTCGGCTCAGCCCGTCCATAGTACTCCTTCTCCACTCTGGCCATGTCGTGCCCGTGCTGCCAGACACTACAACTGATACTCATAGCGATAGCTATCATACCCATGGGCCCCAGCGTCCCCGCCTCTCCCTGTATGATCGTCGCCAACATTTGAACATCCACCTTGACCTCCAGATTATGTAAACGTGATAATGCCAAACACGTTGCCTTCAGTATTCGTCACGTTGGGGCTGTAGTTTGCCAAGTTGCCATTGTTATTGGCCACCGTATTAAGCGCGTTCATATAGCTGTTGCCACTGGCGTAATACCCAACCGTTGTGCTTCCTTGCGCTGTAGCGCCGGAAGCGGTCAGGGTAGCGTTATTGTCGATGTAATACCCATACTGACACGCCAGCGCTATGGCATAGCTGGCGTCTACGTGTGACGCCTTGGTAGAAGTGAATCCAATAGTAGCAGCACCTATAGCGATGGCGTACTGGCAGTATATCGCTGACGCGCCTTCAGCAAATATCCCATACGACCCACCAGAGCAGATGACATACCGTGCTATGACGGTGACGGCGCCGACTGTTCTGATGGCCATAGAGCCATTATCTACAAGGGCCATATAGCTTACATCAGCGCCACCGCCAAAGCGGGTGGCTGTAGTAGTTCCACATCGTATCCCGTATGCCGCGTTCTCCCAGACCGAATTATAGTACAATCTCTCCAGCCTAGCCGACTTCGCCACCACGATGCCATCCGAATCCGAGCCATACACAAAGCAGCTCCGCATCTCTAATACACCATCTGTTTCCAGTGTAATGCAGTCACCGGAAGTTTCGTGCACGACGAATCCCTGCAGAGCCCAAGCGCCGTCGTACATGGTAATGTGGCCCTCCAAGATTCTGTTGGGCAGGAAGCAGACAGCTGAGCCGAGATTGGCCATACCGGCTGGCCAGGTATCAGCGCCGCCGACCGTTAACACGTTGCCCGCTATCCCAGTCAGTGTAAACGTTCCGTTATTGCCAGTTGCGGCGTCGTAATAGCGTACCGATGAATTGACATTAGCCGTATCGAACGCGGGGTTGGTCGTGCTCATGGTGATGGTTAGAGTGGTACCACCGCCACCGACCGTAGCGGTGACGTTACCGGTGCCCAAGTTAGCCAAGGCCAACCTATTGCCCGGCACAGACCTGGTCGCTGACCCGATTACGCAGGAATAGCCAGAGGTCGTATTGGTATCGCCCCGAATGATAACCTTGGCCCCGTTGACACAGAAGACATCCTGCAAGACCAAATCTTCAGTGTATGTCCCGGCGTCCACGTCGATATAACAATCAGTGGTGATGACCTTACCGGCGAACCAGTTGATTGCCGCTTGGATAGTAGCAAAATCTTTCCCTGCCCCGACTCGCTTCGTTACCGTCTCAGTTATGCGCCGAAGCTGTATCTCATCTCGCTTCAGGAAAAAAGCTGTCAGGGCCTGAATCAATCCTCGGTTGATGTGCATGGCTATTCCTCCGTCTTCAGCCCGGACTTAGCCAATAGGTGATTGAACTTATTCATTCGGTTGGTGTTGATAGTCAATCCTAAATCCATTGAATATCTAACCTCGTCAATGAAAGCTATCCGTGGGTCAGTATACCTATTCACGTCGATGTCCTCGCCGATCACGAATCCGCTTAACGCCAGCCAGTTGCCCGGCTTGATTGCCCAATCGCTAATCACCACCCCAGATCGGTCGTAATATCTCTGGTCGTTACTGAGCGGTGACAGGAAATACTGAACCGTTTCGGGGGCGGTTTCAAAACGTATCTGCCGGTCGGCATATACCCCAAACAGATACATCTTGTTTTCCCAGTCGCCGATAGCCAGCAACTCATTGATGATCGACCAGCAGCTTTGCCCATCGTCCTCGTAGGCATTGACATAAGTGCCGTGCTCACCAATTTCGCCGATGTACTCCCGGAGGCTGACCGCATCGAAATAGGCCTGCTTGGTGTCAGTGGACGGGCAGTATAAGTAGAGCTTGATGGACGTACAGCCGGCGGGGGTGTAGAACACTTTCCTGACTCTATGCCATTGGTTGCTGCCGAATCTGGACGTATCGGTTGTCGCTACGATGTCGGCGTCATTGGTTACGTCGTAGACGCGATACCGTCCGGGATAAGCCCCAATGACTATAGTGCAAACGTCACCGTTATCGAAGTCGTTCTG
>JAAYUI010000213.1 GCA_012517765.1 Caldisericales bacterium | reverse complement strand
TGCATACTGTGTATGAATATCCCCGTAATGGATATTTTTCACTGAACCATTTTCATAGTTTAAATCTGCTCTGGAAAGAGAATTTGTTATTTTAAATTTGTATATCTGTCCTAATTTCTTGTTCACCCACTCCCCCTCAAAATCAGGGAAACGCATTTGCGGTATGATTTTTTGTTTTTCCATGATTAAAACGGTGTTGGGATGTTTAATTCCTTGCAGAAACCAGCAATGGTATTATCAGTGTCCTTCATTTCCGTTTCCAGTTCTTTCATTTCACTGGCAACAGCAGCAATATCTACTGGTTCTTCCTCTTCAAAGGTGTCAACATACCTCGGAATGTTCAGGTTATAATCGTTCTCCCGTACTTCATCAAGACTGGCAACATAACTGTATTTGTCAATTGTGATGCGTTTTGCGTATGTGTCAACTATTCTGTCAACATCCTCGTCCCGAAGGTAATTTTGCGTCTTAACCCTCTCAAAATACTGGCTGGCATCGATAAACAAAATATCATCAGGATGCTCACGGCATTTCTTAAATACCAGAATGCATGTCGGTATGGATGTTCCGTAGAAAATGTTGGCAGGAAGTCCGATTACGGCATCCAAATAGTTCTTTTCCTCAATAAGGTATTTCCTGATATGACCTTCGGCTGCGCCCCTGAATAGCACCCCGTGTGGCATAACGACAGCCATAACACCATTTTCTGCCAGATGATATAGCATGTGCTGAATAAATGCAAAGTCAGCCTTTGATGATGGTGCAAGTTTGCCGTATTCGCTGAACCTGTCATCGGTCATGAATAAGGGACTGGCACTCCACTGTGCTGAAAATGGCGGATTTGCAACCACTGCCTCAGCATCGAGTTTCTCGTGTTGCGGATGTTCGAGTGTATCTTCCAATTTAATATCGAATCTGGTGTGGTGAACACCATGCAGAATCATGTTCATTCGACACAGGTTGTATGTGGTTCGATTGCGCTCCTGACCGTAAAACTTCAATACATCACAAATCCTGCCCAACCGAAGAATTAGTGAACCCGAACCACAAGTAGGGTCATAGGCAGATTTAATACGTGTTTTACCCAGCGTAACA
This sequence comes from Caldisericales bacterium, assembly GCA_012517765.1. Classification (GTDB taxonomy): domain Bacteria; phylum Caldisericota; class Caldisericia; order JAAYUI01; family JAAYUI01; genus JAAYUI01. The sequence continues at coordinate 445 of JAAYUI010000213.1, read as the reverse complement.
ATCCGTGCAAGTATTTTTGATGCCTGTTGCGGAGTGTAAAATTCACCCGCTTTTTTACCCGCACCACTGGCAAACTGAGCAATCAGGTATTCGTAAGCATCGCCCAGTACATCAATTTCAGATTGTTCCAGTTGAAAATCAATTTTATCCAGATGTGCCAGTACTTTTGCAATAACTTCATTTCGTTGTTCAGCAGTCTTGCCCAGTTTAGTGCTGTTTAAATCCATGTCCTCGAACAGGTGGTCAAAATCCTCTTCACTGGCAGTACCCATCGTACTGTTCTGGATATTGATAAGGATTCTCTGTATATCTTCTATAATGAAGGCGTTTCCATGTTTCCCATTGCCGTTTCCACGTTTTGCTACCTGCCCGAACAATTCTGATGGTTTCAGGAAATACCCCAGTTTTTCCAATGATTCTTCTTTTATGGCTTCCAGATATTCCT
>JAAYUI010000143.1 GCA_012517765.1 Caldisericales bacterium | reverse complement strand
GCGAATGCTATATGCAAGTGCCGGGAGCGGAGGGCGCGGGTGATCATTTATTTTATTTTTCTGCAGGCTAAAACAACACCGTGAATGAGAAGACCATTTTTGAACTATCAAAAAAAATTTGGAGGCAATGCGACCCTAACGGACGGAACTATATGCAGTTGCCGACTGCGGGCGGTTTTCCTGTCGAGCCGCACCGCCGCTGTTGCGGGCTACACGGCTTGTTGTCAGCACGGAAACGGCAATTGACATATAGTTTTTGTTATGCGGTCGTGTTTCTTTTGTCCAGTTAATCATTATTGTCAAGTTCTGCATTTTCTAATTCCTCATGAGTCAGACCATACGGAAATCCTCCTGATGTGTATCCTGCAATAAAAGCGAAATTGTAGTCCGAGTCATTTACTGCGATGTCGAGAGCCTCAGCTTTTTCTTTTGCTAATTTTCTTTGTTCTATTCTCCTTTTAAGCGACTCAACGATTTGATTCTCTAAATTCTCCGGGATAATTACTCCGAGAGTTTTCAACTCATTAATCGCACAAATTTTGTCCACACCAAACCATTTCGCATATCCAGAGATTAAATTTTGTCCGTCATACTTTGTAATCCAGTCTTTTGCAGAGGCTAAGCGTCCTTTTTTAGTCAAGGTCTTTCGTCTAGGTGTCTGTTTTTTACTCACACTGTGAATGAACTTACTTTTTATCTAAGATTTTTTTAATTGAAAATCCGAGCAATCCACCTAGGATTGTCGTCATTATAGCTATAGGTATCAATGAAACAGGCTCTTTCCAACCAATCAAAATTGCCGTCGGCAATAAGACCAAAAAAGCTGTCAAAATACCTTTGATTATCGAATTTATTTTTAAATCAATTGTCGCAATTAGAAATCCTACAACTATCCACATGGTAAATGCAGAAATATTTGCATCCCAAGTCAGCTTTTGCATAATCATTGGAATTACGTCAATAATCCCAGCAACAACTCCTAATAATATCCCAATTTTAATTTTTTTCATATCGTATCGAATTAGTAGTCTGTCGTTTTAACATGCCGCATAACGGACGAGTGTATGTGCCGTAAGGGATTGCGGAGTAGTTTCCTGTCCACCGACACGAAAGTTTGAGCGGGCTACAACGCTTGAACACACACTGAAACCCTTATGGCATATACACTTTGTTGGGTGCTGGCCTTCTGTCTTTCGTGTTGATTGTCTGTTCATTGTGCATTGGAACAGATACACTCTTTGCCAAGTTTTGGCTTGCGGGGTGGCTGGTGCGACTTGGCAATGTGTGTGGCTGTTGGGTTGGCTCATTTTCTAGTCATTATTATATCAACTTCTCCGGGTTTCATTGTTTTGTCGCCGAATAGTTTTGTTTGTGTCTTGGTATCTTTGGTCAAAGGTTTTTCTACAATATTTACTGAATGATTTGGAAAATGCTTTTTTAGGATTTCAAGTGTCGAGTTGAATGTAAAATCCCTTTTGTCTGTCCGAACGTAAACAGTGCTTTTTCTTTTCATCATTTTGGCACAAAGTCCAAAAACATTGTCGAGTAAGTCATAGTATTCTTGCTTATTTACGAATCGTCCTTTGTATTTGTCCTTCAGTGATTGCGGATTTTCAGAACCCCCTAAAAGCCATAGTCTCAACCATTGGTCTGCGTGATAGTCTGTTATTGAACAATAGGGAGGTGAAGTAAACAGTAAAGAAAATTTAATATCATTTTTTACTGCTCTATCTGCAATTTTGATTAATTCATTTGAACTATCACCAAAAACAACTGCACTTTCTGTTACTTTTGGTTTCCCTTTTTCATAACGCCACTCAATTTTTTTGAGAATGAAATCGCACGGATTTATTTCGGGTGGTGTGTCCATTTTGTTTTTCTTCCACCATTGAACTGAGTAGTTCATACCCATTGATTTAGTCATTCTCATTTGATTGGAAAGTCCTTCACCAAGTTTTCCGTGTAGATAAATCAGAAGGATTGACATCAATGTTGCATCAACATTATTGTTTTTCCAATCTAAGTGAGCTCTAGCAGCTAAAAGGAATTTTAGAACTTCATCACAGTAGCAAATGCGATAAAATTCGGGCATTCGTTCTATGGCACGATTGTAATAGTTTCTCTTGCCATAAATCTCAAGAAGACGGTCAACAACTTCTTCTTTCTCTGCAGGTTGAAGTTTTACCGTGCCATACAGCCAACCTACGGGATTGATTTCAATTCCCAAACTATTTCTACCTAAAACGCCACCTGCATATATACTGCTGCATCTACCCGCAAAAGGGTCAATTATATAATCACCTTTCTTTGAATACTTCTCAACTACATCAAATGCAAATTCCAAAGGAAACATAGCATAGTATGGCCCAAACCGTGCCCAACGTGCTTCGGCAGTTTCAAAACCTTTTAATATTTTTTCCTTTGCTATCATTCTTTTGATTTCTCTCTAATTTCTCTTGCTATGTCTTCAAATATTCGTTTCCCTAAGTTCAAAGGAATTGCTGCTTCTGCGTGTGCTGAAACTAACGGTGAAACAGAATTCGGGTATCTGCTCGAAACGAGTTGGTCAAGTAAATTCATAACATCAGCTAATCTTGTAAATTGGTCAGGATTTGCCGTTTCTAAGTTTCGTTGATATTCATTGAAGCAAGCTACAACAGGAACAATTTTTTGACCTGATGCTGCTTTATAGAATAGTTTTCTACCAAAATAGGTGTCTTGACCGTATGGTTTGGGGCTTTCTGAAAAAATGATATTCCGTTTTATGTAGCCATCATTTAAGAGTAGGGCAGATTGTTTTGGGAATTTGTCAGTAACCCCGTCTTTGGTTGTGTCAATTTCAATGAAGTGATTGAAAAACGTGCCCGATTTTTCAATTCCAATTATCAAAAGGTCTTGGCCGTTTATTTTCTTTTGAAGGTCATTAAGTCGAGTTAATTCGTGGCTAATGACCTTAGTCAACCAAGATGAAGTGCTAAAGACAGCCAATGGACCGTCCATAATAAACGCAACTCTCCGAAGTGTTGCAAGCCAACCCTTCCGTTCAAAAGCCCTTAGAATATGAACAAGCCAAAGTTTTTCAAGCGTAGCCATAATTTGCCCGAACATTTCACCATTGCTCCCGCCTGGGTGCATAAGTTCGTGTAATCGTAGAGCATCAGTTGAGAAAAGCGGCTCACCTGAATGAGGACAAGTATATTCCCCATAGTCATAGGTCATTTCTTCTTCAACCCCTTCAATAGGACTTCTTGGTAAATTTCTTTCTTGGAAATGTTCACGCTTAATTCTAAAAAGATGCTCATACGTGTCAAGCAGAGTTTCTCCATCTGTGAATATGGTATTACTCCGTAGTTCTTCAAATAAGGCTCTCCGTAATGATGCCTTTGCATTCTTTTCAGTATCAAGAATTACATTACAGCCTGGAAAAACACTTTCAATTGTTGATGCTTTTTCCGTTTCACGAAATTTTTTTGGCTCTACAAATTCCTTTTTTTCTAATTCACCAATGAGCTTTAGGTCTATCAAAACCGATGCTATTGTAATGTAGCCAAATTCAGCACCGGGAAATCCGTTTTCTGCTTTTGCAGCTAAATTACTTCCGTCAATTGCAAGAACTAAATCAGGTTGTAAAGTGCTTTCAGTCAAATCTGATTTGTTGACTATTGAACCTTCAAAGTCCTCTGTTTCTTCTTCCTGTTGCCTTATTTTAAGTCGGTTTTGAAGTGCTTTCACTTTTTCACTATCAAGTAACCGTCTTAAAGGCTCGTAACTGGCAAATTCTCCTTCAAAACTCATAATGATAGTGCTTTAAACTTCAAATTTGTCAACCTGAACAGGAATAACAAATAGGTTACTTAATGTTTTTACTCTTAAAAATCCCTTGTCTTGTGCTCGCCTTATGGATGGTTCAAAGTCAGCAAAGTCGTAATACTTGCAAAGTTCTTTTGTTTCATCTGTGTTGTTCAAGTGACTAATAAACCAATTCGCAGTGTTTTTTAGAATGTTCTTTTGAATACTGCTCACTTCTTGTGTGGCATATACCATTCCAATACGATACTTGGAACCTTCTTTTGCTGTCCGTACCCAAATGTCAGATAAATCTAAGTCATTACCTGCAGGCAAAATATTATGTGCTTCTTCAACGTATACCAAAATCTCTGGAATATTAGTGGCTCCTTGAATGAAACGTCTTTGGTTTTCCTTGAAAATCTTAGTCATAATACGAGTTGCCGAAGATTTATTCAATTCGGGTTCCCCACTTGATTGGTCAATTATTACCAATTTACCTTGCATAAGGTGGTTGTAAATATCTTCTGCGTAATCACTTGTAGTATCCGCACTGTGTTGCTCTGCCGCTTTACCAATTTTCCTTGTTCCGTTTGGATATTGGAATATGCCAATAATCTTTTTTAAGTCTTCATCAGCCCATCTGTCTCCAGAACCGTTAGGGCGATTAACATAGGCTGTTTCAAACGCTTGATACCCGCTATTTCTATCTCTAATAAATTTGTCAAGAGCTTCAAACGCATTGGCAAGTTGACCCCAAGTTGGATTTTGATTTCCAAAAATCTGAGCTGCTGATTGGTATTCAGGTGCATTATCACTCGCACTGTTTTGCATAGCATTTAGCAAGTCCCTGTTAAATAAATTTCTTGTATTAGGTCTTTGGTTTTGTGGAATTGCAAAGCCAGCCCGTGCCAATACGGATTTGTATGCTAAAACCCTACGATTATGTCTTGTCAATGCACTTCTGTCGTCTGCATCAGGTTCTTCAAAACTTACTTGGCAAAAGTTTTTTATATATGTCGTATTGTCTTCTGAAAGTATGCTATCAATTATTTCTTTGCCAATCTGTAGGTTCTCGTCTTCAAAGAAATTTAATAACATCAGTGTTCTATCGGGGTCGTTTGGATGACGTGTAATTCCGTAAGTAACAACTTCATTTGCTTTAACGCCATTTGGTAAAAGTTGCCATACATTTTTTAGTGCAGAATTATTATCCTGAACATTCTCGTTTGCATACTCACCATTCGGGTCAAAAATTATCTGACCTATTCTAAGAGGTCTGTCTTCTTGTTTTTCAGTTGTCCTTAATTCAAAAACTGATTTAGCAATAATTTTAGTAGTGTTTGATTTACCTGTCCTAGTCATTCCGAACAATGCTGATTTTTGAGAAAGCAAGTCTGCCGGGTATATATAAACAGGAACATCATCTACTTGCTGATACTTACGATTTGTTGAAGCATAACGTACAAACCCAAGTTTAACTCTTTCTGTGTTTCCGTATTTCTCAATGTGAGCCTGAATGCTTGATGGGTCAGCGTAATTTACGATTTGCTCAAGTGCTTTTCCGTTTGGCTTGTATACTTTCAATCCCCTGTTTGGGTAGTAATTAGAAATGTCACTACCAAATTTTAGATTTAGTGGAGCTTCACCATTGTGTCCATTTTCTTCGAGGAAGAATGTCCCAATAATTCGGCATTGAACCCCTGCGAAACCAAGAATATTTTTTGTTCGCAAGTCCATCGAACCTGCATCATCCCAATGTTTTTCAGTTTCTCCGCTTATTCTTTGCGCCGTTTCAACTCTTATCCTTTCAGCTTCTTTGTCTTGTGGTAGAGCTGCTGCATCCATTACCCGTAAAAGAACAAATGAAGCATCTTCTTTTTTAAAGTCAATGTCTGTTTTTCTTGGGTCAACTCGTGTCGCAATTAGAAAACTTAAACTTGGTATTCCACCAACTTTCTCTCTGTAGAAGTCGTGAATGATTACTCTCGCTGTTTCATAATTAATAGAGTAAATGTCACCAACATATTGGTCTACCTGAATTAGTTTTTGAAACCATTGTTGGCTTTCAACCTGTTTGTCGTTTTCTCGTCTTGAGTTAAGTCCTTTTTCTATGCTCATATTATAAATATCTAATTTTCAAATTTAATAATTTCTGTTGGTGCGTTGGCAAAAAATGGCTCTTTTGGTTTTGCGAAGGGTCGGCTTTTGCGTTGGGCAAAACCAAATGTGCCATTTGTGCGGTGGCAATTTTGCTGTCGTTGTCGGGTCGATAATTTATTCACTGTCGTTGTCTTTTAGGCTTGCACCTAACGTTTAGCCGGTAAGTGACGTGCGACCTTAATAGTACTTAGCTTTCTTCTGGTATTAATCTCCTTAAAAAACGAACGTTTTCATGTAT
>JAAYUI010000014.1 GCA_012517765.1 Caldisericales bacterium | reverse complement strand
CTGAAGAGTTCGTTGACGCCATGATTGAAAAGGGTGCCGTGCTTGGCTGGTATTTCATGTATATGCCGATAGGAAGGGACCCGGATTTTGAAATCATGCTCACCCCGGAACAGCGCAAGTATATGTGGCAGAGGACAACAAAGATAAGAAATGAAAAGCCAATTGTCATTGCCGATTTTTGGAACGACGGCCCAATCACTGACGGTTGCCTGGCTGGAGGGAGAAGGTATGTACACATAACGGCCGACTGCCATGTCGAACCATGTGCTTTTGTCCACTTTCGAAGGCCTGAGGACAGCATAAGGGAAAAGTCGCTGTTGAAAGTTCTGAAAGAATCAGAATTGTTCAATGCGATGAGAGCAAGACAGGACCCTGCCTATGAATCCAATCCAATGAGGCCATGCTGGATTGTTGACAGGCCGTGGGCCCTGAGGGAAGTCGTAAGGGAAGTTTCTGCCGATGCCTCCGAGGCTGGCTCCGCACACCTCATGGATGAGAAAATCGCCAATGAGCTTGACAGAAGAGCAAAAGCCTGGGAGCCTGTCGCCAACGAAATCTGGGAATCGATACAGAGATACAACAGAAAATATGACAGAATAGCCGAAATTGCCCAGGGCAACATACAGAACCTGGATGATATAAAAGAGGACCTCCTCTAGGACAAAAAGGCAACCTTTAAATATTTTTTAATCTTGAATTGCCCTGCGTATTTGGCATATAACACAACTCTTGTTGTCTGTTCTCGAAAAAAACCAGGGTGGGTTTTCCTATACGAAACATCAAATTTCAATTGACGAATTGACTGTGTCAAACTAAAATGTACACAAGACTTGATACAAGCCTGAAATGGCGTTGGAGGCTTTGATGAAGAAAGTTTTTGCGGTTCTCTTTGCTTTGGCCATGACAATAACCATTGTCCCGTTGAATGGCGATGTTTTTGCTGCGTCAAACATTGATCCCAGCATTATCTCCATGAAAAATGACGGTGGGAAGATCATTGATGTTCTTGTAAAATTCAGCACTGATCCGGTTGTCCAGACCTACACGTTCCATGGTGCTTTTCCGACGACATCGAGTGAAATGATGAAGCCTGGAAACGTCATGACAAGTGTTGCCCTGACACCTGTGAAGCTCCAGCAGAGCGTCCTGGTGCCAAAACTTGCCGGCATAAAGGGTGTTGTAAAGGTGGGGACACCGCTCCAGTACGCATATAATGGTGTGTTCATGAGACTCCCGGTGGGCAAGGTCTTTGATGTGGCAAGAATTCGTGGTGTCAAGTATGTCACCTATCTCCCGGAAATGAAGATAAACCGCATCAGGTCAAAAACTTTTCTTGGCGCAGAGAGGGTCTGGAACGAAGTAAAAGACCCGAAGGGTAGAAAAGTTGATGGAACTGGAATTATTTGCGCTGTTACCGATACCGGAATTGATTACACGCACCAGGATTTTGGTAACCAGAAATCGCCGCAAGGCAAAAAAGTAGTTTTCAGCCACGATTTTGGCGACAACGACAATGATTGCCAGGAAATCCAGCCAGGTGGCGCCCAGCAACCAGGAACAAGCCACGGAACAGCATGCGCTGGTATCATAGCCGGTGATGGTCCAGGAAATGAAAAGGGAATGGCACCAAAAGCCTTGCTTGCCGGTTACAAGATATCCGATTCAGGCAGGGGTGGTGGTCTTAATGGTGAAGGCATCATAAAAGCTTTTGAGGCCCTGGTTACTGAAAAAATACATGTTTCAAACAATTCATATGGTGCTCCTGGTGGCGCCTCATACATGGACGAGCTTGAAAACAACACGGTCCTTGCAGGGTGTGCTGTTGTCGCATCGCAGGGCAATGAGGGCTCACCCGGCCCCAGACTTCCTGTTCCGTCCGGCTCGACTGCAACACCGGACAATGTCATTGGCGTTGGCGCCACTGACGATACAGACGGCGTCCTCATGAAGGTGGAAGATGCCCCAACCCAGGAAATGCAGGGAACGATGTTCCCAGGTTCATGGGGAGATACCGGGAAAGTATTTTCAGACACTGGCACGCCATACGAGCTTGTTGATTGCGGATGGGGAAGGCCAGAAGATTTTGATGGGCTCGATCTCAGGGGAAAGGCCGCCCTTATCCAGCGTGGACCTTCGCCAGTTCTTTATGGAGACAAGTTTGGTCCGCCACTTAACTTCAAGGACAAAAACCTCAACGCATCAAAAGCTGGTGCAAAGGTCATGGTTCTTTACAATCATGAGCCAGGAAGAATCGGTGCCCTTTATGCCAATGCTCCGGGCGGTCCGCTTGATAAAAATCTCATACCCAGCTTCCATATTACAAGAATCCAGGGAGAGGCCCTAAGAAAAGAGCTTCATCGCGACAACGAATGGGAGCTTGGACAGAAAGACACAAACCAGAAAAAAATTATTATCAGCTTTGGAAAATCCTCTATAAAAGCAAATATTGCCGATTTCACTTCTTCTGGTCCAACCCTCAGGCTGATGCTCAAACCAGACGTTTCTGCACCTGGCGTTGGCATTGAAACAACGAACCCAACCTGGGACCCAAAAAACCCCTACATGTTCACCTTTGGTGGAACATCTGCCGCAGGTCCGTTTGTGGCCGGCTGTGTTACCCTCATAAGACAGGCCAAACCTGACTGGAACCCATTTGAAATAAAGCGTGCTGTCATGAATACCGCAATCCCGCTCAAGCGTTTCGATGGCCAGGGCTATATACCACTCACGGTTCAGGGGCAGGGAAGAATAAATGTCTATGACGCAATCAACACTGATCTCATGTTCCAGCCACCGTCCGGCCTTATCGAGGCGGACAGCAACGTTCTCCATGTTGCTGACTGGCCGGAAGAGTGGAAAGACCCGTCAAAGAGGAGCCAGTTGCCGTCTGATGTCAGGGACTATCCGATCGGCATGAAGGTTTACAACTACAACGACAAGGACAACAAGAGCATAGAGTTCTCGTTTGAAGTCAATGCAAGATATCCGGAAAAGATCGATGTGTCATTCTCCAGCAAAAACCTGACCATCCCCAAAATGGTTGGCAAGAAACCTGGAGAAGCATGGATTGGTTTCAACATCACGTTCCCGAAAAACATCCAGGGAAACGTCAATGATGTAATAATCTGGGCCACCGACAAGGCAACCGGAAAGAAATGGCATGTCGGCTGGTGCATATACAACCAGAACCCAAGAGGTAATTCGCACGCCGGTGCTGTCGAAATCAGCCCAACCGAGTTTACGCCAAATGGTGATGGCGATCAGGACCAGATCAAGGTTGATTACACTCTTACCAATGGGTCCCTCCAGCTTTGGAGTGGTCTTGCCTGGGATTCTTACCTCAATTTCCAGGACGAGCTGATTTTCTGGGCCATTGATCTTAACACGGAGAGGTGGGTCAAGATACACGAGGCCTCAAACGTCGAGATTGGAAACAACAGCTTTGTGTGGGATGGCAAGGACAGCCTGGGGAATTACATTCTTCCGGAAGGAGAATGGTTTATCCAGGTTTCTGCCTCAGGGTCAAAGCTTGACATGTCAAAACGGGCATTTGTACCCATCAGTGATGATTTCAATCTCCTGAACAGGTCCTTTGTGGTGTCAAAAAGTACTGTGCCACCGCTGCCCACCATCTATGCTTATGCATTGCCTATCGAGCCCGGTGTGGGTGACGAATTCTCCGTCGGAATCTATATAAAATATGCCGTCAATGTGAAAACATTGCAGTTCCAGATCAACCTGGCCGGTTCCGAGGGAATCATAAAATACCTGGGTCATGAGGTTGGCGAGTTCATGCAGAGGGATGAGCCAAACCTTCTGACAAACATCGACTATGATGAAGAAAAGAACATCGTGAATGTGGACATGCAGAGGGCCTTGGACGGAGTCAGCGGTGAAGGCTATCTACTCAAGCTCAGGTTCCTTGCCCAGGAAGCAAATTATTTCGATGTAAACTTCCAGAACCTTTCTGTAACAAGACTTGAAGATCCATCAGACCCAACAAGTGAAAAGAGCGCCAAGGCTTTCTACAAAAAAGGCGAGATCTCTATTTACAAAACAGCCTATTCCGTGGCCGATTTCAACAGAGACGGTGTGGTTGACCAGAAAGATGCCACCATCATCCTTGGCAAACTTGGTCTCAGGAGGGGCGATGAAGGCTTCTTCTGGAGATGTGACCTTAACTTCGATGATATTATTGACATCAATGATCTCACGGAGTTCGCAAAGCTTTACCAGAACTGATCAGAGAATGAATAAAAGGGGCGGTGATTTTGCCGCCCCTTTTTGCATATTATGAGAGCACGGTCTTTCGAGCAGAGTTTTCTGGTTTTTGCAACCTCAAAAAAACTCCTTTCAAAAGGAGACAGAGTTCTTTTGGGCTGTTCCGGGGGGGCAGATTCGGTATGCCTTTTGCTATTGCTGGAAAAACTCAAAAGGGTACTTGAAATTGAATTGTTTTGTTGCCATGTAAACCACAATCTCAGGCCAACATCAAAAAGAGACGAGGAATATGTGGCCTCCATTTGTGGAAGGTTTGAAATCCCCTTTTTTTGCAAACAAATCCATTTGCCGGAGAAACTGAGAGGCAATCTTGAGGAAGAGGCAAGACTTTTGCGCCATGGCTCACTTGATGAAGCGGCAAAAAATTTTGGGTGCAACAAGATTGCCCTTGCCCATAACGCAACAGACAGGGCAGAGACTCTTTTACACAATATAGCCAGAGGTTCAGGCCTATCTGGTGCTGGAACGATGCGCCCAGAAACTGGAAAAATTGTAAGACCATTGCTTTTTGCGTCCAAAAGAGACATAGCCTCCTATCTTTTGCTGCTGGACGAACCATATTGCACTGATGAAACAAATGATGATGTAAGATATTCCAGAAACAGAATACGCAAGAATGTTATCCCTGAGCTTGAAAAAGTATTTGTACAGGCAGGGGCCAATATATCCAGATTTGCGGACATTGCGCAGGATGAATCCGATTATCTTGACCTGCTTGCCAGAGATGCCATGAAAAAGTGCGCTTTTGAAAGGGAAGGCCATGTGTTTCTGGATTGCAAAAAATTGTCCGAACAGAATTTTGTAATCCAGCGCAGGATCGCAAGGATCATTTCAGGTGATTCCCCTTCCCTTTCTGCAATTGACCTGGTGCTGAAATTTTTTATGAAAGGTGAAAACGGGAAGTCAAAAATTGTTGGCAGAGCTAGATTTGAAAAGGTTGGAAAAAATATTGTCAAGGTTTTGACCTTGTGATTGGCAATGCACAAAAGTATACTTTGGCCATGAACATGAAACTGGAAGCCGTGCTTATTGACAGTTCCGTGATCCAGAAAAGAGTCGAGGAGCTGGCTTGCCGAGTTGCCATGGACTATGGCAATGATCCACCATTGTTGCTCCCCGTTCTGACTGGATCTTTCATGTTTGTGGCCGATCTTGCAAGAAAATTGCCGTTTGACGCACCGCTCCATTTTGTCAAAGTGAGTTCTTACGGATCTTCTACAACCTCAAGTGGCAATGTTGTAGTTTCCGGCCTGGAAAGAATCGATGTATCAAACAAAAGGATATTGATAATAGAGGACATTGTCGACACGGGGCACACAATCAAGGCTCTTCTTGAACAAATAAAACAAAAAGGCCCCAGGGATGTCAAAGTCATGTCATTGCTGGACAAGCCAGAAAGGCGCCAGGTTGAAGTCCAGGCTGATTATGTTGGTTTTGTTGTGCCAAACAAATTTGTTGTTGGTTACGGGCTTGACTGTGACGAGCATTTCAGGTGCCTGAAAGACATCTACACCATTAGTGAGGAGTAATGAACAAGAATCAAGACAACATAAGGACGTACATACCAATCATAATACTTGTTGCAACGGGTGTTCTGCTGTATTTCTTCTTTTCGGTATTTAACACCACACCGAAGCAGACCCTCAGCTACAGCGAATTTTATAAAAGCCTCCAGACAGGTGAAATAAGCTCCCTTGCCATTGATGTGAGCAATTTCTACACAGAAGGGGAACTTTCCCCAAAAGAACCGGGCAAGCCAAGCATCAAGTTTGAAGTCACCATTCCACCGCAATTCGCCGAAGAAGTGACACACCTGGCAATGGAAAAAGGTATCAAGGTTCTGGAATTTGAGCCACCCTCAAGCAACTTCCTCCTCGAACTCCTGAATTACCTTGGGCCGTTCCTGATAATCATATTCTTCTGGTTCATGATGTCCCGTTCCATGCAGGGCTCTGGTTCGCAGGTGCTCAGTTTTGGCAAATCAAAGGCCAAGCTTTTTATGGACGACAAGCCGAGGATCACATTCAAGGATGTGGCCGGTATTCCTGAGGTAAAAGAGGAATTGCAGGAAATAATTGATTTCCTGAAGGACCCAAAACGTTTTGCCGTAATGGGTGCCAAAGTGCCGAGGGGCGTTTTGCTTGTTGGCCCTCCAGGATGCGGAAAAACATACATAAGCAGGGCGGTTGCTGGCGAAGCCAAGGTGCCATTCTTCTCGGTTTCTGGTTCGGAATTCGTTGAGATGTTTGTCGGTGTTGGTGCCTCAAGGGTGAGAGACCTGTTCGAGCAGGCAAAAAAATATGCACCTGCGCTCATCTTCATTGACGAGATCGATGCAGTTGGAAGGCAGAGAGGTGCAGGTCTTGGTGGCGGACATGACGAGAGGGAACAGACCCTTAACCAGCTCCTTGTCGAAATGGATGGTTTTGATCCGCATGTAGGAATAATAATTATCGCTGCAACCAACAGGCCTGACATTCTTGATGCGGCACTGCTTAGACCCGGCAGGTTCGACAGGCGTGTAATGATAGATTTGCCAACACTCATGGAGAGAGAGGCAATCCTCAAGTACCACGCCAAAAACAAGCCAATGGCACAGAACGTGGATCTTGCCGTTGTTGCAAAAAGAACGGCCGGTTTTTCTGGCGCCGATCTTGAAAATTTGCTCAACGAATCTGCCATAATAGCTACCCGTCGAAGGAAGAAAGAGATTGAAAACAAGGATGTGGAAGAGGCTATTGACAGGGTTATTGCCGGTCCACAAAAAAGAACAAGGGTGCTTGGAACGGAAGAAAAGAAAAAGGTGGCCTACCATGAAGCAGGCCATGCACTTGTTACACACATTCTTGGTCCGGAGATTGTCCACAGGATATCCATCGTATCGAGGGGGATGGCCCTTGGATATACGCTCCCGCTTCCCGTTGAGGACAAGTATCTGAGCTCAAAGGACGAGCTTGAGAGAAACATTGCCGGGATACTTGGTGGAACTGCCGCCGAAAGGGTTGTTTTCAACGAAATATCGACGGGTGCTTCCAATGACATAAGAAAGGCCACCGACATAGCAAGAAAAATGGTCACCGAATACGGGATGTCATCCCTTGGGCCAATAGCTTTCGGGCACCCGGCTGAAATGGTTTTCCTTGGCAGGGATTTCTCGGCCTCCCCGGACTACTCTGATGAAACCGGCAGAATGATTGACCAGGAAATAAGAAAGATCATATCTGATGGCCTTGAAAGAGCCATAAAAACTGTTCAGGAAAACAGGGGAATCATGGACAAACTCGTTGAGGTGCTCATTGAAAAGGAAACTTTGGAGGCAGAAGAGCTGCAAAAACTGCTTTCAGAAGCCAAAAAATGACTTGGAGATATTATAATACCGCCCCGATGAGGGGTGCCAGGAACATGGCCCATGACGAGGCGATGCTGAAAACGGCACCACCATCATCTGTAACACTCAGGACATACACCTGGGAACCGGCATGCCTTTCTTTGGGGTGTTTCCAGAAATATTCTGAAGTTAATTTCGGGAAAGTAAAAGAGAATGGTTTTGACGTTGTGAGGAGGCCAACTGGCGGGAGAGCAGTCCTTCACGACAAGGAACTGACTTACTCAATTGTAATAACACCTCCCCACGACATTCTGAACATGAATGTCCTTACCTCGTATTATCTTTTGTGCGAAGGAATCATCTCGGGCCTGAACTCCCTTGGTGTGAATGCAGTCCTGAAAAAGAGCGACGACAAAGAACTTTCCACGCCATCATGTTTTGCGGCCCCTACATTCAATGATATCGAGTCTGGCGGGAGAAAACTTGTGGGTTCTGCGCAAATGAGGACCAGGGAAGGACTTCTTCAACATGGTTCAATACTGCTTGACGTGGACATAAAAAAGTTGTTTGATGTTGTAAGCAAAGATGAAGACCAGTCGTCAAGGCTTGCTGGGGCTGCAAAAGCGAAAATTACAAGCGTCAACGAACAACTGGGTTTTAGGGTTGGTCTCGAACAATTGAAGGAAAATATTTTAAATGGTTTCTCTGATTCATTTGGTATCGGGTTTGAAGAAGTCACTCTTGATGGTGATTTCCTTGCCGAAGTCGATGACCTTGAAAAAAATAAATACAATTCGGCCGCGTGGACCGAGAACAGGTAGGGTGGGATGAAAAAAATTCTTGCTTTTGTAATTGTTGCATTTATCGCGCTGTCCCCGATGGTGCTGGTTGAAGCCGGCAACAATGAAGCTACGGACTGGTTCTGTTTCCAGAAAGACCACCAGAGAACCGGTACTGCTTTCTTCTCCGAAAAAATTTCTACCCCACTCACCCAGGCATGGGATGGTATCATTGATACCAATATCTATATCGCCCAGAACATTGACCCCGTAAAGGGCACCATCATCATTGGTAAGGACATAGCTGTTGCAGCGACTGAAAAAGGTAAACTTGGTGCATTCAGCACCCTTGATGGCAAACCTGTCTGGAGAAGGGACCTTGGATTGCCCCTGACCACTGACATGGCCCTATCGGAAGAAGTCCTTCTTGTCCCGCTCAAGGGTGGAAAGGTTCTTGGGCTTGATCTGTACACAGGCGGCACCTTCTGGGAGTATCAAGCAAAAGGTGAGGTAAAATCTCCTCCTCTACCATATAACGGATATTTCTATTTTCCGACCACTGAAGGCAAACTTGTGCAGATTGCTTCGGCTTCCGGGCTTGTTTCAAATGAATACAACATGAATGTTAGTGTCCAGGTGCCAATGGCTGTCCAGGCTGTTGGTTACAGTGTGTCTTCTTACACACAGATGATCATGAACTCGCAAGACGGGAACATGGGCGCATACAACACATCCACCAAGGATTTTGACTGGCAGATGAAGCTTGATTCGCCGACTGCTGTTGGCCCGTTACCGGTAGGCGAATCGATAATTGTTTGTTCAAAAGCTGGCCAGGTCAGCGCTTATGCTCTTACAGACAGAAAAAAATTCTGGTCCTACGATACAAAACATCCTATAGTTGCTGCACCATGCCGCTATTATAATGCAACCTATGTCGGCATTGGCACTGAAGACGGACAAGTTTTTTGCATCAGACTTGGCGATGGTAATGCCATTTGGGACCAAAAAGCTGCTGGCCCGATCAAGCAGGCAGTCATAGGCATAAACCAGAACCTTGTTGCGGTCACCGAAAATGGCCACATCCAGGCGTTTTTTGCTTTTGACGGCACCATAGTTGCGGATGTCGACCTTAAAGACGGCATCACTACACCCCCATCATACAGTGGTGGCTCGATATTCGTTGGCACAAAATCCGGCCGCGTTGTCTGTGTGAGGCCAAAAATTGGCTCGCTCTCCCTGAGGCTTGATCCATCAATAATTTTCATATCGCCCACGGAATCCAAGTCGGTCAAGATCCATCTTGGCAGTGTTGAGGGTGACAATGGCACATATTACCTCTCAAATTCCGGTTTTCCATGCAGGTGCAAACTTGCGAGAAATTTCATGCCCTCTTCCATGATGAAAACCACTGACGAAAGGACGCTTGACCTTAAGGCCGATCCTTCTGCCGAACCTGCAACGTACGAGTACCTTGTCACTGCAATGTCCCAGAATGACAACGACACAAGAATATCTGCTACAGGTATCTGCATCGTTGTAAAACCTGAAGATATAATGAAATCATATATGAAGCTTGATACTGGCAGGAAAAACCAGCTGGTGGTGACAGTGGGTTATGAAAACCAGAAATTCATGAAATCTTTTGCTGGCAAAATAATGTATGACCAGTCAATACTGAGACCTGTCGAAACAAAATCCCTGCTTGAAGGGCCCGAATATTCCCCATTCTTTGATCTGACAGTCAAGGGAGAAGTTGGTTCCTATATCGGATTTTCACCAAGCAAGGCCAAAGAAGCCAAAGCAGATGTTTTCCAGATCACATTTGACATCATTAAGTCTGCCAAAACAAGCCTCAAGTTCAATCCGATCAGCCGCACAATGAGCTCTTACATCCTTCCAACCATGGACACCGGAATTGATGTTGAGGTCGTTCGCAAAATGACCGAGCATGTTGTGAAGCTCCAGATTGGGAATGCGATTGCTACCATTGACGGCAAGCAGGAAAAGCTTGCGATTGCACCATACATAAAGAATGGAAGAACGATGGTCCCGCTACGTTTTGTTGGTACCGCTCTTGGATCGAAGGTGGACTGGATAGCAGAAGAAAAAGCTGTTCTCTACACCAACTCCCTGCCAACAGGTGCAAGGACCATAAAACTCTGGATTGGAAAGAAAATTGCCCTTGTTGATGGCAAGGAAGTAGCAATCGACCCGCCGCCGGAACTGGTCAAAGGCAACACCTGTGTTGGCCTTTCGTTTGTCTCAACCAACTTCGGTGCAAAGATTGCCTATGACTCAAAGACAAAGATTGTGACAATCAACTTCGAGAACTAGATGCCAAATCCAATCTGACAGCAAAAGGGCCTCAATCGGAGGCCCTTTTTTGTTTTCGGCCAATTTGTCCCCCCAAAAATCTAAAAAAGCACAAAACACTTGAAGCTTTTCAAACCGGCAAATATAATCCCAACCATAACAGGCGAAAGGGGTGTATTGTCAGACATGAGAAAATGGATTTATATCCCGTTGGCCCTCGTATGCATATTAATGATTTATTGGGGCATATGGGGCACAGAAATGCACAAAATTGAGCCGGTATTCCAGAGCAGGACAACAACCACAGGTACAGTCTCTGGCCTTGATGCCCAAAATGGAAAGTTGACCCTTAATGTTGATGACAAAGGCAAGACCGCAGTTTGGGAAGTATCATTCAACCCTGAAAAATTGAAACTTTTTTATATAGATAGAAAAACTGAGGATGGCAAGGAGACCGAAAAAAGGATTCAGGTAATGTACACCGAAAAGCCTGAGCTGCTCAAGGACGGAACCATAATAACGGCAACTGGCGAGAAAAAAGACGGCAAGATCAAATCGTCAGTATTCCATATTGGTGGTATCTACAATCCCCCCGAACTCGTGCAGAAAAATGAAAATGTGATCATCTACAACACTGCCGACAAGCTTTGCATTGCTTGCGTCGGCCTTGGTGATTCCGACCTTGCCAGGCTTCTCCAGATTGGAATCATTTTTGTTGGCGTCATGATTGTTTATGCCGCACTGACATATGTGATAAGGAGGGCCGCATGAGCGAGCTGGCAAAAAAACTTCCAAGAAAACTTCCACCCGGTGAATTCCGCATTCAGGTCAGAATATGGGCCCAGTGGGCTTTCCTGGCCCTCGCAGCAGGACCGCTCTTCATCCTTGCTCCAATCATAAAGCAGATACCAGCCCCGTGGTATGTTTGCTGGTCCTGCCCAACGGCAATAGCTGCCTGCCCACTTGGGACACTCCAGCATTTTACCGCATCTGGCGGTTTCAGTTTCTTCGCAGTCGGTTTCCTTGCCCTTATCGGCGTTCTTATTGGCAGAATGACATGCGGATGGACTTGCCCAATGGGTTTTGTCCAGGAAATGCTGTATAAGGCAAAAAGGTATGGCAATTACATTGTTGGTGGGGTAATTTTTGCCACAACAATGTTCCTTGCCTGGTTCACCCCGTTCCTTGGTCTTATCAGGGCCCAGGTTGGTGAGGGATACGGCCTCGGCTATCTCCTCTCCTCGGGCGAAATCAACGCTTTTATTGGCTGGCTTCTTACCTATCTTTCTATTGCCCTGCTGGTCTCAGTTCCGTTCTTCCTTGTGGAAAAGAAAAACAAGTGGTCAAACTTCTTCTGGTGGCTCCTGTTTATTGTCCCGTTTGCCGGACTCTTCCTAACATTCTACCTTACAGGTTTCATGCAATCAGAGCCGCTCACGGTTTTCCTTGTTCTTGGAATCGTGATCCCGATAACGCTCCTTTGCTTCATGAACGTTAAGAAGTTCTCCCTTCCAAACAACCTGGCAACATTCATGAGATGGTTCTTCTTTATTGTCCCGTTCATCATCTTCCCGTACATAACCAGGTTTGTTGCCACAGATGCCGGTGTCAAGCTGCTTGAGGGCGAGGTCTGGTGGTGCAAGATATGCCCCATCGGGACAATAACCGCAGGCTTCCCGCAGATGTACCTCCAGCTTGTGCCACAGGGCGCCTTCCCGCTCTTTGGACTCACCTCGACCGCTTTCATTGGCGTTTCAACCTACCAGGGCATCTTTGGCGAGGCCAGGGTAATGTATTTCATAAAGTGGGTAATGACCTCCGGAATCATCTTTGCGATGGTCAACTCAAAGAGGTTCTTCTGCAAGGCGGTTTGTCCACTTGGCACTTTCTTTACCATCTTCAACTGGTTCTCGGCAACCAGAATCAAGGTCGACCAGGCGAACTGCAGGGGCAAGTCCTGCAACTGGTGTCTCAAACACTGCCCGATGGACATTGCAATCTACGATCCAACATCACAATGGCACTGCATCAGGTGCCTGGATTGCCTTGGTTGCCCATTTGGCGTTGTGACACATGAAGTCCCTGTCGTGTTCTCTTGGATGGTCAAGAAGGAAGAAAAGAAAGTAATACCTCTGAAGACACCGAACCCTCCAAACAACCCAACTTTCCTCCAGTGGGCTAATTTTATAAACTACACCCCACCACAGGCTAGATAAAAAACCCAACATCAAAAAAGGCCGGCATCTCGGTGCCGGCCTTTTGAATTTTTTGACACCTTCTGCTTATGGATATTGAAACTACTTTTGCTTGACTGATAAACTACAATAAAAAGCGTTTGAAGGAGGGAACTTGAGAAAGATATTTTTGATTGCAATGTCGGCCACCTTGTTTTTGTGTTCCTGTGGGGCACCCCCAAACAAAAATGTCCAGGCCCCAAATATTTACAGGAAGGCAACCAGCCAGGAAATGTCTCTTGCAGTAACTTTTTTACCTGAAGGATGGAGTTTTTCTTCTCCCATTGTGGTCGATATCGGCCAGAAGTACCTTTTTGCCGAAGCTGTGAAGCACGATAATGACGGAGGAAAGAGTGAAAGATTCATGGCATTCAGGATTGATGGGGACTCGGTGCTTGACGTTTATGATTCCCTGCTTTCACATCTTCATATAGTGGATGACAGTGGTGCTTCCAAAAACCAGGAGCCCAAATACAAGGTTGAAACAGCCCTTTTCCCGGAAGATGGAAAACCTGTACAGGAACTTAATGGTGGGGCATACGTTCCTGTCTGCTGGACTGATGATGATTATCCGGCAACATGGTCGCCAGTCTACATTATCAGAAACGACAAGGTGGTTTCCCTGCCAATGTGGCCCAAGGTTTTACAAACCGTTGTTGGCTCTGCCAAGATTGGAGAAGAGAACGTCCTGATTGCTGTTGAGCGTGAGCCTTCCGATAAAATCAGAACATCTCCCGAAGAGCCAATTTATGTTCCGACAATCGACAGGGTGATGAAGAAAAAAGGCGGCATCTGGGTCGATGCGTGCGAGGAGTTCCAGGGCTACGGCCAGAAAAAGGCCGATGAAATACTTGCCATTTCAAATGGGGAGCTTGACTTTGAGAACCTGAGGAGGATCTATCTTTACGGTCTTGCCTATGGCTTCAAGGACGAGGCAATCAGGAAGATTGAATCCAGGATTGAAAGTGACCCAAATTTGAAAAATAACCCTTTGGGCAAGGACAGGGCATTCATCAAAAAAATAACATCAGAAGATAACTATCAGCCGATATACCCTGGAAGAGAGGAAGCAAGGCTCTTCCTCCAGCCTGACCCAAAAAGAATGGAAACTTTCAAATTGTCCATCGACAAAAAGTATGTAGTGGAAGCTGTCAGAATGGCTGATGATAAATCACTTTTTGCGATTGCAAGCACACAGGGGAATGATGGCCAGCAGGAGAAAGCCCTCTTTTTCGCCTCTTTTGCCGGAGATTCCATTGCTAGCCTTTACAAAACCAGTATTTCTGGCCTTACAACTTTTGGGTTCATGGAAGGGGCAGACCTCTGGGGTTATGAGGGTCTGGCGCCATTTCCAATTTATCCTGTCGGTGTCAATGAAGTTGGCGATTTTGAGCACCCGCGCTCGATTGTTTTCAAAATTGAGGATGGCAAACCCGTCCAGGTCCCTTTTGAATTTGAAAAGGGTGAAGTGGCAAGGGGCGTAAAGGTTGTGGGTGAAAGGGCCTATATTTACGTTTTAAGCGAGCACTTTGGGTCACCATTTGGGATTGCCTACAAAGACAGGCTGATGGAGTATTCAGACGGTTCCTTTAGAGAGGTCTGGCCCATGCTAAGTAGCATGCAGGGAAAAGCTGTCAGTAATGATTATGAAAAGAACGGCCTGGAGCTCCTTGTAGACGCAAAAAAAGCTTTATTGTCCAAAGAAGAATTGACCGATTATTACTCGTACTACTCGGCGATTGACGCGTGGTTTTGTTTTGAAACCGGTATGTCAATTGACATTCATGGCCAGAACGTCATTGATTTCATGAAAACTTTGCAAAACAAGCGCAATTTTGAGCAGGCGTCTGAAATGGCGGCCAAGATGGAAGAAGCCCTAGAAACTGGCAAGAAACTTGTGGAAGTGTGGGGAGAAGATCAGGTTGAATACCCACCCGTTTCATGGGAGAAGGTAAAGTAGCTTTGAAACATCATTACGGAAGGATTATCATATCTAGTATGAAAAAAGTTTTGTCTTCGTGCGTTGCTTTGCTGTTTGCCCTGCCCATCCTTTCTTGTGGGACCACCCAAAATGATGGTACTGGCAAAACCTTTGAGGAACGCATTGCAAAGTTTATACCAGCTGGCTTCAGCATTGCAGAAAAGAGAAACATGGTGGGTGATAACCTCTTTGTTCTGGCGAAAAGTCCCGAATCGGGTATCGCCCAGTACATGGCAATCATTGCGGATGATTCTGGTGGAGATTTAAAAATAGTTAAACAAGCAAAACCTTTCAGGGCCGAAAATGTCCAGCTGGCGCCAGAACGCCAGTGGGGGGCAAAGCTTTCTGATAATGAAAAGGGCTATGCGATCATGATAAAGTTTGGAGGAGACAGGCTTGAAGACACATTTGTCAAAGTCCTTGACAGCTCCTTCAATGAAATCCCGAATGAGCTTGGCCCTGGCTATGCCACAAGGGACTTTGAGGACGTGGATTTTGACGGCAATTTCGACATCATAGCGCTTGACACGCGCTGGTCCAGGCTGGCCAAAACTTTGGGGAGCCAGCCTTACACACAAAGAGTCTGCACCTACAATAATGGCAAGTTTGTGTTTGACAATCCGAGATTCAAGGACCGCTATGATGCTGGGATAAAAGCCTTTACAGCGAAACTCGATGGGGAAGTGCAATACGAAAATGAAGCCTTCTATTATTCCCTTAACCTTCTGCTTGTCCAGGAGGTGCTTGGGCAGGCAAAGGACGGACTTTCAAAGTTCCAGTCTTTTATAGGGACTCTGAAAGACGAGAAACTCATTGGGCTTGGAAAAGAACTACTTGGCGCTTTCACCTCCCAGGTCTTAAAGGGAGAAGAGCTCTCTGATCCTCTCTGGAAACCCTACAGTGCCCAGGCCTGGGAGCCGCTTTTCTGGAAGGATTAAACTTGGCTCGACAAATATTACTTGACCTAAAAACCGACTTGTATTATATAAACATACGCGCTGCCGGATGGTGTAATTGGTAACACGCCTGACTCTGGATCAGGAGACTCTAGGTTCGAGCCCTAGTCTGGCAGCCAAAAAGAGGAGAACGGCGCCATAGTATAATGGTCAGTACGAGGGGCTCTCAATCCCTAGATAGGAGTTCGATTCTCCTTGGCGCTACCAATTGCGTCAGGGAAACACCATAAAGGCCCGCGAGGGGCCTTTTTTTGTTTTTTGTGGTCTTGAGGGAATTGTCACTCGATGGTATTATTTGGGCATGATCAGGACAAAGTTTTTGGGGATATGCCTTTCCTGCATTATTCTTGTGGGGTTTTCGTTTCCCGTAAACCCTCAGGTCCTTAGCATTGTCTCTGTTCCAACAAGGCTCCATTTTGAACTTGATGCCTATTGTTCAATCGGGAAACTCGACCACCATGCTTTTGCAAATGAAGAATTCCCCCAATTCTCTTCCTTCCCGAGGTTCAAGGTCGCCCTTGTGCCGGTTGCTACCGATACCAGGCTCAATGGAACAAACCTCAAAAGACTCGTCAACGTAAAAGATTTTGCAGACTACATTTCTTTCCATGCCCCAAACCTCAAGCTTGTCCAGCTTGGTGAAAGCTACACCTATTACCAGAATGGCCAGCCGGTCAATACAGGCAAGCTCTATAATGCCCTCACGGTATCATCTGACGATCCAAAAAGCATCAGGGAGAGGATTGAAGCGACCCTTTCAAACAAAAAGGTCAACTGGACAATGCCGGCCGCTGAGCGCAGTTATTATGACGTCAAAGTGTTTGCGTCCCCGGACCCACCCTTCTCGGTTGGCGAGCTGGCCAGTGACAAAAAAGGCCTTGCCAGTGGAGCTTTTCTTGACCAACTTTCCCAGGGTTATTTTCCAGAGAGCGGTTTTGCAAGAGAGAATGTAAAGTTCAATACCTGCCAGCCATATACTGTTGTTCCTGTGATTGTTGCGCAGGACAATTTCCTTGATTTCAGGTTCAGGCCTGTTGGGACAGTTTTTGAAGAGGTTGGTGGAGAGTATGTCCAGAAGCCTTCTTCCGAGTCAGCATGTGCGATAAGGTCCCTCTTTCACGACATCGTTTTTGACGAGACCAGCTCTTCAATGGGTTTTGACGGCGTCATGGACATGACGGTCAGGGCCAAGCTGAGATATAAAAATGAATTCAGGTTTGACTATTCGGTTGATCCACCGGAAATAGCCGGTCTTTCAGCGTTACCACTTGCAACATCAAACAACGGCGTATCAAGCATGTTTGAGCAGTCTGGCAAAAACCATCTCATTCAGGGTTTCATGTCGCTGGGAAAATTGTACAGGTGGATGCCGCAAACAGATCCGGCGTATCCCAATCAGAAACTGCTCATAAAGCCCGCCGTCAGGGACAGGGTACTCGCAGAGGGGACCTACTGGGAACTTTCAAAATTCAGGGTCCATTTTTCGGATGCCGCACTTGTGGATGGGAAGGTGGAGATCACCGAAAGGTTTGTTGATATCTCTCCCATCAAGTTTGATGAGATATCGCAGGGGAGATTTGCATATTTCACTTTCACAAACAATCCACTACTGGAAGGCGTCGATTCAACATTTTTTATAGAAAAGATTGACAGGCCTTTCAGGATTGAGGCAGTGTACGAACCAGGCAGGCTTGGTGCCAGGGGGAAAGAGAATGTTGCTGAATCAACAAGACTCAAGCTCTTCTGGTCAGCGACACCACAAATGAAGGACCTGGCAAAGAGAAAAATCCAGGAATATGGGGAAAACTGGTGGAAGAAAGCTTTTCCAACTCATTACAAGATTGTGGTCAAAGGCCCAGACGGCCAGAAGACGTTTGATAAAATAAATCCCGTACAAGAATCAATGGTTGTCGAGGGACTAAAGCCGGGTGCTGAGTATTCCTGGGAATTGCAGACATGGGTATCTGATGCTGAAGGTTCGCCACAACTTGTCGAGACCTGGAAATCTGATTTTGTCAAAACAAGGCCTTTGCCTCTTCTTGTAGGTCATTGCGGGCAAACCTCGATCATCAAGGTAAAAACAGCCGTTGATGCTGATGGCGATGAGGTTTGGGTGATATCGGCCCCAATGGCATACGAGCTTGGCATGACAAAATTACAGCCACTCTATTTTATGGCCAGGCCAACATCTTTTGGACAATTTGAAAAGCTCCTGAAATCGAAATCTTACTATACAGTTGTCGAGAAAGACGGTCAGAATTATCTCAGGGCCTACATAAAAGTGACTGCTTTTTCTGACTCGTATGAAAAGGACGATTATGGAAGAAACATTATCCACCTTGAATTCCAGCCTGTTGAAGTCAGGGTTGATGGCGAGGCCGTTGATGAATTCATGCAGCCCATCGGCAAATCTCTCGGCGGACACGCTGGAACGTGGTGGCCTGCGAGGGACGGTCCTTCGACGTCATCGTTGAGGGTTGTTGAAGCTCCCCTGCTTGTCAAAACCAACAAGCTTTACCGTTTCAGAAAGTGGACATGGGTTGGCCCGGTTTATGCATTGAGAAGTCCAATCGAGGACGCCGAGAAGGGTGTTGCAGTTTTGTTTGCCAACGTTGATGGTTGCCAGGCAAACCCTGACAAATATGTAAAACCAAAGATATATGCTGTTTATGACACCGTGCCGGTGGATTGTTTTACGGTCACCTCAGATTTTGCAATCAACTGGAAACCTGTTGCCTACAGTGGAAAAATACCCATAAAACCGGAAGGCGATTGCCCGGGCAATTCCAGTGCTTATATGGCTGGAACACAGGTATCAATCGGCCCGGCACCAAAAGAGATCGTCATCGGAGAACTTAAATACAAATTTGTTGGTTGGATAATTGGTGATAATTCGATTCCTGGAAAGGAAATCTTAACCATAAATGTTGACAAATCATACAACATTCTGGCCAACTACCAGCCGGCCAGTGACAGATATGAGCTTTTCTTCTTAGCTGATGCCGATGGCAGGCGCATAGACCTCAGGCTGAGCATAAATCCTCCACCAGACAAAGACGGTCTTTATAAGGCAGGAACTGTCGTAACAGTTGGCCCTGCTCCGCTAGAACTTGATGATGGCAAATATTCTTTTGCAGGCTGGGCTTTGGATGGTGATATTGTCGGGACCGATTTCAGGACAAATTCAATCCAGGTGACCATGGACAAAAACCACAGGCTCATCTGTCTTTACAAGCTTGGCGGGTAGTGATTTTCTGCTAGTTGTAACAGCGAAAGGAATGATTGATGAAACAGAATGGTGTCAAGCTGTCCACTGCAATAATGCTTGCATTTGCGGTCGGGATTGTGTCGTATTTTGCAACAGCCTTCTTCATTAACGCGTGGCCGTTTGAAAAAATAAAGCAAACAACCACAAAAGACCTTCTCAAGGAATCTGGTTCGCAAGATGGTTCGCTTGAAGGCCTGTTTCCTGACGGAAAGGGTACCTACGGCACTTCAGATGGTTTACAGAAAGTGTTTGACGGTTTTTCCATAGCTTTTCCGGACAAATGGCTCTATATGAGAATGCAGGATTCTGGTATTGTTACAGGAGTCGATTCGCTTGATCCGATGGCCTCTGTTCAGATATTGAAGATTTCAGACAAGGATGTTCCGGAAGGAGACCCGGAGAAGGCTCTTGATGAAATCCTCAAGACAACCGGCAGCAAAATTGAAATCCTCAGCAGGGAAAAGGTGAAATTTCTGGACAAGGACTGTTCGCTTTTTCTTGGCAAGACAAGCAGGATGGACAGGGAGATAGGTATGATAACACTTGTTGTGCCAGGCAAGAACGATGCTTATATTGTGATGGGTACTTTCGATGCTGATGATAATAAAACAAAAGAGACCATTGAAAACGTGATTGCAACATTTAGGCTAGAATAAACACGAATGCTGGCACTTACAAGAATCCTGCAGCTCCTTGAGATGCTGTTGCAAGCTAGCGGCAGGAAACTTACAAGTGCTGAAATATCGGGCAAGCTTGAGGTTTCAAGGCGTCAGATAATAAGGGACATAGACAAGCTAAGGGACGAAGGCTTTAATGTCCGGTCGGACATGAATGGTTACTGGCTTGAGACTGCACCTGATTTTGGCAGTTTTGGGCTGAGCAGGTTTGACAAGTTTGTTATAACAACGGGTCTTGGCAGGATAATTGATTCAAAAGACCCCTCCCTCTCGAGGATAGCCCGGGAAATCATTGAAAAAATTACAAACGAGAACCAGCAATCCAAAGAAAAACCAGCTGACGAATTCAAGGTTGTTTACCTCAACGAAATAAAAAAGATACAAAAAATCAGGGTTGCCATAGACTCGGCAACTGTAATCAATTTCAAGTACGAACGCCCGAACAAGCCTGATGAAAGATTAAGGAAAGTCAGGCCTTGCGAGCTTTTTTTCAAGAGGCACGCCTATTACATGATTGCAGCACCTGAGGACAGTGACAGCCTCATCATGTACAGGATCAACAGGATGAAAGATATCACACTCACAAGGGAAAGGTTTGCCAGGAAACCCATAGATCTGGACAGCCATCTTTCAAACGCTTTTGAAGTGATGATTACGGGGCCGGTTGAAGACGTCGAAATCCTGTTCAAAAAAAGCGTTGCGCCTTTTGTGTCAGAGCTTGTGTGGCACGGCACGCAGAAGATTGTCAAAAATGATGACGGGAGCATTATTTTTACGGCAAGAGTCGCAATCAACCACGAGATTTTGCGGTGGGTGATGGGGTATGGAAATGAGTGTGTTGTAACCAAGCCAGACCAGCTCAGGCAGATGGTAATAGAACAAACAAAACTAATGCTGGAGGACTATCTTGACCAAAAGTCATCAAATGTCATCAATGCTTGACATAAAAATATATTTGTGCTAGTTTGCAATCAGTATTATACTTTAATGTAGATTTCGTGTGATGAAGCGACATCAATTTGGGGGTGAACCAAAATGATGGTTGGTGCGTACCTTTTTTGAAAGGAGAAAGCCATGAAAAGAACGCTTTGTGCGCTTCTTGCTTTTGTGCTTGCTGCTCCGGTCGTTTTTTCGGCCACGTCAGACAGCATAACTGTACCGTCTTTCGCAAAATATAAGGACAATCCAGTCCTTCTTGCCAGGAAGGCAAAGCCTGGCGAATCAAAATACTTCGATTCCTCGGCCGTGACCGACCCTTGCGTTATCTACTGGGAAGGCAGATACCACATGTGGTATACCGGCTGGATCAACTGGATGGGTGGCTCTGGCAGGCAGGGGAGAATAGGCTATGCAATCTCGCCTGATGGAAAGAAATGGACCAGAGTGGATGGAACTGCAGGCGGGATCGAAGCTCCAGGTGCAGTCCTTGGGACTGGTGCCAGCAACGAGTATGACGGGTTCTCTGTCCAGTCTCCGTGGGTCATCAATGACAACGGAAAACTCAGGATGTACTACGTTGCCGTTGACACCAAGGGCAGAATGACCCTTGGCCTTGCCGAGAGCAATACCGGCAATTATTGGAGCAAGAAGGGCCAGATACTCATGCCCACAAACGAGCTGGCTTTTGATGGTTTCCAGGTCGGGAAATGCTCGGTTGTAAAGGTCAATAACATCTACAAGATGTGGTATGAGGGCCAGTCCAAAATTGATTCAAGATGGAGGATTGGTTATGCCACATCGTATGATGGCTCGACCTGGACCAAAAATATTGGTGAAAAAACTGGCGGAGCTGTCCTCGACCTTGGCGACAAGATAACCGATTTTGACAACTTTACGGTCAGGGCGCCAAGCGTGGTCTTTGACGGCGTCTACTACTACATGTGGTACGACACCTCGATGAGGGACGAGAAAACCAGCCAGATAGGGATTGCAACCTCGGTCAATGGAATAAGTTTTGACAAGAGGGGTGTTTCCCTCGATGTTGGCAAGATAGGCGATTTTGATGCACAGAGGGTCGCTTCTCCTGGTGTCCTGAAGAATGGTCTTGTTTTCTACCTTTACTATTGCAACTACTCTGACACCAATTCCGGCATTGGCCTTGCAACATCCGGTGATTTGCCGGCCAACATCGGATCAGGCGTTGTCAAGCTTGATTGCAAGATAGGTGATGGTTTTGACTTCTCGCTTGGCAACAAGACAACTGATCCGACGCTTGCCGATCTTGTCGTTGATTGTGGTTTTGGTGCCCCAAGGATGTGTGGCAGATTTATAAGGAATGCTGTTGATTTTGCCGATGCAGAGTGTGTCCCGGGAGAAGGCTATCCTGCCGTTTCAAGTGTGAGGGAAAATTGCCAGAACATCGAGATTGGTGCCACTTATGCCTTCAAGACCATTAACGAGCAAAATTATGCCAAAATCAAGATAGAGGGCATCTGGCAGGACCCGGTTGACCCAAACCACTATGAGATAACCATCAAGTGGATGTACCAGAGCAATGGTTCGCCATGCTTTATTGGTGGATCAAAGGAACCGCCCTCAAAGCCGTACAACCTTAACTGTGTTCCAGGTGACAGGGCCATAAAACTCCAGTGGACGGCCGCTTTCGCGCCACCAGGAAAGGTCATCTCCTATTACGTCTACAGGGCCGATGAGCCAGGCCAGGCGCAAAAAAACAAGTCACCAATACACGATTTCCCGGTTTCCCTGACGCAGTATACCGACACGGGCCTGACAAACGGAAAAACATACTACTACATCGCCAGGACGATTGACCAGTTTGGCAATATATCGGAGGCCTCAAACGAAACCTTCTGCCAGCCGAAGGCCGTCCATCCGCCGACTTTCCCGCAACCACTTCCACCTGCCGGTGGAGCGCCTGTTCCTGGTGACGGTTCGTTTGACAATCCATGGGTAATAGAGCAGAATCCTTGGGAATTCGACTGGTGCGGCTTCCAGCCGCAAACACTGGTCATCATAGCCGGGACCCAGTACGTTGCAGATGGCAATGGCTGCATCCATGTTTCAATAACCCTCAAGCCGGGCGGAAAGAACCAGATTGAATACACAATCATAACCCCGACCGGCGACACGCTCTCCGGAAGCATCTGGGCAGTGCTAAAAGACACAAATGTTCACATAGAGCTCTGGATTGGCAGGGGCTACATGATGAGAAACAACCAGCAGATGACACTGGACCAGCCACCAGAAATAAAGTTCAGCAGGACAATGATCCCGATAAGGGCTGTCAGTGAGGCGCTTGACTGTAAAGTTGAATGGGATGGTACCCAAAGGAAGATTATTGTCAGCAATTGCCTTAACAAGATCGAACTTTGGATCGATAAACCAACTGCTGTTGTGAATGGAACTCCTATAGCGATAGATGACAAGGACAAAAAAGTCGTTCCATATATATACAAACCTACTGGCAGAACCCTTGTTCCGTTCCGCTTCATAAGCGAGACCCTCGGTGCAAACGTCCAGTATGATGCAAATGAAAAAAAGGTAACAATAGATTATACACCACCAAAGTGCCCCAAGAACCCATAAAAAGATAGTTTCAGAACTGAATTTAATCCCCCGCCCATAAGGGCGGGGGATTTTTTAATGTAACCAGCCAGGCCAGACATGAATCAAAGACAGTAACAATATGATGAGCGAACTTAAGGATTTGCTTAGGGTTCATAAGGTGCCTGGACTGTTCACGCAAAACGTCATTGATGCATGGCGTGAAAGGCGAAACAGGCAGAAGGTCGTAAAAACAACAGCCATTGCAAGCTATTTTCTTTTTGCGGCATTTTTAGCGTCACTTCTGCTGATGCTTGCTGACAGGAGACAAAGTGGAGCTTAATCAAAGCGAAATTCAGAAAATTCTGCCACACCGTTACCCGTTCCTTTTTGTGGACAAGATACTTGAGCTTGAGCCTGGGGTCAAAGCTGTAGGAATCAAGGCGGTAACAGGAACAGAATCTCATTTTCAGGGACACTTTCCTGATTATCCGGTGATGCCGGGAGTATTGATTGTGGAGGCCCTCGCACAGGTTGGTGCTGTTTGTGGCTTGACACTACCAGAGTATGAAGGCGCACTTGCCTTTTTCGCCGGCATTGAAAATTTGAGGTTCAAGAAGCAGGTTATCCCTGGCGACCTGTTAAGACTTGAAATTGAAGTTGAAAGCGTCAAAATGGGTGTCTTCAAGTGCAATGCAACGGCCTATGTTGGTGATGAAATTGCCGTTTCAGGAAGGCTTCTGGCTGCACTTCGAAAGGTGGAGAAATGACAAACACCGGAATCTTGGGCATAGGGACCTACCTGCCCGAGAAGGTACTTACAAATTTTGACATGGAAAAAATTGTTGACACTACCGATGAATGGATAGTGTCCAGGTCTGGGATAAGGAACCGCCATGTTGTGGCCGAAGAACAGGCAACATCTGACATTTCCGTAATTGCTGCCCAGAGGGCCCTTGAAAATGCGGGCCTTGAGGCAAAAGACATAGACATGTTTATCGTTGCTACAGCAACACCAGACATGCTCTTTCCATCAACAGCATGCATTGTTGCTTCCAAGCTGGGCATTGTTGGGCCACCTGCGTTTGATATTGCGGCAGGCTGTACTGGCTTTGTATATGCTTTGACGCTTGCGAATTCTTTTGTCAGATCGGGAGCATACAAAAAAATACTTGTCATTGGTGCAGAATCACTCACAAGGATCCTGGACTGGACTGACAGGTCAACATGCGTCCTTTTTGGGGATGGTGCTGGGGCTGTCATTGTTGGTGAAACTGAAAGAAATGGCATTGTATACTCGGTCCTTGGGGCCGATGGTTCTGGCGGGCACAACCTCACTCTCCCGGCTGGAGGCTCAGCGTTGCCTGCCACCCATGAAACAGTTGACAAGAGACTGCATTATGTCCATATGAACGGGCCTGAAGTCTTCAAGTTTGCAGTAAGGGCAATGGCAAAGAGTTGCAAGGAGGTTCTTGACAAAGCAGGAATGGTGGCCTCCGACATCAGCTGGTTTGTACCGCACCAGGCGAACATAAGGATCATTGAATCGGCCTCCCAAAAGCTGGGGATACCCATGGAAAAAGTCCTTGTGACCCTGGATAAGACTGGAAATACCTCTGCAGCAACAATCCCGATAACCATAGACATGGCAATAAGAGAAGGAAAAATAAAGAAAGGAGACAAGCTCCTCGCAGTGGCCTTTGGCGCTGGACTGACATGGGGAGCTGTGGTCCTGGAATGGTAGACCTTGAAGGAAAAGTAGCACTTGTAACAGGTTCATCAAGGGGTATAGGCAGGTCAATCGCACTCGAACTGGCAAAAGATGGCGCGGACATAGTGGTAAATTATCCCTTTGAGGCCGAACTTGAAAATGCGAAAGAGACCGCGAGGCTTGTCCGTGAACTGGGCAGAAAGGCAATTTTTGTAGAGGCCAATGTCGCCAGCCTGGCATCATGCGAAGAAATGGTAAAGAAAGTTGCCACCGAACTCGGCAAGATCGACATCCTTGTAAACAATGCCGGGATTACGGCAGACACGCTCCTTTTGAGGATGAAAGAATCTGACTGGGACAAAGTCATCGAGATCAACCTCAAGGGCACCTTCAATTGCACAAAAGCCTGCCTCAGGTCGCTAATGGAAACAAAAGGCAGAATCATAAACATTTCTTCTGTGATAGGGATCATGGGCAACATGGGTCAAGCCAACTATGCCGCATCAAAAGCAGGCATAATTGCCTTTACAAAGTCAGTTGCCAAAGAGATGGGCTCAAGGGGCATAACGTGCAATGCAATCGCCCCCGGCTTTATTGAAACACCGATGACCCATGCACTCACAGAACAGGTTAGAAACGACTATTTGAGCAGGATACCGCTCCGAAGATTTGGCCTTCCGGAAGACATTGCAGGAGTCGTCTCCTTCCTTGCCTCCCCGAAAGGCAGCTATATAAACGGAGCCACCATCGTAATCGATGGCGGACTCCTCTAATCCACATTACAAGAGGTGAATCATGAACACAAACGAAATTTTTGAACAGATGAAGGACATCATAGTCGAGAAGCTTGGCGTCGAAAAAG
Organism: Caldisericales bacterium; assembly: GCA_012517765.1. GTDB lineage: Bacteria > Caldisericota > Caldisericia > JAAYUI01 > JAAYUI01 > JAAYUI01. The sequence goes on along the minus strand of JAAYUI010000014.1, from coordinate 21,074 downwards.
ACAAAATCAAGATGGAATCCAAGTTTATGGACGACCTTGGCGCTGACAGCCTCGGCCTTGTCGATGTCACCATGGAACTCGAGGAGAAATTTGGCGTTTCAATCCCGGACGAAGACCTCCCAAAAATAACAACAGTAGCATCAGCTGTTGATTACGTCCAGAAGAAGCTTTCGTAATGAGACGCGTAGTCGTAACTGGCCTTGGCCTGGTTACGCCGGCTGGTATCGGAAAAGAAGCTTTCTGGAAATCGCTTGCTGAAGGCAAGTCCGGCATTGGAAAAATTGCCAAGTATGACATGTCGGGCTATCCGGTTCAGATAGGTGCCGAGGTCAAGGATTTTGAACCATCGAGATATATTGATTCAAGAGAAATCCCGCGAACAGACCTTTTTGTCCAATATGCCATTGCCGCCTCAGCGCTTTGCGTCGATGATTCCGGAATCAATCTTGATAATTCTGACAGGGACCGTATTGGAACGCTTATATCGACTGGTATTGGTGGTCTTCAGACGATCGAGAAAAACATCCTAACGAGGATCGAGAAAGGTCCGACAAGGGTGTCGCCATTGTTTGTGCCAATGATGATTGGTAATATGGCATCTGCCCATGTGTCCATGAAATATGGCCTGCGTGGCCCTTCCTCGAACATCGTTACTGCTTGTGCAACCTCCAATTATGCTCTTGCGGAAGCCTCCGAAATGATCAAGCGCGATGATGCAGATCTCATGTTTGCAGGTGGCGTAGAGGCTTCTCTCATCCCGCTGGGCGTTATTGGTTTTGCAAACATGAAGGCTCTTTCCACAAGAAATGACGACCCAGAGAAAGCATCACGTCCGTTTGACAAGGACCGCGATGGTTTTGTCATGGGCGAGGGTGGAGCTGTCTTGCTGCTTGAAGAATATGAACACGCAAGGGCCAGGGGAGCACAGATTTATTGTGAGATAAAGAGCTCTGGCTACTCAAGTGATGCTTACCACATAACACAGCCGGACCCGGATGGCTGGGGTGCAAAAGCATGCATGAAGAATGCGATGCGCAAGGCGGGCATAAGTACCGGAGATGTAGATTATATTAATGCCCATGGGACCTCAACCCCACTCAATGACAGGATAGAAGCCAAGGCAATTGCAGATGTGTTTGGAGATCGGACTGAAGAAATACTTGTCAATTCGACGAAATCAATGGTCGGGCACCTGCTTGGTGCTGCCGGGGCAGTTGAAGCTGCTGCGGTTGCACTCCAGATGGTCAACAAGACAATTCATCCCTCGCTAAACTTTGAAAATCCTGACCCCGAAAGTAGGCTCAACATTGCCGCAAAGGCTGTGAAAAAGGAAATCAGATGTGCTCTTTCAAACTCTTTTGGGTTTGGTGGCCATAACTGCTGTATCGCTTTTGGGAGGATGGATGCCTGAAGACAACGTCTTGAAGTGCAAGGGATGTAACAGACCGCTGGACATGCCTGCTTTTGAGGCGAACATGAGGGTCTGCCCAAGATGTGGAAGCCACGAGCAGGTCCCCGTCAGGGAGAGAATCAAAATGACTGTTGATGAGGGTTCTTTCAAGGAACTCTTGGGGAACCTGGTTTCAAAGGATCTTATTGGTTTTGCAGATTCAAAGCCATATGGTGACAGGATTGCTGACACAATCAGCAAAACTGGCGAGAATGATGCCATAGTGACTGGTGATGCCTCGATTCATGGAACAAAAGTGGCCATCGGTTTTATGAACTTCGAATTTATCGGTGGCTCCATGGGCGTTGTTGTTGGCGAGAAAATAATGAGGCTTGCCGAACATGCTCTTAAGGAAAAAGTGCCAATGATCATTTTCTCCCAGTCAGGTGGGGCCAGGATGCAGGAATCTGTTTTTGCACTCATGCAGCTTGCCAGATTGTCCGGTGCCATTTACAGATTTCAGGAGCATGGTGGCCTTTATATTTCGGTCATCTGCAACCCCTGCACCGGCGGTGCATCGGCGTCTTTTGCTTTCCAGGGTGACATAATCATTTCCGAACCGGGTGCACTTATAGGTTTTGCGGGGCCAAGGGTCATTGAGCAGACAATAAAGCAGAAATTACCACCAGGCTTCCAGACAGCTGAATTTCTCCAGGAGAAAGGTTTCCTGGACAAAGTTGTCGAAAGAAAAAACATGCGCTGGATGCTTGGTAAAATCCTTTCCCTCTACCGTGGTGTTCCGATGGAGGTGGCCTGATGGTCTATCTTGATTTTGAGAAGCCGATAGTTGAACTTGAGCAGAAGCTAGAGGATTTTCGCAAGCAGGCAATAGCTCGCTCGCTCGACCTGACAAATTCCATCCAGGCAGTCCAGAGGGAAATAGAAGAAGGTCTTAAAGAAATATATTCCAATCTTACTCCCTACCAGACAGTCCAGGTTGCGCGCCATGTCATGAGACCAAAGGTTCAGGATCATGTAAGATTTATGACCCCGGACTACATAATGCTCCACGGAGACAGATATTTTGCCGATGACCATGCAATGTGGGCATCGGTGGGCTCACTCGATGGCATGACGGTTTTTATTATCGGCCACAACAGGGGTTCCAATGTCAAGGAGAACATTAAGGGCAACTTTGGAATGGCATCCCCTGAAGGCTACAGGAAAGCCATGAGGGTAATGGAGCTTGCTGACAAGTTCCATGCGCCGGTCATAACGCTTCTCGACACTCCAGGCGCCTATCCTGGAATTGGTGCAGAAGAGAGAGGACAGGCTGAGGCCATTGCTGCGAATATCAGGGACATGTTCGGGATCAAGGTGCCAATCGTAACGGTCGTCATTGGCGAGGGTGGTTCTGGCGGTGCCCTTGGAATTGGTGTTGGTGACAGGGTCCTTATGATGAAGTATGCAATGTATTCAGTGATTTCTCCTGAAGGGTGCGCTTCAATCCTCTTCAGAGACGGGACCAGGTTCAGGGAAACAGCCCAGATGCTCAAGCTTACAGCGCCAGACCTCAAACAGCTTGGGTTGATAGACGAGGTTATCGACGAGCCGGTTGGTGGCGCACACAGGTCTCCGGTTGAAGCAATGACGTTTGTCAAAGAAGCTGTAAAAAGAAACATCTCGGAACTTCTCGAAGTAAAAGGTCCAATCACTGATTATCGCTACAATAAATACAAAAATTTGCCACCGAAGATGGATTGATCAGATAATATTTAAAAGCCCCCGATTTTTCGGGGGCTTTTTTATTATAGGTTACATTAGTGTATACCATATCCACATCTATCTCTGGTCATAGTAAACCGAATCTCCATTATGAAGATAGATAATTCTTAGTATTGATCTATATTTCATCACTTTTTTTGACTTTTTAAATCATTGACACCAGCATTATTCGTAATCTATAGAAAGTAGCTTTTATATTATGTTCGTCTGTGTTTTGAAACTAACGGTGTTAGATAGGCATATTGGTATAAAACTGTAATGACTAGCTAAATGTCACTATATCATTATATATTATGCTCTAAAACATAATATGTTGCATAATATATCCTAATCATAATCAATATGCATACTGATATAGCGTAAGAAAAAGACCCAAACCAATGATGCCAGTCTTTTGCTATAATAAAAACTAAAATTCTTAAGAATATGTGCGATGAGCGTAATATTTTCATAAAATAATGTATGCGAAGAAATGTAGATAAATGCAATATTTGTGCTGAATTAGCACATGTCAATATGGGATACTTTTTCACAATATTGAAAAAAGGGGCTTGACAAACACACTTTTATTTGTTAGACTGCAGCCGATTTAGAATTAAATCCGGGATCATCATGAAAGGAAGCATGGCAGGCAGAAAGCACACAGTTTTAATTGCAGATGATGAAGAGGGAATAAGGGACCTTCTTAAAGAAATCTGCGAAGAAGAGGGCTGGTCTGTCATATTTGCATCTGATGGAAAAGAGGCCCTTGAAAAAACGAAGAAAAGCCTTCCCGACGCCATTGTAATGGATGTCAGGATGCCGGTCATGGATGGCATCAAGACATTCAAGAAAATGAAAGAATCTGGTATAGACGTGCCTGTAATTCTTATGACAGCCTACGGGTCATCCGATATTGCCATCGAGGCAATGAAGCAGGGCGCTTACGATTACATAACTAAACCCTTTGATATTGAAGAAATGAGGATACAGATCCGCAAGGCGCTCCAACTTAGGGAGTTGACAGCGGAGGTGTTTTCCCTCAAGACGGGTATGACTGCAAGCTTCAGGCTTGAGGAACTGATTGGTAGTTCCCCTGCAATGCAACAAGTTTACAAATCTATTGGCAGGATCGCAGAATCTGATGCCACAGTGCTCATAAGGGGCGAATCTGGCACAGGAAAAGATGTCGTTGCCAGGGCCATCTTTATGAACTCTAACCGCAGAGACAAGCCCTTTGTCGCTGTCAACTGTGCTGCCATCCCGGAAGGCCTCCTTGAATCTGAACTTTTTGGTCATGAAAAGGGCGCCTTCACTGATGCTGTTTCTGTCCACAAGGGAAAATTTGAGCAGGCCGCTGACGGAACGATATTCCTCGACGAAGTCGGAGACATGAGTCTCCCGCTTCAGGCAAAAGTCCTCAGGGTCCTCCAGGACAGAACTTATGACAGGGTTGGGGGAAAGGAAGTCCTCATCTCCGAAGCCAGGGTAATAGCGGCCACAAACCAGGACCTTGAAACACTGGTCAGGGAAAAGCGTTTCAGGGAAGATCTCTATTACAGGCTGAATGTAGTGACAATAACCCTTCCGCCGCTTCGCGAGCGCAAGGAAGACATTCAGGACCTTGTTGATCATTTCATAAAAAAATACTGCTCGAAATATAATAAAATCATTGCTGGTGTTTCGCCCCAGGCAATGAAGTTCCTTGGTGATTATGATTGGCCGGGAAACGTCCGCGAGCTTGAAAATGCAATTGCCAGGGCAGTCATCATCGCCAATTCGCCATTAATTCTTCCAGAATATTTACCGCACACGATTACTTCTTATAAGGCAAGAGAACCGATGTTTCAGAACAAAGGTGCCATGCCAAAGCTCCATGAGGCTGTTGAGGAGCTTGAAGCCGGATTAATAAAGAGAGCGCTGAAGGAGACCAAAGGCAACCGCACAAAAGCTGCGGAGCTCCTTGGGATACCGAGGCGTTCGTTGTACACAAAGATTCAGGAGTACAACATAGGTCTAGATGAGATTGAACCAGACAATGAAATATAATGTAATAACAGACGAGTTTGCGATGGTTCGCACGAAAAGTGCGTTTAAGAAAGGAGCAAATGCTATGAAACGTCTGCTTTCTCTAGCTTTGGTTGCTTTGCTGTTCCTCTCGATACCAGTGGCACCAACCTTTGCTGATGTCAGCAAAGTCAAGGTTGTACCGTATCCGAGGACGGCCGGAAAGATGGCCTCATATCAGATTGGTTTTAACGTCACGAGACCATTGGAGGCAAACAAGGACTCCATAACCGTCACTCTCCCAAATGAGACTACGGTTCCGGAGTATGTGTCTTCCTCGGTAATCTCCATTAATCCCAAACTCCAGATTGGAGCCGACTACAAGCTCAACTTCGCGACTGGTGATATAACATTTACAAACCCATTGCGCGAGGGAGACATGATCAGGGCCTCCTACACTTATGAAGCCAATGAAGACTACACAATGATGCCAAAACAGGCAGATGTGAAGTTCTTCGATAGATGCTTCCCGACCGGAGACCCAAGGAACAATAATGGAACGTTTGATCCAGGTGAATGGGTCTACGAAGACAGGGACCACAACGGCCGCATATCACCAGGCGACAGGCGCTTGATGGTTGTAAAAGGCGTCATCATTGCTGGTCCTCCTGTTACTACTCCTGGTTGGCCTGATGTTGGCGGAGGAGATGCAAAACAAAACTCCATTGTGGCCTCAGGAGATGGCGATTGTGGTGATTGTGATACCACATCACCCAGTTTCCCTTTACAGCCACTGTCACTGATCAGGTTGACTATGGTCGATGTTAATGAGGATGGAATATACAACGAGGGAGACTATCTGTTTGACGACAGGGACCAGTCGGGCACCGTTTCATTTGGTGACAGCATGCTAACAGGCATCGTCTATTTCCCACCACTGACCACTGTTGCCTTCAATGATCCGGATGCTGGTGGCCGAATCTCTACTGCCCCATTACAGACCTTTAGTGGCACAAATACAAGACATGCAGACAATGGCCAGACTCCCGGATCGTATGATCCAGGGGAGGCCATTTACCAGGATTGCAACTCAAATTATCTCGTTGATGCTGGAGATGTAAGACTTAGCACTGTTGCAATAATGAGCAATGGTGCCATGACATATTATTCCATATTGTCATTAGTCGGCCCAGGGAACAGAGATGTTGGCACAAGACTTATAGATTTTAAAATCATCTCCGGTGAAGAAGAGGTTTTTTTGAGTGTCGATGCTGTTTATGATCCGGGAGAACCCATATACAAAAATGGCACAGGGCGCACAACACTGGGAACAACCCCTGTTCCTGGGGATATCAGATTGTCATCGTGGTCGGTTGCAGCTTATATGCCAACTTCAATTATTGGTATTACCTCAACTGGAGAGGCTGATGTGAACAATCAACTTGTTCCATTCAACACATCCCAGATCACGAAAGCTGAATTAATAACATTTAACAGAACTGCTATTGGTACAAACTTTGTGAACTATACCGGAGCAGATTTTATAAGAGGCTCTAACAATACAGAGATATCGACCCCAATAGCAGGAAATGCATGTCCTCCTACTTTTCCGCCCGCTCCACCACCTAATCCTAATCCGGTTCTAGATGGATGGATGTATCGCGATATGGATGGTTCGAATGATGTAACCCCGGGGGATGTCCGCCTCACCAGTGTCGAGATAAATCAGGGGCCAGTACTTGTATCCTATTCAGCCGGTTCAATTGTAAAAACTGGAGAACTGGACGCTATTCCGCTTTCATCGACTACATTCCCCATGAGTTTGGTAAGCCCAGATGATTTAACTCGTGTTTTTACAACACACTGCTCACATACTGAAAATATCAGAATAAATAATACTTTTGAGCCTGGCGAATATATTTACGATGATGTCGATGGCAGTGGTTCTGTTAGTCTTAATGACATAAGGCTCGTTCCTGTCGGAGTAACATCTTTTGGCAATAAATCGGTTGGCAATAATTTCCCTCTTCTCGGCAGGACGCTTACGCGTGGCTGGGCAAGAATCGAAAACAAAATAATTGTACCATACGCACAGGCTGGCACAAAAACTGCAAAACTGGATTCCAATTCCCTTGTTATTCTTCCAACACTTGAGCCACCACAACCACCAGCATACATTAAGGCAGAACCGATAACACTTCCAGGTGGTTCGACACAGCTGACAGGGAGTGGTAAATGGTTTATTAGGGTTGCTGCAGTAAATATGTATGGTGAAGGTGAACCTTCAGATTCAATGGAAGTGAATTTTGCCCAGGGAACGCAGAATGCCGTCAAGATATCTTGGCGTGCCGTTCCTTATGCGAAATCCTACAGAATCTATAAATCTCGCAACGAAACATACTTCCCATCATCTGCACTTCTGACAGAAATCAATGGATCTTCTACTGAATACATTGACAGGGGGACGGTTATCACAGAAGGAACGCTTGCTTTTCCATATAGAGCTTCATTTGTAACACTCTGGAGGGGCAGGGGTGGTCAGGAAACCGAACTTGTCGAGTTCAAGTGTGCAGATTACGAAATTGATCTTGCAACCGGACTTATCAGGTTCCGCAGGGCACTCAAGCCATATGAAATCATTCTTGCCAACTACAAGTATGCAGATGGCAAGCAGGCCATGGGACCTGGTGCTGATCCATGTCTTACGGTTGGACACAAAGACGAACATGTATATGTTGATGCCCAGAGAGGAATTGGAAAATTGTTGCATGCTCCCGCTATTAACCCTATTATAGATCCACTCGATTACTGCTTCAGGCTCTGGAGAGCACCAAACATTGATCCAAATAATCCCTATCTTCTAAGAGCTGGTTCGGATTACACGATCAATTTTGAAAGTGGTGAAATAAGGTTTTCTTCGCATGTTGTAAAAGATGGCGATATTATAACAGCCGATTACGACACATTCGAAGAAGTTGCCGGTGAATCCCTTGTCGAAGCCATATCAACTGGTATCACAGAAGCAAGAACAATGGCGCCAGTTCTTCCAGAATCTTACCAGATAAGTAAAGCAGTTGCTCTGAGAACTTCGCCACAAATCAGAGTAACAAAGGGAGATTATGGTTCTCAGCTTGTTTTTACTACCCCAGTAGATATAGCTGTTGATCCGGACAACAACATCATGACCCCGGATGTTGTAATGACACTCAATAGGCCTGGCAGACAATTTGATGAAAAGAAAAAGGGTGCCGTTCAAAATCCTAAAAAGGCTGGATCATATCAATTGTTTGTACAGACTTCCCAGGAACAGACTCCAATCCTTTCAGATCCTTATGAAATTACGGCCGATAATGATTTGAAATCCATGGAGTTGAAAATTATATCTCCTCAAATTCCCGCACCTATTACTGGCGAGTTGCCGTGCACCTGTAAGGACACTGCTGCAACAGCCGGACAGGCAATCTCTATAGTTGCGCAGCTCACATCAGGCTCAAACGGTGTTCCTGGAGTTTATGTTGGTTTTGAAATTACCAATACAGTCCAGCCGCCTTCATCGTTCAGCTCCTCTTCACTTGTGCAGACAAACGATCAGGGTCTTGCATCAGTTGTCCTCAATCTTTCTGCTACACCAGGTGCAACTGAAGTAAAGGTATATCTGCAAGATGATAAAACAATTTGTTTGTGTGTCAGAATCAACACCGGCCCGCAGGTCCAGGTTGACAAGATTGTTTTGAACCCTGGTCCAAGCATCGCGCTTGCACCTGGCTCACAGCAGATATTTGGAGCAAAGGCATTTGACACGGCCGGCAAGGAACTTCAGGGTGTAACATTCACCTGGGCAGCAGATTGCGGAACAATTACCCCGTCTGGTGTCTACAGTGCGCCAACAACTGCTGGCACAACCTGCCATGTCTGGGCAAGAGCCCATGGCAAGGAAGGCATGACTACAGTCAATGTCGTCAATAGACCGGCAAGAATTGTTGTCACTCCGCCAACAGCAACTGTTGCAATGGGTAGCACAAAGGAATTCATGGCTCAGGCCTACGATGATCTTGGAAACCCGATGAATGTTCCAATAGCCTGGTCTGTAGAGCCAGCTGGTCTTGGAATCTTTGATGCAAACGGCAAATTTACTGCTGGTGCCATTGCAGGCACTGGAACTGTAAAGGCCTGCTCAGCCGGTGTTTGTGGAACCTCCACGATAACAGTCATGGCATCAGGCCAGATTGAAACTATCACTGTTTCCCCATCCAATATCACAATGAACATGGGCGAGACCCAGGCATTCAAGGCAATCGTCAAAGACAAGAATGGCTTTGAAATCTCCGGTGCCCCGATTTCATGGTCGGTCAATCCGCCAGACTATGGGACAATCAGCACCAATGGCGTCTTTATCGCCTCAAAGCCTGGCATGTGTGTAATCATCGCCCAGTCTGGAGACAAGTCCGGAACAGCTATCGTCAACATCGTCCAGGTGACGAGAATTGACCTCACGCCGAAGTCGGTGATTGTCGCCCCGAACACGACCCAGCAGTTCACGGCTGTTGCTTATGGACAGACTGGCCAGCAGATACCAGGAATCAAGTTTAGCTGGACAGTGACACCGCAGACGCTTGGTGCAATATCAGAAAGCGGTCTCTTCACTGCCCTTGGTTCACCAGGACAGGCAGGACTCATAACAGTTTCTGCGGCAGGAATGACCGCAACAGCAACTGTTACCATAGGTATTCCGGACAATACCCCGCCAAGGATCACACTTGTGAAGCCAACCATAAATGGTGGAAACTCACCGATTGGCCCGTCAACAGTCGAAGTCAAGGTTGAAGACGAATCTGGCGTGTCAGAAGTGACAATCAATGGTGTTCCGGCAACTATGAACGCCAATGGCAACTGGGCAGCAAACGTCATCGTCAATCCTGGCAACAACACCTTTATGGTCAAGGCAAAGGACAATTCGACCAGCCGCAACGAGGCCACACTTGCAGTCACAATCTATGGTGCAACTGAATCCAGATTGCAAATGAGGATACCGACAAACAACCAGGCTGATGTCAAAACTGTTACTATAACGGAAAACAATGTGCCAAGGACCATAACACTCAAAACTTCCCCAGAGCTCTACCAGAACAGCACATTCGTTGGTCTTCGTGATCTTGCCGAAAATCTCTTGGGAGCAACTCCAGAGAAAGGCGGAAGCGTTGCTTACGATGGTGCAACCAGAAAGATTACAATAACCATCAAGAGAACCAATGGTGATGTGATGATATTCGAGACAGTTGTCGGTAAGAAAGACTACCAGCTCCAGACAATTCACCCTGATGGTACAAGGGAGATCAAGACTGAAGTCATGGCCCAGGCACCATACATCGGATCTGCCGCAACAAAATCCAGAAAGGTCAACTATAACAGCACGATGGTCCCGATGAGAGGATTCATCGAAGCAGTTGGTGGCATTGTCACCTACGACGAAACAACCAGAACTGCTACTTTTAGCTTCTCAAGGTGATGCTGTTATAAAGTAACAACAAAAGCAAAAAGCCCCGGGCAAAACCCGGGGCTTTTTCTATTTCAGGGAGACGCTCTTTTTTGGACTACATAATGCTGAATGGTGTTGCTGGTTCTTTTGCCTATCTATTCTCGCGTTGGCCTGGAGGGTTTGTTTTCTGTGAGGTGTTTTGTTTTGGAGTGCCGAAGAACTTCGGCACTCCAAACTGCATCCTGTATTTTACTTTTTATGGGGCATCGTTCCCTACTTTTATGGGGCATTTCGTATATTTGAACTTCTCTTCCGCGATGGTTTGCCTGGTTGACGAGTTGATTGCTTGGATCCTTATATTGTAATCCTCAGCTTCTGCAAAAGGATTACCCGGGCAAATCCTCTGGAGGTTGAGCTGGATTCTTGATGTAGTAAACTCAAGCGGTTTTGGGGCGTCCTCAAGGTGTATGATGTATGTTGGTGTAGCGCCCTTTGGGAGGTTCTCGATGGAGAGCGTGAAATAAAGGGTGAAGGTGTCACTTGAAATATCTGTTTTTGTATCGGTTATCTTGATTTTTGCTTGCTTACTTTCCTGGATGTATGGCCAGGTGTTGCCGTATTTGTCAACAACCTGTATCTGCACCCTATCATCAAGATTTCTCAATATTTCAGAGTGCTTAAAAGAAATGGTCCCTTTGGCTGGCTTGATTGGGTCTTTTCCGGAGACTTTTATCCCGTTCAGAAAAATATTGTAGCCTTTTATATAGCTTTCCGGGATGTTGCCAAGCTCGTTTGTTGTCCACTCGACTATTCCCCTCTCAAACTTTGTCTTTATTGGTTCCAGGAGCAGGTAATACTGGATTTTTGCATGCATCCTCCTTCTATTTCCCTGGTTTATGATCATCTGGTCAAACCCTTTTCTTGTGGAACTGGAAGAGCTGCCAAAATACATTACGCTCAAGGTTTTTCTGTATGGAAGGGTGCTTTCGTATCTGTCTATTGGTCCACCTGAATTGGCGTAATCATCAGATCTGCTACTCACCAGATCATAAGAGATGGTCCTCAGGCCGTCTTTTGTTTCGCTTGAATCGATGACTAGCAAGCCAGTTTGGGTTATTTGTGCAGATGTGGAGAGAAAAACCCTTTGTGCTGACATGACATCTACGTCACCCTCAAAAGTTACCAGTTTTGTCTGTGGGGAAAACTTGTTGTTTGGCTTTATTGTTCCTCCCCTTACTATGTTTGCTTTTATGGTGGCATTCATTCCCCATCCACCCAGCGGATTGACCATCAGGTTGTGACAGTAAGTGAAGAAGGCATCTTCAAGGTTTGTGCCAGCCCCGGAAAAGAACCCTGAAAGTCTGTCCAGGTCAAGCTCTTCTGCTCTGGAATAAATGTTTGTGATTGCTGAATCTCCATACACATTCAGCATCCATTCCACGAAAAGGCCGCATGTATAGTAACTTCTTGCATTATTTGAATAGAATGTTGTCCAGAGATAGTTTTCGTAGTCCATGAAGCCGCTTCTCCCGCCAGTATAATAATCTCTTTTTGCGCCTTCTGAAACATTTGTTATGTAAGCAGAGAGCCCTGTGGCAACGGCTTCCACAAACCATCTGTTTGTGCCTGCCCTTCCGTTTGTGTAGCGCTGGCCCTGAAAAACATGGATCAACTCGTGTGTTGAAACCAGTTTCATGTTTTCGTAGTCATCCAGCTCATTACAGCTTATATACATTCTCCTTCTGGCTCCGCCTCCGATTGCAGTCTCACCCTGCACACCCCTTCCGCAATCCATGACTATCACGTCAAATGGTGTTTGAAGTGGCTGGAAAAGACTATTACCATCAAATTCTGTCAGCCTCTCGTATGCCTCGTTCAATGCTTTGTCCAGGTCTTCGATATAGTTGTCTGTCGTAGGATCGTTGTTTTGCCCTCCGCTGCCTCTGTTTTCCCAGGCAGAATCATCGAGGACCCTGTCTTCGAGGCAACCAAGACATGGCCTCCCGGCCCTGAAGTATGTGATCCGGAAATTAGAGCCAGGCAATACTGTGTTCACACCACTGTCGAGCCAGTTTTGCTGGTGCTCTGCCCGATACACCCTCGCGTTTTGTGGTGGGGCAGCCTGCATGGTGCCTGATGTGGAGAAAGTCGTTATTGTTTTTGAGGATTGCGCGAAATTGTCGTTGAAATAGAGGACACCGGCATCTGGGTCATAATCAAGCGAATCGCCGCACTTGACCCATTGACCTGTCTGCTCGTCAAGGGATTCAGCCAGGACACGGTCTTTTTTTGGGTCAAACTTGAAATTTGCCTTGATTGCGACACTGAAAGTTCCGGGTTTTTCAGCTGAAACCTCAACTTTGTATTGCCCTGAGAAATTGTCTTTTGGTGGTGAAACCATTGTTATTGAAGCACTTGTGTTTGATGATGCAAAATCAGGCGGAAAGGCAACTGATGCCAGTTCGTCATCAGAACCCACCAAGCCACCATTTATGGGGATGAGCTTTCCAAGAAACTTGACGGTGATAGTTTTTGCTTTGGCGTCCCAAATGATGGAACATCCGAGGTTTTCCGAGACAAACCTTAGCGGCACCATTGTCCTGCCACCAACTATTACAGGTGGCTGGTCAATGATTATTTCTCGGCCGGAAACTCTGGCGGTATTCTTGCCAATCCAGAGTTCGACTGATATTCCCTCAAGTTTCAGGGTTATTTTTTGCTCTTTGCTGTTCCAGTCAATTGTCCCACCCAGTGTCTCGATTAGAGACCTGATCGGGAGCATTGTCCTGCCTTTTATGATTATTGGGCCAGTGTTCTTCCCCTTTTCAATTTCCACCGATTTCCCGTTTACAATCATGGTTGGTTTGCCAATCGTCAATACTATTGTTTTGGCCTTGCCCCCAGGACCTCCGGAAGAGGGTTGTTCCTTGACTTTGTTTGCAGCAACGAGCGCAAGTCCACACCCACCAGATTCGTCGGTCCACGACCATGTATCTTTATCAGAATCAATAACCTCATATTTTCCGGGTTTAATGACAACATTTGGTTCGACTATCCAGAAGATCTTTTCTGAACCTTTCACGTCTGGCGGGGCGTATGATTGCCAAGGGCCGTATACGGTTCCGTCTTCATGTTTGAGTGATATCGATCCATAATTTTTGGAGCCTTTGCCGTTATTGAAATGTACCGTGCCAATGCCAATGATCTTGTATGATTGGGACGTGCTAAATGTCGTTGGTTTTGTTGGCCCGTTTTTGAAGTTTGGAGATGAAGTTGTAAAATTGTCAAAAAGGACTACCTCTTCTTCCTCAGCAGTTGTTTTTCCTGCTGGGAGACTGGTAAAAAGAACAATTGCCAGCAAAGCTGATGCTATTTTTTTCAATTAAAAACCTCCTCTTTAAAAAACATTTTGTACTGAATGTGAGTTTAGTTTGGTGACTGGATAAAGAAAGGGGTCGGTTTTTTAGAAATAAAAAAGCCGCCTTTTTAGGGCGGCTTTTTTATTATTCCTGAGTGATTGCTGTTTTTACGGTTTTGGGTAAGTCAGCGTTATCTTCCTGGTTTTGGATTCATATTCGACAAGTGCGCCAAGGGCATCGCCAACAAACCTCAACGGCAGTAGTGTCTTGCCGCCCACAATTGTTGGATAGAGTTTCTTTGCTGAATCGATGAAAACTTCTTTGCCATCAATTTTTGCAGTTTTCTTGCCAATCCAGAGCTCAATGATCTTTTTCTTGCCATTGTCAAGCTGTTGGGTAAGCGTGACTTTTTTGTCCTTGCCATTCCAGCCAACTCCAACATCGAGCGCTTTTGCAACCTCGGCTATTGGCATGAAAGTTGATCCTGAAAGATCTTTTGGAAGTGGTGGCGAGGAGGCAGTTGGTGCGGTGACCAGTTTCACGGTTTCTCCGTTGACAAGTATGGATGTCTTGCCAAGCCACAGTTCTATTTTTGTTGTTTTTCCAGCCGCTTTTGGATCATAGGTTATCCTGTATGTGTATTCCCTGCAGTTGCCGTTTTCGTCACAGGCCGAAACCACTATTTCATTGAGCCCTTGGGCAAGCTGGACCTTTTCCGTAAAGAAAAACCTCTTTGTTTCGTCATCAGTTATTGGGTCTTTCCTCACCTGGACCTGACGACCTGCAACAGTGACTTTTGCCTTCTCTTCAGTGAAACCCCTAAACTCGATAAAGTTCTGGCCTGTTGTCATGGAGTAGTCCATAGAAAGCTGGTCTTCGCTTGGCCTGTCAATGACAAGGTCCGGTGGGGTTGTGTCCAGAACAGCAATTACCATTATGCCATCGCTTTCACCGGTAAAATTCTGGCAGACCACGACGATATTGTTGAAACCTTCCTTGAGGTTCATCGTGTATTCAAATGTTCCATCGCTTGCCAGCTGGACCTTGTTTCCGCCGACGAAAAGGGTGAGTTGTTTTACTCCCTCCTCAGATTCGCACTTTCCAGAGATCTTGAGCGATTTTTCAGTTGTGGTGATGTCGCGGTAGTTTATCTGGCCTTGCTCTGATCTTCTCTTGGATTCGGCTTCATCTGGCCACGGGGAGTCCTTCTGAATTGGTGTAATGAGGTGGATGACAGGTGGTTTTGCGTTTTTGCGGATAGAGAGTGTTTCGTCCACTGACTTTGTAAGTGCCTTGCTGCCGGAAGCAGAGAGCAGGGTAATATTTTCAAGTCCTATTCTTACATTGTCGATCTCTATCTTGTCACCGGTTGATTTAAGTGTTATTGCCACGATGGTATTTTCATTCTGGTCTGCCACGACACCTTTTTCCCTCTTGATCCTTATGTTGACCCTGTCAGGCTTGATGTCATATTGCATGTCTGCTATCTCGCCAAAACGGGTCATCATCTGTCCAAGGGAAACATTTGTAACCTCGAGATATCTGCCATCATAGACAAAATCAATCCTGGCCTCTTTTAATTGGATATCGGATGGTTCAAGATTGATCTTTACTTCAGTCTGGCGGCAGATTTCATTGATTGCGCAGGAGGTGATTACCTTGCGTTCAGGTTTTAGCGTCAGACTGAGCAATTTTGCGGTTGCTCTGATGGTGATGTCCTTCTCGATCTTTTCACCCCTGGCATCTGAACCTGTTGCAAGAATCCTTATTTTGTAACCATCTTCAAAGTATTCGAGTTGCTCGGAAGATTTGATAGTCACTTTTGTTTCAAATGGCGGCACGCCATTTGGCGGATCAAATTTTGCCTGGAAATACTTCTGGGATTCCTGGTCAAGTTGGAGTGTGACAGGGTTGTTGTATTCGTTTATCGGGTTGACTGTGAGATTGAACGATGTTTCTGCAGATGGCTCCACTTCAACAAATTTTGTGCTCGAAGAAACCTCAAAGCTCGGTGGCTTTGCTGGTTCGACCATCAATTTGAGGTCCGAGGAAGAAGACTGCCCGGAAAGATCGTCGAAAACTTCAACCCGGAAAAGGCTTTCTGTCCCCTCGGATGTTCCTGGTGGGACTTCCACAGAGAGCTCGATGAGTGATGACTGCATCGGGTCGAGTGTTATCCTGCCGCCATTTGGTGATGGTACTTTGTCTACCAGCAGGGAGTTTTCCCAGTTCTGGCCGCCAAGGTGTGTCATCTGGACGCCGAAATCCATGAATATGTTTCCGGTGTTTGTGAGGATGTACTTGAAATTTGCCCTTGAGCCGGCCTGCACTGATGTTTGCTGGCCATTTACCTGCCTGAATGTGTAGGATGTGAGTAGTGGCTGGGCCAAATCAACCATTGTGCTCTGGAGGATCTCTTTCTTTGTGTTGTCCTGTATCCAGGCTACTACGAAACTACGCTTTAGAAGTGTCTGACGCTCATATATATTGGGAGGAAGCTCGAAACGAATGTTTCGCTTTGTTATTGTTCCTGGAGAAAGGCTTATTGGATCACCAAGTGCTTCATCTTTTGGCGATTTTTTTTGGCTTTCATCGTAGAGAAATTTCATCACATTGAGGCTGTGCTCCATTTCCCCATTCGTGGCTTCATAAATGACGTTATTTTCTACTAGTGTGAAATAGACATTTAGATCTTTGTAGCCTGAGAGATCACTTAATGTATTTACTTCTAGATAAGCGTCACCTTTATCCCCATCAGCAGATGCTTGGAGGAACAACGATATTGGGGAGGTCATGTTTCGATAGGTCTCAGTCCTTTGCTTGAAGCGCAGGTAGCTGAATGACGTTCCTGACATTTTCCTGTCTGGGAGCCTGTCTGGTGGCGGGGCCTGGCGCTCAAAAGGCTTGTCTCCCTCGGAGAAGTTCCATATCCCGTTAAACATCGTGGTAGGAAGACCTTCTTGTGTGTACCATTTATAACGGAAAGAATGTGAGTCTTGTGTTAGTCCAGAACGATCATTGGTTGAAGAGCAATAGTATGCAAGTGGAATAATTTCTGCAAAACCATACTCTTCAGCCATCCTGTACTGAGCTTCCCTGTGATATGGGCAGTACTGACACCAGACTGCTGTAAAGGTTTCTGTAAGAAGCGCCCTTGGCACCTGTTTATCGGTTGCTGGATTGGTGCACGGATTTACAAGAAGAATGAATGTGAATTTGACTTCCTTGTTTGCCGCACCTGCACCATTCATCATTACACTTATCTCATAGATACCAGGAGTAACGTTTCCTTTTGGAATGAGTGTCATTGCCGTCTTGTTGTTCTCCCTTATCTTGACCGATGAGGGTTTAAATTCGACGGTGACATTTGATAACTCAAAGCTTTTTGGATCACAGCTCAGGTTTTCAACAGCTTTTCCAGATGGATGAGTAAGGCATTTCTTGAGTGGCATGGAGTAGCTAAAGCTGACATTGCGGTCAAAACCATTCTGTGGATTTACTGTTATCTCGAGGCTTGCAGGATTATTGCACTCCATCTCGACAAAATAGCTCTGCTCGGTGGGAAGCGAATAGCCAAAGCCGTCAGACGGGAGGACAACTGCTTCAATGCTCTGGTCACCTTTGTTTGTGGCTATCTTGATGGTTGCCTTCATGGCCTGGCCGGCAGTCATGCCTGTGGTGTCTATTTTTACAGTGATGAAGTTCACATCGCCAACGAAAGTCGGTGGGTCGACTGAAAGGAACGGGATTTCCTGGGTGATTTCAATCTTCCCGGTGAGTGCGCCACCGGTCCAGTTGCGAACTTCAATTCTCTTCTGGCCCTGTTCTCCAACAGGCATTACGCCAAAATCGAGTATTTTTGGTGCCACTGTAAACCAGACAACATTGCTTGACTGTGGAACGAATGACTCTGAATCTACTTTTGGGAAATCAAAAATAGCGCTGTATGGCACAGACTGGAGTCTGAGGTTCTGGGTATCGGAAACGATTACCTTGTCCTCGATGCATGCAAGCCCGACCGGGAACGAGAAAAATCCGGCGGCCTTTTTGATATCCGGATCGTTTGTGTCTTCATTCTCTTCGCCAGATTTGGAGAAGAAAATTGCCCTTCCTGGTCCGCCTGATCTTCCAAATATCCATGACCTCCTGGATGCGTTGTCAAAGACCACTATCCTGTCATTGTAAGTATCAGAGACGTATATCTTTCCCGACTGGTCGTACGAGCAATCCTGCGGGAAGAAGAGTTGTTCTTTGCCTCTGCCCTTAAAACCGTACTGTTTTACTGGCTTTCCATCGAGCGTGAATTCCTGGATCCTGCAGTTACCTGAATCTGCGACTATGAGCTTCCTGCCATCTGATGAAATTCCGGTTGGGTTGCTGAACTGGCCGGGGGCCTGGCCATATCCGCCAAACTGGTTGATAAACTCGCCTGAAAGCGAGAACACCTGGACAAGGTTGTTTCCGGAGTCAGCAACAAACATCTTGTTGACCGACGAAACAATGACAACATCAGATGGTGAATTCAATTTTCCGTTGCCGTTTCCAAGCGAACCGATGATTTTTTTGAAAGTACCATCTGTTGCAAACTGCTTGATGCAATTATTGCCTGCGTCTGCAACATAAACATTGTCATTCTTGTAATCAAGTCCTACAGGATTGGCAAACTGTCTCTCACCTGTTCCAAATGAGCCGAATTCTGATATGAACTTGCCTTCTTTGGTCAGTATGAGCACTTTTTTTCTTGCTGAATCTGAAACTGCGATGTTTTCGCCGTTGTAGGCAACGCCTGACGGTCTGCCGAAAGAGGAGGCGGCCTGTTCAACTGGAAGGCCAAGAATACCTGCATACTTGCCATCCTGTTCGAAAACATCCACGCGATTGTTTGTGTTTGAGGCAACATAAATTTTGCCATCAAGCATTGTTATTCCTATCGGATTGCCAAGCTGACCCTGTCCTGACCCGGGGGAACCAAATGAAGAGATGGTTGTGCCATCAGGGTTTAGAATGGTTACTTTGCCTGCCGTTACGTCTGTTACATAAACCTTGTTTTCGAGTGCCGTTATTCCAAAGGGGTGTCCGGACGGTATGTTCTGGACAAATTTTCCTTCCAGATCGAAAACAACGACCCTTCCGTTTTGAGGGTCGGTGACAAACAGTTTTGATGCCAGAACACAAATTCCGGCCGGGCTTCCAAGTTTGCCATCTTCAATCCCTCTTGAGCCAATTGTGCTGATGAATTTTCCATTCAGGTCAAGCACCACCACATTTGATGCACCTGAATTGGCGATGTATATCCTGTTCTGGTCTATCCAGATGCCTTCAGGTCTCTTGAGGAGTTTTCTGCCGTCAGTGCCAATTGGTATGAATTCACCTTCGTATGGTGAGTCTATTTTGTTGCCCCTGACGAGGATTTTCCCCTGGGACCTGTCTATCCAGTATATTTTTTCCCTATAGGCAAATATTCCGCCTGGGTCACTTATCTGTTCTTCGTGGTTTCCGTGAAGGCCAAATGCGAATTGGGGCTGCCCGTTCTTCATTATGGCCTGGGTCCTGAATGCTGCCTGTTCGACAACGTAGACCCTGTTACCTTCCGATGCAAGCCATGACGGTGACACAAAAGCGCCAAGCTTTGGTGGCCCGCCAATTGGAACGACACCAAAATCGGAGATGGCGTTTGCTGTTCCTGGAGCGAAAATACCCGGTACCAGGCCCATCAGGATCGCAAAACAAAGCATTAGTGACAAAAATTTCTTCATCAAAGCCCCCTTCTAGGTTGTTGTAGGTGTACAAGTCCGGTCATTGTGGTGGAAGTATATTGTATGCAACCTTAAACTCAACGATATTTGGTTTGTGGCAAGCTTAAAGTTAAGTTTGCAGCCATTATGATTAAAATTTCACGAATTATTGAATATTTTCCCCGCAAACCAAAAGAAATATTGAAGGTATATCCTGTATTTTTTTGCACAATAACTCTGTGGGTTGTTAAAAGATAAATTTATAAATGTGTAAAGGTAAAGAAATGTTTTAAGCAAAAAGGTTTCTGGTATTTTTGTCAAGTTGGGGACAAAATTTGTTGACAGGGTGGCCCCAGGGCTTAAGATGAACTCGCCCAATTTGGGCCACCCTCCTTTTCTTTCCGGGGACTTGTCCCCAAACCCTAACCCCCTTCCGGCGGGGGTTTCGGTTTTTATTATAGGAAAGTAGCCAAACACATAAATGGACCAATTGTGAATACTGTTGCTGGATGTATGATGGTCCAATAGAGAAAACACAAGCAATGTTTGATTTATATGCTGAAATAAATTCAGAGATATTGTGAAATTTTAAAAAAACAGCTAGACCAATTGAATGAAACAAGCGTCTAAAAATTGGAAATGGAATGCAATTTAACAGACCATTACTTTAAAATCATTCCAATTTGGCAACCAGTTATTTTTGTGTTTTAACCTGCTAGTTGTGTGTCATGTTCATGATTGACTTGATAGTTTCATCAAATGATTCATAGAGTTTTCTGGCATTTTCCCTCAATACTTTGATTGCCTGGTCCAGTGACTCATCCATCACATTTTCCAGAAGAATTTTCCTGGATGTTTGTGAAACCCCGTTTGCCCAGTTGCCTATCTCCTCTTCGGAGAAATCTGTTTTTTCTTCGATTTCATCGTCTTCATCATCTTCGAACTGGTTTTTTATCTCCTCGATCTCTTCCTGCAGTTCCTCAGATTGTTCCTCGATGAGTTCTTTTTTACTCTCAATGATTTCTATGATTGCATCCAGGGATTCAATTTCGTATTCCGATATCGCATCTATCTTGTCCTTTAATGTTTCCAGAAGCAAGGAAACCCTTTCTTTATTTTCACTCATCCGATCCTCCTTTTGGTATCCAATGCGGTCCCTGTCAAATATTTCAAAAACCCTAACATTTCGCCTTTATTTATAATAAAGGGTTTAGACTAGCTAATCGGACTGCCCCTGAACTCCTTCAATAATATAGTATAAATGTCGTCATTCTTCAAGTTGAATCTCCACTGACACTCTTTCAGATGAAGATGGAATGTGTGTTTGCCAACACCATGAAACT
>JAAYUI010000157.1 GCA_012517765.1 Caldisericales bacterium | reverse complement strand
TTCCCTGTTCTTTTTCAGACATGATTTGGAACTCCTTTCTTAAAGATTTAAAGCTTGACCACAATTTTGTTCCAAATCAAAAGAACATTTCTTTCTTTCTAGAACTACTTTTACAAGCGTTTTAATTCTATCACAATCGTGACAAGAAACAATATATTAATTACCATTATGGAATATGGGAAAATTAACCGTCTACCGTTCCCTCGAATATCCCCCATTGACCGTCCAAAGCTTCTGAATTAAGATGTAGTACACAAGTTCTATTGGAGGAAATCATGACGTACGATATCAAGTTGTTGGACCTGCCCGACCAGCCCGCTTTGGCCATGCGTGCTGTCTTGCCTGTGGAAAAGTTGCCCGAGTTTTTCGGCAAAGCCTATGGCGCTATCATGGCCCGCCTGACTGCGCTCGGCGAATATCCCGCCGGCATGCCCTTTGGCGCTTATTACAACCTGGATATGACCGCCCTGGATGTGGAAGCCGGTTTTCCGGTTTCGAAAATGATCCCCGATGAGGGCGATCTCAAATGCATCGTCATCCCAGCCGGCAAGTATGTTTCCACCATCCATCGTGGCCCCTACGATTCTGTCGCCCCGGCTTATGACGCTCTCACCGAGTGGGCTAAAGCCAACGGCTACGAACCGACCGGCATCGCTTATGAGTATTACCTCAACGACCCTGGTACCGATTCCTCTGTTGTGGCGGAAACGGAAATCCGTCTTCCGCTAAAATAATGCATAAAAGAGCGCAGACCATCTGCGCTCTCGCTTCTTCCTGTGGTTGGGTGCTTCAGTTGCCGGATGGTGCGGCAGTCTTCACTCCGCTGTTGTCCACCAGCATGGGCACGAATATCAGCGATACCAGTGCCACACCCGCCGCAACCATGAACACGGTCAACGTCGGGAAGTGGTCCAGCAGGTATCCGGTCGCCACGCTGCCCAGGGCGGTAATGGAGTAATTGAATCCCAAAAACAGCCCATTGGTCAGCGATCGGTCCAGCGGATTGTTCTTCTGCAGCATGGCCATCATAGTCGGCATCAACATGAAGGCGAACGTGCCTACCACGGCGATCAACAATAACTGCACAATCCCGCCTGCGAAGATAGTGACGGCGAACGAGAGGGAGAAACCCAGCAGCGAGATAGCCGTCACTGCTTTGGAACCGATACGGTCATAGAGGATTCCCCCGATGTAATTTCCAAGGATACCGGCGCCGAAGTAGATGGATACCGCCATACCCGACATCCACAGGCTGCCGCCTTTCTCCACGATGTAGATCGGCAGGTAGGCATAGGCGCTGGAGCGCAGCAGCGAGCTGGCAATATTGATTCCCACGATGGGAATGAATTGCCGGATGATGAAGGCCTTCGCCGCGTCGTCCAGCTTACGCTGCGGGTTCGCCGCCCCATCCGCGCGTGGGGTCTCCTTGGGTAGCTTGTTCCATAACACGTACAACAGGCCCGAAAGCGCCAGGCCTGCCAGGAACAGAAACGGTATCCAGCTCGCGTGCGAATTGGCCAGGATAGCGGTGATCACCAAAGGGCCGATCATGAAACCCACCTGCCCGGCAATGTTCCAGATCGCCATCATGCTTCCCAGCGATCTATCGCTCACTTGCCCGATGTCCGCCGGGCCGATGGCGTGATAGAAGTAAATGCTTAATCCGCCCACCAGCAACACCAGGAACAAGGCATAGAAATTGGGGATCAGGGTCAGGGAGCTCATGCACAGCGCGGTGATGGCCGGCGTCAGGATCATGAACTTGCGGATGTCCTTCTTGTCCGCCAGCCGTCCCACCAGCGGCATGCTCAGCGCGGTCAATTCCAGCCCCAGGTTCAGGATGCCTGCCTGCACTTTCAGCAGGTGCATCTGCGTGATCAGCACTGGCAGGGTTGGCGCGAAGAACGCCAGGAACACGTCGTTGGAAAAATGCGCGGTGGTGTGGTAGATCGTTCGCAGCAGAACGACCGGGTTGATTTTTTCCTTTTTCAAATTATTGCTTACCTCATTTTCTTTT
This sequence comes from Caldisericales bacterium, assembly GCA_012517765.1. Lineage (GTDB taxonomy): Bacteria > Caldisericota > Caldisericia > JAAYUI01 > JAAYUI01 > JAAYUI01. The sequence goes on along the minus strand of JAAYUI010000157.1, from coordinate 5,142 downwards.
TGCATAGGTATCTCGTCAAGGCAAAAAAATTGAACAGGCTCCATTCAGCTCTGTTCAATTTCAGTTTTCGTGAAAAGTCCAAAGCTATTGGTGGCTTCTTCGATATGGCTTGCACAAAATTTCATTGATTTCAAATTCTTTGAAATCGTTGAAAGCCGCCGCGCTGGCCACCACCGCGGTATCCAACCCGCGGTGTGTGCCGGCCATCGCCAGCACCTTCTGCCCGGTTTGCAGGTATCCCTGGCTGGTCGCGATCAGCACAATTTCGCACACCACTTTGAAACCCTCGCTCACCCGCCGGTAGCAGTCTGCCACCACCGCAGCCGTCTGGTCGCGCGTGAAAGTGCTCATGGCGCCCAGCGGTGTGCCCCATAGCACGCGATGCCCCTGCGCTGCCAGCTCCGCGCAAATCGCGGCATTCGGGCTCTGTTGCCCGTCCAGCACTTCTCCGACCACCAACAGCTTCGCTCCGCTGCCCGCAAATACTTGGGCGGCTTGTTTCGCGCTTTCGCCATAGCTGGATGCCGTCACGACCGCGTCGATTCCGCCTTGTTGATAGCGTGCAAGTGCGATCTTGAGTACGGTTTCGCTATTTTGTGCTCCTCCAGATTCGAAATAGGTGATCTCGGCCATTTGGTCCCTTCTGCTTATCTCAGGCTTTCGTGCATGATCTCGATGAAACGCTCGCGGTCGATGCTGATGCCCACATCCACGTTGGCGTTCTTTTCGCCGCTCCCATGGAATCTGGAGGCTACGGCTGTACAGCCGCGTGTGTTCGTACCGGTCAGTTCGATGTCGATGTGCATCGGTGCGGTTTTCACCACCGATGGTTCAATCACTGCCGCCACCGCGCAGGCATCGAAGATGATGCCGCCTTCGTGCCCGAAGTGTTTGGTGTGGATATCCACTACAATATCCATCACGTCCGCTGCGGCGATCGCCCAGGGTGTCTGGATCTTGCGAATGCTGTCCACGTCTTTCTGCATCACCTTGGCGACATCCGTCACCTCCAGACCGATCATCTTGATCGGAATACCTGCGCTGTAAACGATAAAAGCGGCTTCGGGATCGGCCTTGATGTTGAATTCGGCGAACGAGGTCGCGTATGCGCCGCCCATGGTCACGATTTGAGGAATTTTTTCTTTCAGACGGGGTTCGATGCGCAGCGCCAAACCCAGGTTGGTCAGCGGCCCGATGGGCATGTAAATAGTGTCCTTGCCCTCCCCGCTCATATAGTAATCGATCAAGAAGTTGACTGCGTGCTTGGGCTGGGGTTCGATGGTGGGTTCCGGGAAAGGCAGCTTGATGACCTGATCGCCGTCTCCGGCCAAAATAGGCCCGATCAGCGGATGGCTGGCGCCGGTGTAAACCGGCACGTGCTCCAGTTTGCCTGCGCAGAGCAGCCGCAGGGAGTTATCGAGCGTTTGGGTTAAGGGGGCGTTGCCGTGCACCGGCAGCACTGCGACCAGTTCCATGTTGGGGTGGTGGCCCGCCAGCAGCATGGCTACTGCATCGTCGCAGCCGGTATCGACATCCATGATCACTTTTTGTTTCATAATTATCCTTGATTAACTGTAATGTTTAGGTAGGGTAGAAAGCAATGGCTGTGCCGGGTACGCGCTGACTCATGCGTTTAAGGCGGCTTTGCACTTCTTTGCGGATCGTCTCTTTATCCATTGTCAATAACTTGCGACCCTGCATCAGCACTTTACCGTTGCATAAAACGGTATCCACGTCCGAAGCGCGCATGCAGTAGATCAACGCCGCCATGGGGTTAGCCTTGGGCGAAGCGTATAAACCGTCCTGCCGCAGCAAGGCGATATCCGCCAGGCAGCCGGCTTTGATCTCGCCGATCTGGCCGTCCAGGTGCATCACCTTGGCGCTGGAACGAAAAGCGATATCCAAAACCTGTTCCATTTTCATACGGGTTGGATCGGAAGTCATCAGTTTGGTGAATAAAGCCATCAAACGCATCTGTTCCATAATATCCAGCGTATTGTTGCTGGCCGGCCCATCGGTTGCCATACCGATCGGGATGCCGTATTCCAGGTACTTTTCGATTGGCGCCATGCCCATGCCGTGCTTCATGTAAGTTTTAGGCGCCTGGGCTATGCCGGTGTTTGCCGCCGCGAGGATCTCGAAATCGCCTTCGCGCGGATAAAGACAATGTCCCAGAATGGTCGGGACTTCGAAGATGCCGGTTTCCTGCAGTTGTTTTACCGGCGTGATGCCGTACTGCTCCAGGCTCAATTCAACCTGGGGGGCTGTTTCGGAGACATGAATGTGGATGCCGGTGTTGATCTTCTTGGCTTTTTCAGCGCACATCTGCAGAAACTCAGGGCTGGTGGTATAAGGCGCGTGCGGACCCAGATAGGTGGTGATACGCCCGTCGGCCTTACCCTGCCAGCGATTAATGAAATCAATCGTCTCATCAACTTTTGCTTCGCCTTCGTGCCCGAAGACTGCCCAGGTCAGGTTGGCGCGGATGCCACTCTGCTGCACCACCTCGGCAATTCGGTCGACGTAGAAATAATGATCGGCCACGCAGGTTACGCCGTTTTCGATCATTTCCGCGATCCCGAGCTGCGCCCCCCAATAGACATCCTCCTCGGTCAGGTTGGATTCCATCGGCCAGATGTAATCGTTGAACCATTCAGTGGGGGTGACGTCTTCCGCCAGATTGCGGATCAACACCATCGGTACATGCGCATGGGTGTTAATGAAACCAGGGACGGCCAGGAGGCCGTCCGCTGGAATGATCTCGGTTTCCGCTTCAGGTGCAAGCGTTCCGGTTTTTTGAATTGTCTGGATTCGGCAATCATCGATCAAAACATCTTGACCCGGAACCACCTCAGCCTTGCCGCTGGTAAAACTGAGCAAGTCGCAATTCCGGATGAGCTTCTTTGCCATATGATTACCTTTGCGTTTGGTTATTCTGCCTTGGAAGCGTGCGCTGAAATGGCTTCCATATGCTCTTTCTGATACCGTTTCATACGTTCAAGTGATGCCTGGCGCTGCTGGATGGCAAAGACCGCCAAAGCAACCACGGTTGTGACGTAAGGAATGGTTTGGACCAATTGGGATGGGATATTCAAAGAACCCAATTGGTTGGAGACCGCATCCGCAAAGCCAAATAAGATGGACGCGAGCAGCACACCCAAGGGTTTCCTTGCTCCCAGATGGACGGCAGCGATGCCGATCCAGCCTCTGCCTGCCGCCATTTCCTTCTGGAAGAATTGCAGGTAGGCCATGGACAGGTTCATGCCGCCCAGTGCAGCGAACACGCCGCTGATCGCCAATGCGATCATGCGCGATTTTTTCACGTCGATACCCAGGGTAGTCGCGGCTTCAGGATTCTCGCCGACAGCCCGTAGGTGAGTGCCGAAACGTGTGCGGTAAAGGAAGATGTAAACCAGGATAACCGACAGGAATGCCAGGTACGTGAAAACCGGGTGCCCGCTGATGACATCTCCCAGGAAGGGAATATCCTTGATCAGGGGAATATCCCAGTTGGGAACCGAGAGGCTTTTCACACTGGCTGAGTTGCCTTTATCGCCCGTCATGATGTACAGCAGGAATACCGTACCACCAGATGCCATCAGGTTCACAGCCAAACCACCGATAAACAGGTTGGTCTTGAAATAGATGTGGAACAATCCCAGGAGCAACGCCATCAAAACGCCGGCGACGATACCTGCCAGAATAGCCAGCCAAACGTTGCCGGTGTAAGCCGAAACCATTACTCCGACAAATGCGCCCACATTCATGATGCCTTCCAACGCCATGTTGGGAACACCGGTAACAACTGCGATTAGACCGCCCATAGCCGGGAAAATGATCGGCGTGCTGATGCGAATCACGCTCGCCAGGAATAGCGTGCTGAAGATACTACGAATGACAGTTTCAAGCGACATGGCTGTCTCCTTCCTTCACGTTCTTTACATCGGGTTTGCCATTGGTACCATTCTCGTTGTTTTCTTTGATGTCCGCAACGCGTTTTTGAATGGTTGGGAGCAATCTTTCAGCGGTGACCAACAACAAAACCATTGCTTGAATGACAAACACCAATTCTCTGGATACATCCGAACTGCGTTCCATCACGTCCGAACCGGCCCGCAAGTAACCGTACAGTAGACCGGCAATCGGAACACCCAACGGATTATTGCCCGCCAGGATTGCAATGTTGATTCCTTCAAAGCCCAAGCCGGAAGTCATGTTGGAAATGATCTTGTTATGGATCGCCAGGGTCAGGTGGGCGCCGGCCAAACCGGCAACCAGACCGCTGACCAGGATTGACATGATGATGGTGCGTTTCACGTTGATGCCGCCGTAATGGGCAAACTTGGTATTCAAGCCAACCGTGCGCAGTTCATAACCAAAAGGCGTTTTGTAAAGCAGGTAGTAGACGATAATCACTGCGGCAATCACGATGTAAACCATAACGGTAACGCTGGTCTGCTTCATCCATATTTCACGGATACCCTGCAAGAATGGCAGGTTCGGGATGAAAGTCGGCAGGCGGAAAGGTTTTTCAATCAATTCAGAGCTGATGGAACGGGATTTCGGTGTCATGATGAAGGTTTTTAAGATATATTCGAAAACCTTCAAAGCAACCGTGTTCATCATCAATGACGTTACCAACTCGTTGGCATTATAGTAAGCTTTTAATAGCGCAGGGATAAGTCCCCATAGAGCGCCAACGAGCATGGCCGCCAGAAAAGCCAGTATGATACGCGGCAAGGGCGGTACAGGGACGTACAACGCCACGCATCCGGCAGCCATCGCGCCCAGCACCATCTGGCCTTCCACGCCGATATACCATTGGCTGGCGCCGAAAACGATGCAAATCACCAAACCCAACAGAATCAACGTCAGGGATTCTTCAAGCCAGTCGCCGATGCGGTTCAAACGGGAGATTGGGCCCAACAAGAATGATTTATACGCGCCAACGGGATCCTTGGAAACGAACAGCGTGATGATGAATCCCAATGCCAGGCCGATGGTAACAGCCAACACAATGCGCAATAATTCGCGGAAACCTTTGGATTCAAAGAAAGATTTCATAGGAATTTCTCCATCTCTTCGTTAGTTTGATGCTTGATGCCCAACATGTAGAGACCCAGTTCATCTTCGCCAACTTTG
>JAAYUI010000093.1 GCA_012517765.1 Caldisericales bacterium | reverse complement strand
GCACGCGCGTGATAACGCCGATAAAATCAGTGAACCGGAATGGTTCCGGATGATCAATAATCTAGTCGCTCTCGGCGCCCGGGAAAAGATACACGAGCTGTCCAGGCCTTATTCTGGTTATAACAACAAAGAGACGGAGAGAAAGATCGAACATTGCATTAAGGACTCTCCAGGTCCAAACACCTGTGAGGATATAGGAAACTACTTTTCGGGATGCACGGACTGCCCGTGGCGCGGCAAAGTAAAAGCTCCGGCAGGGATCGCGTGGAAGCTAACTGCAAAAAGGACTGCGATCTTCCGTGATGACGAAGGAAAGCCACTGAAGGCTGCCCAGGTAGTTGCTGGGATCGTTTCGAGCGACCTCTTCCCTTCGCTTTACTATGAATCCAAAACTGACCGTTTTTTCGAGTGGAACGAGCTGTTCTTCGATGAACGTTCCGAACTGGAGGTAAAAAGGCTGATCCAGGAAGCCGCAGATAAAGAGGGGATCGTCCTTCTCGACAACACACTTACAAACATCGTGGCAACGTTAAAGACTCTACCGTATCTGAAAGACGTTCCTGAGATTAAAGGCGATCGCATACCCCTGAAAAACGGTGCGCTTGTGGTCTCAGGGAAAGCCCAGCCAGAGCTCGAACCACACTCACCAGAAAACGGGAATAAGTACGTTCTCCCGTTCGATTATGACCCGCAGGCGGAATGTCCGATTTTCTTCGCATTTTTAGATTCTCTTGATTTTGACGATGAAACGGAAGCCCTGCTTCAGGAGGTCCTAGCGTACTTCTTCTTGCCTATGAAGGCTCTTAACCTCCAGAAATGTGTTTTTTTCTATGGACCTGGAGCTAACGGTAAAAGCACGATGGCAAACCTTTTATTTTATATGCTAGGCGGGACAAAGAATTGTTCAACGCTTCGAGTAGACCAGCTCAACGGTTTCGAGCTCGCCGGGGTGCTGGACAAGCCAGTTAATATTGGTGCCGAAGTCACATCAGGCAAGAACTTCATAGATACGCAAGTACTGAAGTCCATAGTCAGTGGGGATCCGTTGACGATCAACCGGAAATATAAGGATCCCATTGACTATGTGCCAGAGACCAAGTTTCTGTTTACCGTAAATGCCCTTCCTAACGTCTCTGACTCCAGCCACGGTTTCGCCCGCCGGCTGTTGGTGATTGAGTTCAGTAAAATCATCCCAGTGGAATTGCAGGACGAGCATCTTCTTGAAAAACTTGTGAAAGAGGCATCGGGAATCTTCAATTGGGTTTTAACGGGAGTAGCGCGTCTGTTGGAAGACAACGCTTTTAGCAATACGGAAAAGTCGGATCTCATTGTAGAAGCTTATTATACCGAAAACAATCCAGTATATTTGTGGGCAGCCGGAAACCTTTCATATGAACAAGACTGGTTTGAAGACACAGAGAGGCTTTATTCGAAGTACAAAACTTGGGCCATCAAATACGGGTTTTCTCCTTTAAGTATGACCAATTTCTCTAAGGAACTAAAAAAGGTACTTACAGAACATTTAGGCTGGGACGTTTCATCAAAAAGGAAGAGTTCAGGAGATAGGTGCAGGGGTTTCAGTAATATAAAGATTATCATCCTTGAAGAAGAGTATCCATTCCCAAATAGATGGCACAGATAAAATGCGTCCGGAGCCGTCCACTACGTCCGGGAGGCTAAAAACTCCTGGACGTTCTATAATCCTTTTTAAATAATACTTACAGCCACTTACGTCCAGACGTCCGGCAAAATCCGAAAAAACTCTTTATATATACATTTCTTCAGTGTTGTTCTACGCAAGTGAATATGCGATATTTTTTCTAAAAAACCTGGACGTCTGGACGAATTATTCTGTATGCCTCTTATAGTGAGCTTCTTCAGACGTCCAGTGCTCCCTGGTTCTCTGGACGGTCCCGGACGGCACTGGTCGAATCTCTATAACTGAAATCACCTCTCCTTTTTGGTACAAAGTATTTGGAGGTGGTTAAAAGAATAAGTTTCATAACGTTCGGCAAGGCTAAAAAAGTAGCAGAAAGTAGCTATGTCAACTCCGAATCAAAATCCTTCAATCTTCTAAGTACTGTCTTGAAGCTCCTTTCAGATCCGCGCGTAAAACGAGAAGTCGGTAGTTTCTTCGGTAGGATCAAGCTGTTCACTGAAATGATCAGAGAGTATTTCAGAGGTAATTACCGCGAAGTCCCGATGAAGACCATCACACTAATTACTGCTGCTCTGATCT
>JAAYUI010000013.1 GCA_012517765.1 Caldisericales bacterium | reverse complement strand
TTTGAGCACCTCCTCGGCCAGTTGTTCATATGATGATGCCCCTTTTGAGGTAGGGTCATAGACTGAGATTGGCTGGCCATAGGAAGGGGCTTCGGATACTCTGACATTCCTTGGGATTACTGACTGGAAAAGCTGGTCACCAAAATATTTCTTTACTTCCGAGGCAACCTGCCTGGAGAGGGTTGTTCTTTCATCGTACATGGTGAGGAGAACCCCGAATATTGAAAGCATGGGATTAAGTGTCCTGTGGATAAGGTTTACGGTTGAAAGGAGCTGGGACAATCCTTCCAATGCGTAATATTCAGTTTGTATCGGGATAAGCACCTGGTCTGATGCAACAAGGGCATTTATTGTCAAAAGCCCGAGTGATGGCGGACAATCAATGAGCGTGAACTCAAACTTTTCCTTTGCGGTCCTCAAACCCTCCTTGAGCCTGTGCTCTCTATGCTCCAGATCGACAAGCTCCACTTCTGCACCGGCCAGGTCGACTTTTGAAGGTATTATCGAAAGGTTCTGGTATTGTGTCGGAACAACGATTTCATCAAGCGTCCCCTGGCCTATCAAAAGGTCGTAAGTGGACTTCCTGACGTCCATCCGGTCGACGCCAACGCCAGTTGTCGCATTGCCCTGTGGATCAATGTCGCAAATAAGGCATTTTACACCCCTCTTTGCAAGGGCGTAGCCAAGGTTTACGGCAGTGGTTGTTTTCCCAACCCCGCCCTTCTGGTTTGAAAGCGCAAGGATCTTGCCCATTTTTCACCTTTTTTGGTGGAGGTGACGGGATTCGAACCCGTGTCCAGCTTGCCTTTCGAAAGACAGGAGTTACAAGCTTTGCAAGCCTTTTACCCTTTAGCCTATGGCTTGCCCTTTGGCCAAGGGTTGCCCGGATTGTACCATGGGCCACCCGCCCGGGCGGCAGATGACTTGGGGGCACTTGTGCGTCGGCTTCCAGTTACCAGCGCCACTCTCACCGGTTGCCGTGTCGCCTAATTAGGCGGCGAGTGCGTAATTATTTGTGGCAGTTATGCCGTGGTCCATTTTTTACGAGGCCCTGGACCAACCTCGGCTTGCCTGTTCCTTCAATTGTCAAGTGTCGAGACCTTTCACCCCCATGATGTTATTATTGGCTTTTGCACAAAAAAGTTCATTCATACTATTGTGAAACGCCGTGAAACATTTTATACCAATAATGTTCACAATGTCAAGGAGACTTGATTTTTTCGAATTCTTATCAACATATTCACAAAATGTGTGAAACACTGTGAAACATTTTTCCGTTTGCCATGTGGAAAGGATCCGTGCAAAATTTTTTTGTTCACACTTCAAAACATTCCAGAGAATTTTCCACAATATTATCCATAAAGATGGCGCTACATTTTGCAGGTTTGCCAAACGGCTGTCTTCCATAAGCGACCTGGTTACTGTTCCATCCTGCTGTGGAACGCCGTGAAACATTTTGACTAACTTTGGCGATATTGGCCTAAAATTCTTTTTAATGCATATCTTTTTAAAAATTATGGATTTAGTCCGTGAAACACTGTGAAACATTAACTGCCGGCAAACCGGTGTTTCATTGACAAAACCAATCCAATCCCTAAACCTTTTTTGTTGGAGGCAACCTTGAGAAACATCAATCTTGGCGAAAATCTCGACTTCAGGTCTTTCCTCGACCTGTCACACGGACACGCAAAACCGGCAATTGGCAAGGAATCCCTGAAAAAGATGTCCGATTGCAGAAGTATGGTTGACGGGATAACCAGGGGGGATGCGGCAGTTTACGGACTCAATACCGGTTTTGGGAGCCTTGCAGGGGTAAAAATTTCGTCAGGCGACCTGGAGAAGCTCCAGGAAAATCTGATACGTTCACATTCATGTGCAGTCGGCGAGCCACTCCCAACAGATGTTGTAAGGGGCGCAATGATACTGAGGGCAAACACGCTCTGCCTCGGGCATTCCGGTATAAGGCCGGAAGTAGTTGAGTTGCTGATGCAGATGATCAACAAAGAGATCATACCCAAAGTCCCTCTTTATGGCTCGGTTGGTGCCTCTGGCGACCTGGCACTCCTCTCTACAATCGCATGCTGCCTCATTGACAACAATGACCCTGAGTTCATGGTTTCCTGCAATGAAAATGGTTTATGGACAGAAAAACATTCCAGGAAGGCCCTGGATGATGCCGGACTAAAACCAGTCAAGCTTACGTCAAAGGAGGGGTTGGCGCTCAACAATGGCTGCCAGGTTTCCACATCGCTTGGCCTGCTTGCCATAGAAAGGGGTATCCTCTCTCTCCAGGCATGGGACATAGCCCTTGCCGTATCAGCCCAGGCCCTGCTTGCAAAATCAAGCCCATTTGATGAACGTGTTTCAATCGCAAGGCCACACAGGGGGCACAAGAAGCAGGCCGAAGTCATAAGAAATTTGCTCAAGGATTCGATCCTCATTGACTTCGACAAAGAAAAGGTTCAGGACGCATATTCGGTAAGGTGTGCCCCGCAGGTCGGTGGCGCTGTAAGGGACGCAATTGCCTTTGCACTTGAACAGCTCTCGATAGAGATGAACTCGGTTACAGATAATCCACTCATCTACGGAGATGTTCTCTCTGGCGGAAACTTCCACGGGGCACCGGTTGCCCAGGCCTGTGACCTCCTTTGCATGTCGTTTACCGATCTTGGGTCTATGTCGGAAAGGCGCACATTCAGGCTCATCAATTCCCACCTGTCGGGCCTTCCGTCATTTCTCACAGACAACCCTGGCCTTTCCTCAGGCTTCATGATTCCACAGTACACTGCGGCCTCACTTGTTTCTGCATGCAAAGCGTTCTCACATCCGGCCTGTGTCGATTCCATTCCCACCTGTGAGGACCAGGAGGACCATGTTTCCATGGCCCCGATTTCCGCCTGGAAATTGTGGAAGATTGTGGACAACCTGTCATGGATTGTGAGTATCGAGCTGCTTACGGCCTTCCAGGCCCTTGAAATGAGGCTTTCCTCGCTTGGATTGTCCATTAATGATGTTTCATATCCAACAAGGACCATCCTTGGCAAAATAAGGCAGAAAGTTCCATATATACAGGCTGATCAGCCGCTGTCATCAAAAATTGGCCTCGTGCGCGACATGGTTTTAGACAAAACGCTTGCCGATTCTATATCAGATATTTGGAGCGATGACATTGTGGATTAATTGTGTGGATATGTGGAAATTTTTCCGAAACCTTGCATCCAAGGTTTTTTGATGATGTAAATAAGTGTTAAACAATTACAAGGTTAAGGCCAACATATTTTTGCCATTTTGTGGTCTGTCTCATACCCACAATGATGTCGGAAGAAGCTTATTAGAAAGGTATTTTTCGATTCATACCAAATTTCTAGATAAAATGACGGGGTTAAATCTTGCTTCAAACCAAAGAAAAAATGCCCTTTCAAAAATATTCTGGAACAGATTATTTGTTTAGTATATATCAATTATTCAAAAGCAGTTTCGCAAATAGTCCCTTTTTTCCCACAAAAAGTGGTTGTTTGCGAAGAAGGCTTCAAAGGACTGCCAGGCCGTCAGAGTGGGCACAGCTACTGTTTCAAAATCATTCAAAAAGCTTCATTGCCACCTCTCCAAGCTTTTCAAACTCAACCTTTTCCTGTTCCCCTGTTTCCATGTTTTTTATCAATACTGTAGATGTTTTTGCCTCGTCCTCGCCGATTATTGCAATGTATGGGACGCCCTTTTTTGAGGCATACTTTATCTGTTTCCTGATATCACCATCGCCACAATAGAGGTCACATGGAACACCCGATTCACGGACAATTTTTGCACATTCAAGCGCGAGGGGGAGGGAACCTTCACCAAAGTGGCAGACCTGGACCTTTGCTATTGTCTTTACATCACCTATCATGCCAGTTTCCCGCATTGCAGCCATGATCCTGTCAATCCCGAGCGAAGCCCCGGTTGCACAAACCTGGTTCCCGGAAAAGATGCCTATCAGGTTGTCATACCTGCCTCCACCTGCAACTGAGCCGATCTTTGGCGTCTCAAGCCTCGCTTCAAAAACCGGGCCAGTGTAGTATGATTGCCCCCTTGCAAGTGATGGATCAAACTTTACCTTTGCATTCATAGCACCGGCAAGTTCAATGATCTGTCTTATGTTGTCCAGTGCCTGGATTGCTTCCTCGTCACCAGAAAGCATTTCTTTAAGCGTCGGAATCACAACGCCAGCGTCACCCTGGACTGATATCATCTCCACTATTTTCCCGGCCGATGGCACACCCTTTGCTTCAAGTTCCCTGGCAACCCCGTCCGGCCCTATTTTGTCCAGTTTGTCCACAATAACTATCGATTCCTTTAGTATTTCCTTGGGTACACCACAAGTTCTCATTATTCCCTGCATTATTCCCCTGTGGTTGACCAGGATATTGAAGTCCCCGAAACCCATCCCGACAAGAGAATCGGACAGTATTGAAACTATCTCGGCATCAGAAAGTGGCGAGGCGGTCCCGAAGATGTCCACGTCGCACTGGTAGAATTCCCTGAACCTTCCCTTTTGCGGGCGTTCGGCCCTGTAGACGCGTTGTATCTGGTACCTTTTGAACGGTTTTGGTATGTCCTGGTATGTTGCCATCACCCTCGAAATCGGAACAGTCAAATCATATATGAGTCCAACATGCCTGTCGCCGTGATCAGTAAAATCGTACATGAGCATCTCTGACTCGCCGCCCTCTTTTCCGGTGAGTGTTTCATAGTACTCAAGGGAAGGGGTCTCGATGGGCTCGAAACCATGGGACTCGAAGACCGACTTTATCATGGACATCACTTTGTTGCGGGCTATCATGTCACCAGGAAGCAGATCCTGGAAGCCTGACAAAATTTGTGGTGCTTTCATTATGTCTCCTTGACGTGCTCCCTGACTATCCCCAATATGTCGGAGCTAAATTCCTCTATTGTTCTTTTATTGGCGCCTTCGACCTGCAACAAGTTTTCCAGGCTTGTGGGCATTTTTCTTGCTATGTCTTCCAAGGTTTTGTTATAAAGGACTATATACGCTGGCCATCCCCTGTTCTTGGCCTCTTTTGATCTCCAGGCTCTGAGCTTCTCTGCAAGCCCCTCGTCATAATCCGGTCTCGTGGATGTTTCCTTCTCACTACCGGGTGTGGGGACTCGCTCCTCGCTCACGCCTGCTTCGCTTCCAGATCCAGTTTCGTAGTAAACTACAAATACAAGCCAGTGATCAACCTTTGATGGCACAAACTGTGGTTGGACTGAAAGAATAGCCCTTGAAGACAAAAAACTGTTCAGCGCCTCCATATCTTTTGCTTCATCTTCAGGTAGCATGTTTACCCTGAACACTTTGCACGCAGGCTTTATATCATGCCCTCCCAGAATGTTCCACTTTTCCCACATGTTCCCAACTACTCCCATATGCACAACCTCCATTTGTTTTTCCAGCATCCCTTAGTGTTTCCCACAATATCAACACCTTTATGATGATTTATGTTTTTCCATGCAAGCCCCTCATTATCATAATAAACATGTTGACAAAGTGGATAAGTCATGCCGGGCTTTTTTCTGCCAGAAGAGTTTCCTGGCAGAAATCTTCTCATAATTTGTTCAAAATGTGGATTACCTCTCAAGGATAGATAGGATCTCATGTATGGCGGCATCTAGTGTCTGGTCTGATCGCCTTTCCTGGGCGATCTTGTCGTAAGCGTACATTACCGTGGTGTGGTCCCTTCCACCGAATTGTTCGCCAATAGAAATCAGGCTGTCATCAGTGTATTCCCTGGCCAGATACATTGCTATCTGCCTTGGAATGGCTATATCGTGCGTGCGCCTCCTTGCGGTGAGGTCCTTGACATCAAGCTTGAAGAACCTTGCAACCTCTTCCATTATTCTTGTGATTGTTATCCTTCGGTTTCCCTTTGGGACAATGTCCCTGAGCACTTCCCTTGCGACCTCGAGGGTGAGTTCCCTGTTCTGGAGCGATGCAACCGCAACGAGCCTGACAAGTGACCCCTCGAGCTCCCTTATGTTGGAAAAACCATGGCCTGCGACATAATTTATCACTTCCTGGGGAATCTCCACATGCTCCATGCTTGCTTTTTTCTGAAGAATCGCGATTCTCGTTTCGAGGTCAGGTGGCTGTATGTCCGCAAGGAGACCCATCTCGAACCTGGACCTCAGCCTGTCTGCGATCCCCTGCAGTTCCTTCGGAGGCCTGTCCGAGGTCACGACTATCTGGCGGCTCCTGTCATAGAGCGCGTTGAATGCGTGGAAGAATTCTTCCTGCGTCCTCTCCTTTCCTGTGAGGAACTGGATGTCATCGATCAGCAAAACCTCCACTGTCCTGTAGTACTCATGGAATTCGGGGATCCTGTTTTGCTGGATCGCATAGACGACCTCATTGGTAAACTTTTCTGTTGTCGTATAAATAAGGTCTGCGGCAGGCTTCCTTATCAGGATTTCGTGGCCTATTGCCTGCAGGAGGTGGGTCTTTCCAAGACCTACGCCACCGTATATGAAAAGTGGGTTGTATGCCCTTCCAGGGTCTCTGGCCGCGGCCAGGCAGGCCGCATGGGCAAACTTGTTTGAATTGCCCACAACAAAAGATGAAAAGGTATATTTTGGGTTCAGGATATGGTCACTTGCCTGGGGCTCTTCCATCTCCGGGACATGCTCCACGGTCCTCTGAACAACGAATGTGATGTCTATGTCCTTGCCGGTTATTTCATGGAGTATGTTCTGGATGGTGTTGTAGTATTTCGATTGGAGCCAATCCTTGGCGAATTCTGAAGGGACAGAAACTACCAGTCTGTCGTACGTTTCCGAGAGGAGCTCGGAGGTCGCGAACCACATTTCGAAGGTGGGTTTTGTCACATCCTGCTGGATCACCTGGAGAACCTGTTGCCAAATATTCATGTGGATTATATTAACAAACCGGCTGTCACGGTCAATGTCACTATTATGTATACAATTATGTCACCTTTTTTATATTATTGTGTTGCATTCAACCCTGAAGTGCGATATAGTCTCAAATATTACCGTATCAAATGATTTGAATGGCAGGACTCATTTGTCCGGTCAAAGGGAAAAAGCTCTAAAAATGCAACATGTCACTCGTGGCATGGGAATTGCATGATAACAAAACGGTGATGATCAGTGAAGTGCTAAAGGCACCTTTTGATTGGTCATTCCATTTTTTGAGGAGCTGGATTCATATGTGCTTTGATGAGGTCACGGTTTCATGGCGTGACTTCGTTTGGTTTTGCGCACTTTGATTCATTCCTTGTGCGTCCATGCGTTGGTGGCTTTGCGAACGCCGCAAGCCGCTTTTGCAACAAATTGAAAGGAGAGTTTGGTGATGAAAAAGACGATCAGCATTCTGATTGCGACTCTCATGCTGATGACGGTTCTGCCCGTCTTTGGCAATGCCTCAGTGGCTAGGGCCGAGAACTCTAACGCCAATGCCGTTTTTGTGGCTGTTAGGCTCGAAGCCCCCGGTTGGAGGTTCAGCGGCAATAGCCATGTGAAAATGCCAAACCAGGAAATCATCTGGGGAAGACCACCGGAATATCCAATGCCAGCTGACATCCATGCTTGGACCGAGTTTTACCTTGACGTGGTTCCAAATGCTGGCATGTCGACCGAGTCCAACCACTGGTATGCAGTGGTAGACACGGAAGGCAACCTCTGGTTTGACCCGGACGGGAACTTCCACGACTGCAGGTATTATAGATATGCAGACCCGGAAGACCCGGATTACGGAACCGACACAGCCTCAACGATAGACAACTGCCAAACAAACCCGCATGCCAGGTTCGACCCGACCTCTGCCAACAACACCCAGGGACCATATCCGGTGCCGAGGGGCAATGTCTCTGGTGCCATAACTCCACTCAACAACACCAACCCGATTTATTTTATGGACCCAAAGACTGGCAGGACCTTCAGGATCGGTATTGCAGACCTCATTGCCCGCAACTCGGGAATCGTTGGACGCTCCTGGGTTGATCCGGCAACAGGCAACAATCTGGTCAGCAGTCCTGCACCAGAGTGGGATCAGGGAATGATCCTGGAACGCTTCCTTGACGGCTATGGCCCTGGAGCTCCGCCAGTACCACCGGCAGAGCCAGTGCCGAACGCCTACTATAACATAGGTGGCTACTTCTACCTCAACAACCTCGATTCATGGAACTGGGGTGAGGAATGGCATGCCATCAATGCTACAGGCAACAGGGAAGTAGGCCCGTTTGACGGTATTCATGACAACCAGCAGACATACATCGAGGGTGACTGGATATACAGAAGGGGAGCCAATGGTGCCAACAACCTGGTTTCAGGTTATGACTACACCCAGGTTGGTGCCGGTGGACAAGCCTCTTTCCCGCATTATTATGGCGATACCCGTCTTGTTCCGGTAATAACCCAGAACGCCCTCGGCCGCGTCATAAGGTATCCAGCCGGTTCTGCCGTAAGGGACAGGTTCCCTTTCAGCACCCGCGATACTGGCGACGATTTTGACGTCGGTGCTCCCTGCTACCGCTTCCCGCTTTCAGACACCAACTTCAGTGCCTTCGGAAACCCGCCTGTATCCCTCAATGGAAATGCATGGCCAGGTTCAGCTGTTGGCGACACAGTCCACCTCCAGCTTCCATGGGGCGTCAATGGTATGTTTGACTACACCACGGTCACCTCGTCTTCAGGTACGGTAAGCCTTGCAGAAGGGATCTATGAAAAAGGTCTTGATGGTGCAAGAGCCAATACCGTGGAACAGTATGACCTGAGACTCTCTCACTGGTCCACAGGCGCCGAAACCGTTGGAAGCCCGACCACATACCTCCAGCCAGGAGACCTTCTTATAATGTCCGAGGTCCTGACCGGTGGCTGTGCATCTCCGGTATACAACATTTCTGTTGAAACCGACCTTTGGCAGGGTGTCGTACCGTCAAAAACGATGGCAGCAATCAGGACTCCAAATGGAGAGGTAACCCCACAGGCCCAGAATATCCAGAAGGCCACCGTCCTTGGTCCAAACTCCCAGACATTTGCCGTTCCGGCATGCTCGTTTGAAAACATAAAACTGGACTACAGGGAATATGTCGGAATCGAGATATGGTACGATGACGGTGTTGACAACAACATCGGAGCAGATGGCGTAAACAGGTGCCTTCCAAACAATGGCTCTGACGATTACGTTCCAGGCGCTGTTGGAGAACTCTTCCTTGGCTGCCAGGACAATCTTTCTGATGCCGATATTGGTCTTGGAATGGATGCCTTCTATGGCCGCTCAACCGACCAGGCCGTCCTTCCGATGTCCGACTTCTACCAGCAGGACCCGAATGCCAACCCGAACTTTGGTGCACCGGTGCGTTTCTTCGACACCAACAATGCCCAGGGTGGCGGTTATGGCATCATCAACTATTACGGTTGCGGTGAAGCGCTCTATCGCGATATCGACTATCTCCTTCCAGCAACAACTGGTGGAGTTGGTGCTTTTGAAATCTCGCCTGGAGACATCCGTCTTTCCGATGTAACAGTTGTCCGCTCCGATCCTGTCACTTTTGCCCAGACAGTGATCTCCTACAGGGCTGGTTCAACTGTTGCCCAGGGTGATGCCGATGTAAACCTTAGGCCGGGAACCGGACCAAACGTCCTCTATCATCCTGGCGTTGTGGCCGATTTTGTTGGTGGAAACGACCTTTCCGCTTTCTATGACAAATACTATGACCTCCAGGAATACAACATCTACGTCAACGGCTGGGTTTTCCCGAACCCGTACGAACCGGTTTTCCTCGACTGGAAGCACCTGGACCCATCAGATGCAACAAAGTGGATCCCGCAAAACAACCAGTATGACCTTGGCGAATTCATTTATGATGCCGGCCCGAACATTGAAACAAACGGCTGGGTCTATACCGGTTCAATTGTTACCGCATACGGCAATGTCCAGGACGGTTTTATCCGCCTTACAAACGTTTCCTATGCCGGAAAGTATTACAAGTGTGGAACAGTCTGCTCAATTTATGACCAGTGGAGGGTCAATACCCCGGTCTATGGAATAACCTTTGGCAACAATGGCGACAAGAGATTCATGGACATGGAAGTAATTCCAGGTTCTGCTGGCGCCACCATGACAGTGTCAAAGCCGTTCCAGGTCGAGCAGACCTCGCATGTCAAAATAACACTCAATCCGCCACCCAAAGCAGGACACTGGGATGGAAACACCTGGATTCCTGATGAGAGGGGATATGTGCTCTTCCAGGGAATCGGAAAATATGAAATGGGCAAAGGCGATCCACGCAATCTCAACAACATACTCTTCGAGATCACCCCAAACCGCCCGACAGCAGAATTTGAGTTTACACCTTACAGGGGTTCGTGCGATGAGACCGGCAGGGCCGATCGTCCAGGTTCCTCCTACGGACTCATCACCACCTACGTCATCAGGGACAATGGTGGCCAGAGACCAGCACCGCCAGACGGCTACTATGGTGACTTCTTCTGGGACCTCCATGGCATGTCATCCGATCCTCTTGTTGGCAAGACCTTCAAGGAGCGCATAAAGGGACGCTTTGTTCCGTGGGCGCAGGACAGCTTCTACTATCCAGAAGGAAATCTCCCGTATCCTCCGCTTCCGGCTGACCTTCAGGACAACTATGACTGCTTTGACGTATTCTATAACAGGGTAGATCCTGAGAAGCTGGTACTTACAGCAAACAGGCTCTGCATCACCACACTTGACCAGCGCTTCCCGAACGTCTCCATTAAACTGACTGATGCTGACAACGAGAACGATGTCAATGATCCGGCAGGCGTTCCGTTCTCCATCCCGTTTGATCTTTCCGGAAGACAGGAAACCCCGTTCCACGCCAACATTGTCAACTACAATTGCAATGGTGGAGGAATCGCTTGGATGGCAGTGGCAGTTCCTGCAAATACTGCATCACAGCACAAATTTATTGTCCAGTACAACACAGACGGTACCTACTATTACTGGTACTGGTATGAGCCACCACAAATTCCGATAGATACACAATATCCACAGGTTCCATGGGCACTTGATCCGAATGATTACCTCCTTGGGCAGGAATACACAGGCGTGTTCCCAATCCCGAACAATATTGGAATCAAGAAAACACCAGTTTTCGTTGACAACAGGGTATCGCTTGAAGACATAGACTGCTCACAGGGTGTTGGAAATTGCGATGTTTGCGAAGTTCCAGGACTCAGGAAGCTTGGAGATGTCAGCGGTTATGTTGGATATCCGCTCCGCTCGGACCGCCTTGGAATATTTGACGGCGTGTTTGGATACATTGTCCAGTATGGTGTGCCAACCTACGTCACGGGCTATGGCCAGGTGACACCTTCCGACCCAGGTGGAGAGTGCCTTGTTGCAGTCAAGCCAAAAGATGGCTCGACACATCTCAATATCCGCATCTACTCCAACATGACAACCTTTGATTACAACTCCACCATTGCACATCCTGCAATCACAAATGGCGGACCGTTCTTCGTGTATGACAAGATGATCAATGGTTCATACCACAAAGGCATTGATTATTGCGGAACTCTCGACATGAAAGTTTACCCACCAGATCCATACGTCAACTTTGCAGAGTTCACAATTGTCGACCACGCGCTCCAGTTCTCTGACATTCATTACACAGCCGGAACAACCACGGCCAGGTATCTTGGACCACTTTCACCACTCCAGATCCCGACCCCGCAGATCCAGGCCCCGTATGATCCAATCCTTCGCTACGTCTCGTCCGAATTCAGGTGCTATCCTGGTGGACAGACTCACACCGGCCGTGTTACCGGCCAGGTATGGGGCGGAAGGGGCGGACCTTTTGGATGGAACGCGTATCCCGCAATATGGAGCAAGAGAATGAACGAAAGGCTTACCAACGAGCAGTTTGGCAAGCTTGGAACAGAATTCTTCCCGCTCACTGACTATGGTTTCTACTTTATCGTGAAAGATGGCGAAGGCCGCCACCTCTCCTTCAATCCTGACTGGGATATTGACAGAAGAATGGTCAGGATGGAGATTGTCGGACCATTTGCGCGCCCGAAAGTTATCGACAGGGTCACAGGCTCCGTCACAACGCAATATGAATACAATGGCCTAAAGCAGGTCCCGATCTCTTATGACTGGACAGGAAAGATAGTCATCGACCAGACCAACTACAGGGACTTCGAGTATCAGGAAGTCAGGGCAGACTGGAACGGTGATTCTGGCTCAGATCCGTTCACTCCGTATGAAGGAATCCCGAACGAGAACCGCCAGTACAGAAAACCAAACGATCTCATAAAGAAACTCCATAACCTTAATTTTGCATCAGTTGGCTATGGAACACCGGTTGGACCGGGCATGGTTGAAAACACTGACAACGTTATCGTTGTTGACGAGCTTATTCCATGGCAGCCAGGCAAGATCCTCATTTACGTCACTCTTGCAGATGGCACCTTCAAGATGTACCAGGATTGCTGCACTGCGCCGCCGGTTGACGGTGTTGATGTGCACGCCCTTGGAATCAACTATGTCATTTCAGATGACCCGACAATAAGGAATGCACCGCTTGGAATAGACAACAAGGTTGAGGTCACCCTCTCCGAGAACCAGCCAATCCAGGCAAACAAAGAGTGCAATGACGCACTGGTTTACATCTGGCAGGACAGGGGCGTCCAGAGGGCTGGCAAGGACCTTATGTTTGGCGCTGGCGATGGCTGGATAACCAATCCGCCAGGATCAACAAGGTTCTATTACGGCAGGTCTGATGGAAGCAGCTCCCAGTATGACACCACATGGGACAGCGAGCCGATAGACATCAATGGAGACTCAAAGGTAACATTCAAGGACTGGGAAACCGAGATCTGCGGAAGCTATGACATGGCAACAAACACCTGGAATGCCGGTATCATTGATGCCCGTACATTCCAGCGCAACAACGGCGTCTATGTGTTTGAGCTCACCGATTCCAACAGGTGCCGCGTCGAAACCTCCGGTCTTGATTTTGGTGGCGAGGAAGGTATTGGTGATCCGCCAGACCACATCATCTCCGACAAGGAACTCCTCCCACTATATGTAACAGCATACAAGTATGGCGATGACAACAACGACAGGGCATTCTCCCCATTCTGGGATCCATCTCCTCTGCAGGACACATACCAGCAGTCGAATGCATCTGCCAACAGGATGAGGTACAGCCACGAAGTTTACCTCGCAGGCCAGATTGCAATTCCGGTCGAGCCGCTTGACGACCTTATTGTCACTGTTGCTTCACCGAAGCTTCTCACCGCAGGCATTACTCCCGAACTCATCTCCCCAGACACGCCACTTACATTCGAAGTCAAAAATGCCGAAGGCAAGAATGTTGACCTCTCGCAGGGAATCAAGGACATCCATAACCAGAGCCTGGTCAAGGAAGACCACATCTGGAACTACCTCTTCAAAGACCCGTACATTGACGACTTCTATTACTATGGCCCAGGATCTTCGCTGCCGCAGTACTTCTTTGTCAGGACCAACCTGCACAACAGGGACCTTGGCATTGACAACAACGAAGAGCTTTTCTCTGTCAGAACACTTGACATCAATACATGCGATGACACGATCTCGATACCATTCCGCCCGATAAAGATCGACTTCTCACAGGCAAAGAATGGCAAGTATATCTTCAGGGGCTTCTGTGCAAACGATGTTACCACATGGAAAGGTGAAGAAGGCTCACCAGATGAAGAAAAGTGGCTAAAAGACCACCAGTTTATCGTCCATGTTTACACACCAGACCGCAAGCACAGGGGAACTGTTGTAATACCGATCGAATCACCAAAGGTGTCCTACGAGATCGTCAATTCCGAAGACCCGAATCTTACATTCTTCTCCTCCCCAGGAGATCCGGACTTCGTAATGACTGCCGGTGACAACCGCGTCTACAAGATCAGGGTAACCATAACCGACGCAGAAGGCCGTCTTGTCAAAGGCGTAACAAAGGGCGTTTCGGTTTGCGGTGGCGGTGTCAAGAACACAGCAAGGTTCACCCCGTTTGTGACTAGGCCGGACAGCTTCGACTTTGACTTTAACCCGTGCCAAGGAACACCGTGCGGAATAAAGATTTATCCACACGTCGGGTTCGATTTTGACGCTTCAGAAAAGAAAGACGGAATTACAAACGCAATTGACCCGGGCAACAAGGAACTCTACCAGTTCGGTGGATTTACGCTAAACACAAGGCTTGAGTACCAGAAGTGCCGTGACAGGGTCGAGAGCGGATATGTTGAATACAACTCGACTTGCTACTGGTACAGGGATAAAAACGAGTGGGAAGTTGACTATGTGAACCCGAAAGACCCGACCCTCAAGGGCTGGGCAATCAACAAGAGAATCCCGCCAAACCTCGAGTTCTCCCTCACCGGAGCCTCCGAGCCACTCGCAAGGGGTTGGGGACTTGGAAACATTTATAACTATCCATACTGGGGCGGTGCGCTGTTTGCAGACATCGACTCCAACGGCGAGCTTGATTACCACGATGCACTCGGGCTTGATGTCAATGCCCAGACAGAGTTCTTCCTCTTTGCAGAGGACGCCTGCTTCGTTGGCGGACTTGTTGGCTCCAACACCTACACCAACAACCGCAATGAGGCCGACGTGGCTGGATATCCGCCAAGGTTCAGGACAGACCCGAGGGAAATCCAGAGAAGATTCAAATACACAGTGTCCAATGACCAGACGTTCTATCTTGACTGGGAAGCTTGGTCAGACCATGTTGCACAGATCGCCCCGCCGAAGGTCAAGGTGCTTGATGCATCAACCGGAAACAGGGAAGAGATCGGTAAGGAATTCCTCAACGGCGACAACTATGATCTTATTTACAACTGGACCAACCAGCTGATCTGCGAGATCAGGCCAGCCGACGAGAGGGATGCCCCAATGCACCCGGACGGGTACATCATGATGGTTGGCAACCAGCACGAGCAGGCAGTCTATGGCAGAACGAAGCCATCGGCTGAAGACGAAAAGGTCATGGAAACCACAATCGAGTTCACACCAACAGGTCTTGGCGAAGCAACAATCAACATGTTCTATCTCCAGAAGAACAAGTACTTCTGCGCAGGTTCAGACGTTTGCGACCAGGTTATAAAGATGACAAAGCCTGAATTCTACGGCGTGAAAGTACAGAAGTTCGATGTTGGCAAAGGACTTGAAATTACGGCAGAAACCATTGAAGAGCTTACGCCAAAAGCCAATGGCAAGATCTTCATCACAGTCAAGGAATATGGCGCCGGCGCACCAGTTGCGGGCGCAAAGGTAAAAATCTCTGGCCTTGGTGTCGACCAGACCAAGACAACAAACGGCAAGGGTGAAGTTGAAATCGAAGTTGCTCCAAACGCAACAGGATTCCTCAAGATTGAAGCAACAGCAGACAATTTCAAGGGATCATCAACAAAGATCATGGTTGGCTCAGACAAGACCCCGCCAATGCTCGAAGTTGACCCGGTCGTTCCGATAACCAACAAGGACGAAGTACAGATCACTGGTACAACCGAAAGCGGTGCCACAATAACAATCAATGGCAAGCCGGCCACCACAAAGGGCGACAAGTTTACTGGAACTGCAAGGCTCCAGAACGGTAAAAACACAATAGTTGTTGTTGCAACCGATGGTTCAGGCAATACCACAACAAAGATGGTCTATGTCACCCTCGACAAAGAGGGCCCAGCCATCATGATTGACGCAATTGGCGAAAACAATACTGTGTATGGAAAAGATTCAATCAAGCTCAAAGGCAGGGTTGATGCCGATTCCAAAATCACTGTAAAGGACATGTCAGGTGCAGTTGTTGGTGAAGCAATCGTTGTTCATGACATGTGGGTCCTTGACAATGTGAAGCTCGCTCCGGCACCAAGCAAGAACGAGTTCAAGATTGAAGCCACAGACCTCGCTGGCAACACCAGCTCGGTCATGGTAACAATCGTCAATGTTGACAGGGTCATCATGACACTCAAGCAGGGTGATGTGAATGCAATAGTTGGTAGCACACCAAACGCTCTTCCACTTGCTCCAAAGGGTGCAGAGTTCTTGACACCAGTCGATTTCATAAAGCTCCTTGGCGGAACAGTGGACTTTAATCCAGCAACAAATACCGTCCAGATACAAATCAACAGCCATACACTCATTGCAACAATTGGCTCAAAGAAGGTCCAGATTGATGGCAATGAAAAAACGATTCAGTCTGCTCCAACGCTTTCCGGTAGCCTGGTGATTGTTCCGGCAGTTGACGTATGCTCAAAAATGGGCCTTGTGACACAGGTGAATGATGCCGACAAAACAGTCATGATAATCCTCGACAGGAAACCCTGATAGAAGATTAAGACTGTAACAAAACAACAAAAAAAGCCCCCGTTTCCGGGGGCTTTTTTATTTAATGGCGAATCCATAAAAAAAGAGTGGTCAATAGCGGAAAATTACATTGAAATCCAGGAATTAAATATAATTGAGGTTCCATCAAAGCCGATGAATTTGTGACTGAACACTTGAAGAAAAATTTGTTTTAGAAAACTTTTTTGGAGAGGGTTATGATTTTTTTTGGACAGCCAGTTGCAAAGTGGCTGCATTTTGGCCTGCATCCCAAACACTTTATGATTGGGGCTTCAATTTCACCAAGTACTTTCCTTGTCCAGAGAGGATCGGAGAGAATGGCACGGCAGACACAGACAAGATCGGCGATGCCTTGTCCGAGGACAATCTCGCAATCCTCTTTTGTTGTTATTCTTCCAGCAATGGCAACAGGACAGACACCAGCATTTTTTATTGCCCTGGCAAGAGGAGCAAAATTAAGCCTTCTTGCAGTCTGGCTTCCACCAAGTCTTGAAGGGGCTATGCCAACCGAAACATTTATCAGGTCTGCGCCAGCCTCCTTGAAAAGTTTTGCTGTTTTCACACCTTCGTTGATGTTGAGGCCACCTTTTACCATATCACATGCGCCAAGGCGCACAGACAGGATTTTTTCTGGTCCGATGATTTTTCTGGCCTCTGTAACTATTTCTTTTGCGAGCCTCGATCTATTTTCAAAAGGGCCGCCATAAGCATCATTTCTTGTGTTTGATGACGGCGAGAGGAACTGTGACAGGAGATAGCCATGGGCATTGTGGATCTCCACGCCATCAAAACCAGCCTCAATGGCCATTTTTATGGAATTGGCAAAACACTCTTTGACGAAATTGATGTCTTCAAGTGTCATCTCCTTTGGAGTCAATCCATTTTCGAAGGGAATGGCTGACGGGGCGATGCAGTCCCTATCCAGGCTCATCCTTCCTGAATGAACGAGCTGGATGATCGCTGGTATGCTAAAGGATTTTATTGAACTGGCCACTTGCCTGAGGCTATCCGAGTGCAGGCTGCTGGTTGCACCAAGCTGTTTGAAGCCGAATATTCTTCCTAGTTCGTGGACGTATGTTGCTTCAACGATGACCACCGAGGCCCCGGAAAGCGCGCTTTGTCTATATGAATCAAGCAACTTTTCTGTTGCCATGCCATCGTCTGTTGCAAGATTTCTGACAAATGGAGGAACAACTATCCTGTTTTTGAGTGCAAAGTTTTTTATATGGAAGGGACTCTCTACCATGAAGGAAATGATAGCATGCGAGTTTGTTTTTTGAAGTGGTGAGAAATAAAAAAAAGAGACCTTTCCACTTTTTTATGAAAAGGTCTCCCATTTTTTTTGGCGAATTGCTTTTTCTTTATCTGAGGACCATCTTCTCCCTTGAGAACATGCCAATTGTTGCAAGGAATATCGCAACGCCCAGAATGGCAAGGCCAGCGCCGATAATTGTGTAGGAAAGCATCAGGGGGATATTGAGCGGGTTTCCGAATATAACCCATGCGACAAGACCTATGAATGGGAGTTCCGGGAGGGTCGAAAGACCTGCACCCATTTTGGTGTTTTTGACCTTGGTCGAGATCAGCATGCCTATCGATGTGGAAAACAGGCAAAAAGCCATCGGCATCAGCAGATAGACCAGAAGGAGCGGAAGGTTGTCCTGAAAGAGGAACATTGGTGAACCTGCTGGTCTTGCAAGGAGATTGTACGAGATGAGGTAAATGACGATTGTGGATATGTAGGATATTGCACCAAGTGCAACAGCAAACATGGATTTGCCAAGGACCAGCGCCGAATCGGAAAGTCTTGTTGTCAGGAGCGTTGGCAATGTGTTTGCTTCCCTTTCGCCGGCAAACGCATAGACAGTTTCGATGCTTGATATGAGCGCTGCAACCAGCATTAGAAGAAGTGGCAATGCAGGGTTTTTGTCCGGGGACAACATTGGTGCAGTCAGGGGAAACATGACTCCATAAACAATAGGAAGTATTACAACCCCTATCATTATTTCCTTGTTGGCCATGGTCTGGAGTCTTTCCTTCCATGCCACAAGCCTGATGTCACGCCACATTGTTTTCCTCCACGAGCTCTATAAAGATGTCTTCAAGCGAGAGTTTTTCTTGCCTTACCTCGTATATCAGTGCGCCATCGGCCACAAGCTTCTGTATGAGGGCTGGTATTTTTTCCTCAGAATGGAGTTCGTAGTACAAAAAATCACCATCGGTCCTGGAAAGTTTACCAAGGTTACCAGGGGCTTTTAAGGCGTTCTCTTTGCTGATATTTTTTGCTGTAACTACGACCGAATGCTTACCAGAGTTTTTCCTTAATTCTTCAACGGTGCCGCAGGCAAGTATCTTGCCGCTTTTTATGATTGCAACACTGTCACAGACCCTTTGTGACTCGTCCAGCCTGTGGGTATTGAGGAAAACCGTTGTCCCCCTTTTTCTGGCCAGCTCCAGTATCAGGTCCCTGAATCCTGCAGACGAGACCGGGTCAAGATTTGCTGTTGGCTCATCGAGGAACAGTATTTCAGGTTCGCAGAGCATTGCGCGTGCAAGCGCGGCTTTTTGCCTCATTCCCTTTGAGAGCGTCGCACACCTTTTTTTGGAGTAATCAGAGAGAGAAAAGAATTCAAGCTCATCTTTTATCCTCTCCCTGATTTTCCTCTCGTCCATGTTTTGCGCCTTTCCAAAGAACAAAAGGTTTTCATGGAGCGTCATGGTGTCATAAATGCCGGATTCTTCAAGCAAACACCCTATCCTTGAGCGGAGTTTGTTGCCATCATTTTCAGGATCAAGGCCAAGCACTCTTATGCTTCCAGCATGTGGTTTCAATAGACCAGTAAGAACATACAGCGTTGTTGTCTTTCCTGCTCCATTTGGCCCAAGAAACCCGAATATGGAGCCTCTTTTGACATTAAAAGTGATGCCACTGACGGCCTCAAATTTCCCGTAAAAGCGTTTGAGGTTCTCAACGCTTATTGCGATTTCGTTTGTCATTTTCCGCTCTTCAGGTCTCCGAGGTTTAGTATGACTCCGCCGCCATCACCAGACATTACCTGGGGCAGGTTTCCGTTCCATTTTTCAATCCATCTGTTCTGGAGTATGGCTTGCGTGAGCGACTGGTTGACAAGTTGTTGTTCAATCTTTTTTGCCTCTGCATTGACCTGGGCAATTTCCTTGTTTTTCATGGCCTCTTGCCTCTTATATTCGGCCCTGAGGGCGTCCTGCTCAGCAACCTGCTTGCGCTCGATTGCATCTGTATACTCTTTCGAGAATGTTATATTGACGAGGTTAACATCTTCAAAAATAACACCTATTCTTTTGCTCGGGTCTTTGTCTTCACGGTCCATCCTGATATTGAGTTCATTTATTATCGAGTCCCTTATCTTGAGCCTGTTCAGATGGATCTGGTCGGTGAGATAGTCCGGAATGATCTCCTTGACAACCTGGGAAACGCTTGGCTCGACGACCCTTGCAAGTATGTTGTCAAGGGAATTGAACCTTCTGACCATGTCCTGGACCATGGTGGGATCAAGCCTGTAATTTACGGTAATGTCGATAACAACATCCTGTTGCTGTTTTGAAAAAGTCTCCAGTTTTCCCTGATACATCTGGGTCTGGACGCTGACCAGTCTTGCCTGGTCAACAAACGGGATAAGAAAATTTAGCCCCTCGCCCTTTTGGCCAGTGATTGCGCCAAACCTCTGCACAACACCAATGCTGCCTGCTGGGATGACCACGAAACCGTTCCATATAACAATTACTGTGAGTACTATGGCGGCAATCCAGATTATACTTTTCGTGTTGAACTTGCGAGGGTTCCCTTCAACGTATCTTTCAGTCATTTCAATTCCTCCTTTGTCTAGTTGCAAAACATTATACATTGACACAGGACAAAGGAAATGGTTTTGTTCTATTTTGTTCGTCTCTGGCTCTGGTAGGTGACCTTGGTCTGTCCGTATTCAGAATAGATCTTTACAGAAAGCCACAGACCATCCCTGAAGGCAGTAATTTGGGCCATGTCAAACTCTTTGTTTAAAAAAGAACTCTGGACCTCAATCTGCCACCCGATTGACTTGAGCTCGCGATTGAGTGTCATATATACACTGCGGTAATCTTCTTGCGTCTTGAGGCTGCCATTGAATACGGGAGGATATGTGCTTTCAACATATATCCCGGCTACGGGGTCAACGATCGAGCTGTGTGGCAAAGGATATATTGATGGAATGTCATCAATATTTTTTGTTATAAAGAGGGTATCCTGGAATAAATCATTGCCCTCTATCTGCATGCAGGATGTAGTCAGTAACATTGTTATTATGACTATGAATATAATGCGCCTCATTACTAATATTAAAACGCAGTAAAATCAATCTGTCAATACGATTAAAATATACAAATATGTATATTTATTGCCATTCGTAGATATTTTATGAATTATTCCCACTGTTGCAAAGGTTGCCCATTGTTTAATAAAAGTCGCAAAATACAGCATCATTTTAGTTGTGTAAATTATTGCCATGTGCCATATATGCACATAATTCGAAAATTCCCGGCAGTTGACATGGCTTTGCCCTAAATGCTATAAAACCACCTGAGGTGATATATGGAAATCCAATCCAGCATTCTCAGTGACCCCCTGAAGGCAAGTCTTGCAAGCGAGATAGCAAAACACGTTGGCGTTGACGAAACAGAGGTAACGTTAAAATCTGTTTCTTTTGAGTTTTCAAATGAAACGCTCAACCTCAAGGATGTAATAAGAAAGACCATAATAAGGGCAATTGCCAGGTCTGGCGGTAAAATATCCCAGGCTGCCAAACAACTTGGTATTACAAGGAAAACCCTCTATGCAATGATCAAGAAATACGAACTTGGCTCCATATTACACATACATGAGTAGCATGTGTATATTATGTGTTTCATATACCCATTACGTGGAGCATTTACTCAAAATGGCCTGTTTGATTGATATCTTGTCTTTTAGATGTGGAATGGGGGCCTTATTATAAAGTCTCGTTGTTTGCTAGATTCTTTCCTGTGGCATGATAATTGCATAATAAGACATCGGAGAACCAAACCCTCCGGTAATTCTTATTTTTGGTTCTGCCCGTTTCATTTGTAGTAAATGTGGACAGTGAGCAATCTTGCTGTTTATCACACCGTTGCTTTTTTGCGGTGTTCCGGTTGCCCTTATTGATAGTTGCAGCCGGTGAATTGAAAGGAGACATTGTGATGAAGAAAGTGTTGAGTATTGTGATCGCTACGATCATGGTATTGGGATTTGTCCCCTTCATGGGCAATCTCGGTACCGCAGCGAACGTGAGCGCTGCCGATGCCCCCTCCAACACACCAGCAATCTTCATCGCCAACCGCTGGCAGCCCGTCGGTGCCAGGTGGAACGGCACAACGCTGGTGGAGGATCGCAACCGTTATTTTAACGGCGTTGGCACCGCCTGGGGTAGACCTGAATACAAGATGCCAGGCCCTGGCGCTTACATTGACGTCGCTGTCATCGATCCGGCCCGTCCGCTCAGGATCAATGCAACACCTGACGAAGTATTAAAGAGGGAACCAACAGGTATCCAGCTTCAGCAGCTTACCTCACAGCCCCTCTACTGGACCGAATTTTATCTCACAGTAATACCGGACAAGGGCGCCTCTCAGCTTTATGACCACTGGTATGCTGTTGTCGACAACATGGGACAGCTCTGGTTTGACCCGGATGGCCGTTTCAACGACAGCCGCTATTATGCAGCAGCTGATCCGGAGACAGAGGCCTACAGGGCAATAACCGGCGGTTCTGGTTCCGACAATTGCAAAAACAACCCATACATGAAAGTTGACCCGTCTGTCGCCAACAACACCCAGGGCCCGTACATCTACATGCCCACCGACATCTATGGCAACTTCATCATGAATGGCATTACCAGAAAAGAAGAGTATCCGCTTTTCAACTCGACAGGCCTCTTCTTCCGCACCCCGCAGGGCAGGGTCTTCCAGGTCGGTTTTGTCGACATGCCGGATTTCCCGCTTGTCAGGGGTGGTGCTTCACCAATCCAGCTCCAGGGTCTTTCAAGGCCGAACATTGAGCAGATTGGAACCAACCTTGTAGACACAACCGTTGGCCAGACCAACATAATCACTGACACAACCGTTCTTCCATATTCAACCCGCCCGATCCTTGACTGGGATCGCGACGATGTTGGCAATGGGACCACGGGGCTTCCGCTTGTCCGTTTCCTGGATGGTTGGGACCCCGCTGTTGTAAATGCGCTTCCACCAGCCCCAGTTCCATACACCAATCCACCAACAATTACTTTTGGCGCATATTTCCAGACCGATAACGACATCTTCAACTACGGTGAAGAGTGGCATTCCACAAACATCGTTGTTGATCCTCCGGACACAACACAGTTCCCGTCACCGGCAATGGACATTTACGATCCAGGCGAATATATCTATCGCGCTGGTCTCAACGCACACAACCTGAACAGCCGTTTCCCGGCCGGATATGACTACATGTCCCAGATGGACATCCAGTGGTACCAGTATTATGGCACCACCCGTCTCACACCGGTCACAATGTTCTTCAATGGCCTGTTCTTCAACTATGCACCTGGAACAATTATACGTGACAGGGGCCCAATGAATGGCGGCCAGTACGGCTTCTATGATGCTGGTGATGATGTTGACCTCAACAACCCGTCAAATCCCTCCCAGCAGCACACCCTCTATCGTTTCCCGATCTCTATAACCAACTTCTCTGGCATTCCAGGGCAGGTTGCACCAATCAATGTTACCCAGTACTGCCAGCTCCACTCAGATAACGTAAACTACAATACTAACCCGCGTTGCGCCTCTGGCGACAACATCTACGACCCATACGAAGGCATCTACATGAAGTCCGAGACAACCCCGAACGTTGTCTCTGGCGATTACCGCATGACAAACCTCAACGGCAATGCCTATGGCCTTGATTCATGGCTTGGCCTTGGTGGCGGTGTTGCTGGATCACTCTACCCGTTGATCATGAAGGTCGGCGGAATGTGGTTTGGTGATGTCCTTATCCTTTCAGAACTCGTAACCGGCGGTTGCTCTGCACCAAAATACAACCTCTCTGTCCAGACTGACCTCTGGCAGGGTGTTATCCCCTCGGAAACCGTTGCAGCGCTTCGCTCGCCGAACAAAGAGTTTGACAGGACAGCACAGAACATCCAGAAAAACGCCGTTCTCGATCCAACAGGAACAAAATTTGAGTATCCATCCACAGTCTTCCAGGACATGAAGTTTGGATACAGGGAATATGTTGGAGTGGAAATTTTCCGTGACGACAACAAGGACTGCAACTGGGGATACCAGTACGCCGGTCCTGTTCCGCCAGGAGAAAACCTCTTCATGCTCAACCTTTCAGATGACTATCGCCAGGGACACACTGGAGAAATGCACATCGGCATGAAAGACGGATATGCAGCAAAAGATGTTGGCAGGATGCTCACGCAGTTCTGGCCAGACAATGCTGATCCGCTCCCACCAAATGGCCCACCAACAAGAAATGAAATAGGCCCGCGCTTCTACGACACAACAAACCCAGGTGGCTGGGGCGTCGAGAATTACTACGGCGTTGGCGAATCCATCTATCTTGACAACAACGGCAACTACGAGATCGATGCTGGAGACCTTCGTATGACAGACGTCACAGTTCAGCGTGGCGCGATTGGCTTTGCCGAAATAATCAAGTACGAAAAGGGTTCCTATGTCACCGCCGGTGATGCAGACATCAACCTCTGGGGCGGCTGGGGAGATGACCTCTCCGACTTTGTTCCGATACTCAGAGACGGCCGCGTTGTTTACTGGCCAGCGTTCTATGACGAGCTCATTGAAGACGTGCTCAACCCGGGCCATTACCTCCCGCCAAACGGCAAATACGACATCAATGAAGTTATCTATGACTGCTCCTACAATGGCAGCTCCATCGTCGGCCCAGGATTCCAGAGGCTCATGGACGTCACCCTTGGTGGAATAGTCTACAAAGCTGGCTCAATTGTTCCGGACCCGGACCTCTGGGTATACCAGATGCCGATTTACGGACTTACAATGGGCTACAACTGTGACTATAACTACGTTGACATGATGGCCCTCCCAGGCAAGACCGGAATGACCATCAAAATCGACAAGCCACTCAAGGTTGAACAGACATCCGAGATCACAATCAACTTCAATCCGCCACCAAAGAAAGAATACTATGACGACCAGGGCGTTTACCACCCAGAGGAAGTCATCTATGTGTTCATTCGCAACCTTGGACTTTCCATCCCGAACAACAACGCGACAATCAACGAGATTTACCGCGTAGTTTCAGGCCGTCAGGCAGAGGCAAAGTTCCAGTTCACTCCATATCGTGGTTCATGCACCAACGGCGGAAACAACGACAAACTCAACTACCTCGAAGATTCCAATGAGTATCGCGTCAGGATCCGCTCCTTCAGGGACCTTGGTGGAACAAACAATCCAGCCCCGCTTGACAGGGACTATAACGACCCCTGGTTTGTCCAGAGAGTTTCCACAAACTCAGATGCAAGATGGGGACGTCCATACAAACTTGCTTCTTATGGTGTAAGGGTCAGAAGGCCAGAACTTACTCCTCCAATGCCGTACAACCTTGCAAATGGCTATGACTGCTACGAAGAAGCCAAGTATGACATTGCACCGGAAGAACTCGACATCGAGCCGTCAGTCGCCTGCTTGCAGACACTTGACCAGCGCTTCCCGAACTTCTCGGTGACGCTTCGCGACCATGACAACCCAGACGATGTCAATGATCCAAATGGAATCAGGGTCTCAGTACCACTAACAAGCGACACGAACGTTGATCCAATCTATGGTCGTGAGCAGTATCTCATCTCCACATACAATGCCCATGGCGGCGGAGTTGACTGGATCGGCACAGCAGTTGATGAAAACCCTGGCACGGCACGCAGGCAGTACATTGTCCAGGTCAATACAGACGGTTCCTATCTCTACTGGTACTGGCTCGAGCCAGTAAATCCGGCAGGGAATGACAGGTCAAGACCGCAGATCACAGGCGCCCTTGACTCAAATGACATCCTTATCGGCCAGGATTTCACGGGAACATTCAACTGGCGTCCAAATGGTGGACCATATATACCACCAGACCAGAGAACCTGCAGGACACCAGTCATTATCAAGGACAAGGCAACCTGGTATGACACCGACTGCTCATCGGCAATTGTCGAAGGCAGGAAGTATTCAAATTGCCAGTCATGCAGGATTGATGGCATGAAAGAAATGGGCGACGTCAACGGTCTCCATGTAATGTGGAATGCCGCCCGCACCCTGCCTTCAACGGTCCCAGCGAAGCTTTCATCAGACTACTATGGAAGGTTTGATGGAGTTGGACCGCTCAACACAACAACAACAGCAGCAGCCTGGATAGCCGGCATTAACCCGCCGTGGCCAGGCAACCAGATGTATCCAAACAGCCAGCTCTGGTCAGGTCCATGGGCCACAGGTTATGGCGTACAGACAGTAGTCACCTCCTATGGCCAGCGCGATGCCAATGATCCAGGCGGCGAGGCCCTTATCGCAGTCCTTCCACGTGATGGATCAACCCACCTCCTCCTCCAGATGTACACCGTCAACGCACTCTTTGACTACAACTCTTCAATACCGCACCCGTCAACTGGCTCACCATACTTTATTCTTGACCCGATCAAGAACCAGGGTATCGACTACTGTGGCGTTGTTGACATCAAGGTTTACCAGCCAGACCCGTATGTGAACTTTGCAGAGTGGTCCATTGTTGATCATGGCCTCCAGTATTCATCGCTCAACTACACTGCAGGCAATGATCCACTTTCAAGGCTCTCGATACCGACCCCGCAGATCCAGACACCATACAACCCGGTGCTCAGGACCTCAAAGGGCGAATTCAGATGCTATCCTGGTGGCCAGACCCACACCGGCCGCGTTCTTGGCGGTTCCTTCGGAGTAGGTGGAGCCTCAGGCTGGAACTCTTACCCGGCAGTCTGGAAAGAGAAATATTACAAACTTGGAACTGAATTCTTCCCACTCACTGACTACGGCGTGTTCTTCATCCTCAAAGACGGCGAAGGCAACCACCTATCATTTGATCCATGCTGGCCAGTTGACCAGAGGATCAAGAGGATCGAAGTTGTTGGACCGTTTGCCCGTCCGAGGGAATGGGATGCAACAACCCACACAGTACTTCCGAGATACAAGGCATGGGGCCTCGAGAACGTTCCGATACAGTATGACTGGTCAGGAAAGATCGTAATCGACTCCACAAACTGGAAACAGTATGAATACAGCGGCGTTGACCAGAATGGCAACGGCGTGACCCTTGATTTCACAAGGAGATCAGGTCTTGTTGGCGATGTTATCCTTCCGCCGGCAAACAACCAACTCCAGTACTCAGGCAGACTCGACTACACAATGGTCGGCGCCTGCTCACAGCCAGGAAGAAAAGACAACCTCTTCGTGATCGACGAGCTCATCCCGTGGAACTGGGGCAAGATCCTCATCTACGTCACCCTCTGGGATGGCACCTTCAAGATGTATCAGGACTGCTGCGTTGCACCGCCAGTTGACGGAATCGACGTAATAGCTCTCGACATAAAGAACGAGATTGCAGAAGACACAGAGCGCAAGGTTGCATTCCTTGACAAGCCGCAGACATTCAACGTCAAGCTCCTTGAGCACCACATTGGCGACAAGAAGCATGAAGGCGAATGGTTTGATGCCGAAGGCAACGAAATAACATATTGCAACGACGCACTCGTTTATGTGTGGCAGGACAGGGGAACAAAGCATCGCGGAACCGCCAACCTGCTCTTCGGATCCGGCGATGGCTGGGCAACCGGAACACCAACTTCCTCCAGGAAGACCAATCTTGCACCACAGTATGAAGACTTCAATGACATCACTGGCCCGAAGGGTGAGCCGGACGGAAAGATCCGCTTCAATGACTGGGAAACCGAAATTATCGGAACCTATGACATGGCCACCAACACATGGGCAGGCGGTCTCATTGATGGCAGGACCTTCCAGCGCAACAACGGACACTACCAGTTCAAGCTCGATTCAAGCACCGGCCTTGTTGACACAGTCGGTCTTGATTTCGGTGGCGAAATAATAAATGACAGGGCAGACCACGTTATCGCAAAGAATGAGGTTCTCCCGCTCTACATTACCGCCTACAAGTATGGCGATGACAACAACGACAGGGCATTCTCGCCGTTCTGGGACTATGATGCACAGGCACAGCAGAACGAGAACCTGAGAAGGTACAGCCATGAAGTTTATCTTGCCGCACAGATGGCAGTCCCGGTAGAACCGGATCTTGACCTTACAGTTCTTACAACACCAGAGAAACTCACCGCTGGTGTCACACCAGAACTTGTTGATGTCCAGAAGCCGCTTACCTTTACAATCACCAAGGGTTCCGAGCCAGTCAACCTCCTTGACGGAATTGCTGACGACTGGGGCAACAAGAAAGCAGAAGAAGAAGTAGTCTGGAACAACCTCATTCTTGACCCACACCCGGACAACACTGACTTCTTCGGATTTGATGCGACACTTCCACAGTATTACTGGATCAGGACAGACCTCCAGAACAACGACGGTTCAGCAGTCTGCAACACCCAGCTTTATGGTCTCCGCAACACACCAGACACACCACCAATCGTTGCATTCAACCCAATAACCATCGACTTCTCACAGGCGACAAACGGCCGCTACATCTTTAGGGGCTTCTGCGCCAACGACAATAACCAGTACATGGAGAACTGGGACAAGGGCACCATGAACCCGAACAACTCAAACGAGGATGTTTGGAAGGGCCAGCACCAGTTCTATGTCAGGGTCTATACACCAGACCGCAAGCACTCCGGTGAAGCATGGATCAACGTCTATTCACCAAACGTCGAGTATAAGATCACAAACACCGAAGATCCAAACAAGGTAGCCTATGATTCACCAGGCGATCCAGAGTTCATCATGACAGCCGCTGACAACAGGATCTACAAGATCCAGGTCACCTGCCGCGATGCTCTCGGCGTCCTCATCAAGGGCGTCACCAAGGGTGTCTCCGTCTGCGGTGGCGGTGTCAAGAACACTGCAAGGTTTACACCATTCTCTACCAGGCCGAAATCATTTGATTTCGCGCTTGAAGAGTGCATGAAGCCACCATGCTGCACACAGATTGAGCTCCATGTTGGCTTTGACTTCACTCCAGACGAAAAGATCAGGAAAGACGACCACGAGCTCTTCCTGCTCTCAGGCTTCAATATGAACCGCTCCGCGAATACCTCGTCCTGCTCTGGCTCAACAGCCTCTGCAAGCATGGGCTTCATCAGATACAACACCACCAACAAGTGGTATTGGGGCGGACCGAACCCGAATACTTGGGATGTAACCAAGGAAGACGGCGACGAAGTCATCCCGTGGGTTGCCTGGGACCTCCCGCCACCAGTCGAAGGCTGGGGTGCTGGTGCAATCTATAACCACCAGTGGTACGGCGGATTCCTCTTCGCCGACATCGACCAGAATGGCGTTCTCAACTATCACGATGCACTCGGTCTTGATGTTAACGCCCAGACAGAGTTCTACATCTTTGCAGAAGACGTGGCCTACATCGGCGGTCTCGTTGGCGACAACACATACTGCAACGTTCCGGCAAACGCCGACCTCGCAGGCTTCCCGCCATACAATGACAAAACCGATCCAAGGTACACCCACAAGAGATTCCGCCAGGCCTACACCAATGACCAGGTGTTCTATATGGACTGGGATGCACCGCCAGACCACGTTGCAACAATTGACAGCCCAAGAATTGAGCTCCTCTATGCAGACACCAGGGAAAAGGTCTCAAGAGACTTCCTCAATCCGAACAACTACGACCTTATCTACGGCATCCAGAACCATCTTGTTGCAGTAGTCAGGCCAGCAGATGAGCGCGACGTTGCCATGAAAGAAGACTCAAGGGTCTACATGTCAGGCAACCAGCATGAAAAAGCAATCTACGGACACACCAAGAGATCGCCGGAAGACGCAAAAGCAGTCGAGACGACAATCGAGTTCCTCCCGACCGGTCTTGGCGAGCACACCGCCGAAGTGACCTTCATGTCGCCGAACAAGTGGTACCTCAAGGATCCATACCAGTTTGTTGTTCCGGAATGGTACGCAATAAGGGGCGGCGGAATGAAGGACAGGAAGAACCGTCCGGCAGAAGAATGGAACCCATGGTATCTTGATGTGGGCAAGGGACTCGTGCTTACCCTCCAGACAGAGGGCGACCTCTATCCGCAGGTGAAGGGCAAAGTCCTGGCGCAGGTCAAGGAAGCAGGAACCAATGCTCCAGTTGCTGGCGCAAAGGTCACCCTCTCCGGCGCAGGCGTCAATGTTGAAATGACCACCGATGCAAAGGGCGAGGCAACATTCGAAGTCAGACCGACCGAGATGGGCTTCATCAAGGGCGATGCAACAGCAAAGGACTTCCTCAGGGCAGCTTCGAACAAGGTCAAAGTGTCCAAGGATGCCACAGCACCATCTCTCACAGTCGACAACCCACAGTCACCGACAAACCAGAAGAAGATATCGATCACTGGAACAACAGAGCCAGGCTCAAAGATCTTCGTAAATGGCAAAGAAGTGCAGGTCGGGGCAGACGGCAAGTACAAGGCTGATGTTGAACTCAAGGAAGGCCAGAACGTCATCAACGTAATCGCCAAAGACGCAGCAGGCAACACAACATCACAGGTTGTCACTGTCGTCCTGGACACCACACCGCCAACCGTCATCCTTGATCCAATCAAGCCGGTCATCATGGAGAAGACCTATGAACTTACAGGCCGTGTCGAGCCAGGCTCAAAAGTCATCGTTAATGGCAAGGAAGCAACAGTTGTCAATGACTACTTTACGGTGATCGTTGACCTCAAGGACGCTTCTGCAGCAGCAACAAAGACCCCGGTCAACATTGAAGCCACCGACAAGGCTGGCAACAAGACGACACTCCCGGTCTTTGAAATCATCAATAAGAAGAGGAAAGTTGTTAAGCTCCAGGTTATGAGCCCAACAATGTATGTTGACGATAAAGAAGTCAATATCAATCCTGCACCATACATCAAAAATGGCGGAACACTCGTTCCAGTCAGGGCCATATCCGAAGCTTTTGGTGCACAAGTTAGTTATGATGGACCAACGAAGACTGTAACAATTACTCTTGGCCAGATCACGATCCAGATCCAGATCGGTAACAAGAAGGCAGTCGTAAATGGTCAGGAAGTTGACGTGAACCCGCCAGCCGAGATTTCGGGTGGAAGCACAATGGTACCGTTCAGGTTCATTGCCCAGTCACTTGGTGTTCCATCTGACGGGATCCTCTATGATTCTGCAACCAGGACCATCACCCTCATCAAGATCGAAGAACCGTGACCTTCTGGCGAAAAGCCAGTAAATAGCAACACCAAAAGCCCCCGCCGCAAAGCGGGGGCTTTTTTATTGCAATAACTGTGTTTATCGGGATTTCTCAGGCCATCCTTCATTGACACTTAGGATTTGAGGGGTGTATAATCCAGTTTGTGAACAGGAAGAAACTGGAAAAGACAAAGAGGTATCTTTATATTGCTGGCTCGATATTTCTGGCCACTGTGCTTGCATTTACAATTTTTTATTTTATTGCCAGGCCATCTGGGAGGCTTGACGTTGTTTTTTCAAAAGAAGTTGATTATCACATACAGGCAACAGACATTGACCCGTCAGGGTCACACCTGTTTTTCGGGAGCGCAGAGGGCAAACTTGCAATAGTCAACCAGTCGGGGGTTGAGGTTGCAACACTGGATGTTGGCCTGCCTGTTCTACAACTCTATCTTTTTCCACAAAGACAGCAGATGCTTGTGAGGACGTCGTCCTTTACAATTTGTTATACATATGATGGAAAGCTTGTGTGGAAACACGAAATTGACGAGTACTACCCGGAGAAAATCCAGGAACTTCCAAAAGATAGGCTGGGCTTCTACTTGCGTTCAAAGAGGGGTGAAAAACCCATCATGGCCATTCTTGATGCAAAAACCGGCAAAGAAATCAAAAAACTTAAACTCGACATCGACAAGTTTGATTTCAACCCGGTTTTCATGCCTGACGGAAATTCGTTTGTTTTTGAGGTCCAAACAGCAATGATTGCCCAGGTGCTTCTGCAGCCGCAAATGCCGATGGTCTGGAAGGCCCACATTGACACCAGGTCGGGCCAGTTCTCCTCGCTTGAGATAAAGGTAACAAACTCGAACCTTGTGGTTTGTTATTTCACAAAGGACGCTAATGCATCGCAGGACAACCTCGCAGTGCATGACCTGTTTGTTTTTGATGCAGACAGGTTGCCAAAAAAATCCACACAAACCCAGGAATTGCCGTTGTTCTGGCAAGCACAGGTGACAGGTGCGATAGAGGACGTACAAATTGACGGAAAAAGTGACACAATTCTTGTAAGGGCCGGGACCGTTTATCTGTATGACAGGAACGGGGAAAACCTGTCAAAAGAGCCCGAAGGATCTAAATATTTTTACTCACTTATTGGGGACAAGAGATATGTTTCGGCATTTTTCCTGGAGAACAGCTCGCCAGAGAATGCTTCCGTGCAGTTTGTCGCCAAAGGTATAGGCAGGGAAGGCGTCCTGTGGAGATATACAGATTCAAGGCAGTTCCTCCTTCCTGCAATAACACCCAGTTGT
The DNA here is from genome assembly GCA_012517765.1 of Caldisericales bacterium. Lineage (GTDB taxonomy): Bacteria > Caldisericota > Caldisericia > JAAYUI01 > JAAYUI01 > JAAYUI01. Next base: position 13,203 of record JAAYUI010000013.1, on the reverse strand, counting down.
GATGCAATGGTTATCGCTGCGCTAAACCAGAACAGGATAACCTATCTGAGGCTGAACCAGTGAAAAAGATTGTGGCGCTTATGGCTGTTTTTTTTGTCTTTGTTCTGGACATGGCCATTGCTGCCCCGCAAAAAGAGAAGACTCTCCAGGTCGACAAAACCTACCATGTCATTGTCCTCCAGGACGAGAACGGGAAACCAGTCAAGATTTATCCGATAGGAACTGGAAGAGTGGACAAGCCGACAAAAGAAGGTCTGCTCAAGATAATCCGCAAAATTGTTGATCCCTCATGGATGCCACTTAACACATGGGACTTTGAGGACGCTTACGGTAAAACGTGGCCTTTCCCGCCATACAGTGAAAACAGGAGGAACCCTCTCGGTTCAAGGTTTATGCACCTTTCGTGGGAAGACTACGGCATCCATGGAACGAAGGAGCCACTTCTTATAGGCAGGAATGTGTCTTCAGGGTGCGTAAGAATGAACATAACCGATGTGGAAGAGCTTTTTGTAATGGTCCCTGTCGGAACATATGTGAACATAAAGCCAGTCGAGGACGTACCGGACAAGTTGAAAGAATCGTTTTCTTCAACTTGGGGAATATATGACATTTTGAACCTTGCCCGAAGGAAACGGGCACAGAAAGGGGAAAATTGAATGGATTGGAATTTTGCGTCTAGAACAAACAGGATGAAGGGTTCTGTCATAAGAGAGCTACTGGCTTTGACACAAAAGCCCGAAATCATATCGTTTGCGGGTGGCCTTCCAGATCCGACCATGTTCCCGGTCGAGCAGTTTAACGAGTGCATGACGCATGTCATCAAGACGATCCCGAGCATCGTTTTCCAGTATGGAGAAACACCAGGCTACAAGCCACTTCGTGAAATCATTGTTGAAATGACGAAAAAAGAAGGCGTGAAGGATTGCACGATAGACAACATCTGCGTTACAACTGCTTCACAGCAGGGTATTGACCTTGTTGGAAAAGTTATGATTGACGAGGGCGATGTGGTCATTGTCGAAGGACCGACATATCTTGCAACACTCCAGGCGTGGAATGTTTATGGTGCAAAATACGTCACTGTAGACCTTGATGATGAGGGCATGAAGGTGGACGAGCTTGAAGAAAAGCTCGAGGCAATGAAAAAAGTGGGCATCAGACCGAAGATGATATACACAATCCCGACCTTCCAGAACCCGTCCGGTGTGACCATGACCCTGGCCAGAAGGAAAAAACTTCTTGAGCTGGCATACAGGTACAATATTCCGATAATTGAGGACAATCCTTATGGCGACCTCAGATTTACAGGCGAACCGACACCATCGCTCTACTCACTTGATACAAGGGGGATGGTTGTATCGCTCAAAACATTCTCCAAGATACTCGCACCAGGACTCAGGCTTGGCTGGATTGTTGCAAACAAGGACTTTATTGCCAAGGTTCTCATGGCAAAACAGGCCTCTGACCTCAACTCACCGGTCATAACCCAGGCCGCAGTTGCAGAATTTGCAAAGAGGGGCTATATAGACCAGCATGTCCCGAAGATCTGCGAGGCATATGGAAAAAAGAGGCAGGAAATGGAAGTTGCAATGAAGAAGTACCTTCCACAAGGTGTTAAATGGACAAACGCCGAAGGCGGAATGTTTATCTGGGCAACAGTTCCGAATGGTGTTGACACAACTGCACTTTTCCCGAAAGCAATAGAGCACAAGGTCGCCTATATTGTAGGATCGGCCTTCTACCCATACGGTGGTGGAGAAAGCTCCATGAGGCTGAACTTCTCGTTCCCATCCCTGACGCAGATCGATGAGGGAATAAAGAGGCTCGGAGATTTAATAAAATCAATCTGATCCAATCCGGAGGATGACAGTGTCCAAAAAGAACTACAAACCAGTCCAGCAAGCAGAAACAGCCACCAGACCGGCAGAAACAAAGCCGGCAAAGACAGCCGCAACCCATGAGGAACAGGCCAGGAATCCGTTCAAGATCATGGCATATGCATTCATGTCCACAACCCTTGTCCTCCTCGTCATTCTGACCACAACACTCTTTTCATGTTCTTCTAGGGGGGCCTCGTCGTCTGATTCCAGCATCGCGTCGGTGCTTGGCAAGTCTTATGTAACACTGGGAAGAAAAGAAGTTGCTGCAAACCCTGACGACAAGAGCCAGGAAATCACTTTCTGGACATGGCAGGACAGGAACAATGCCTGGGGATACTGCACTGTTATGGACGTCCCGGACTACCCGTCCATCCTCCTTATTGTGGATGCCAATTTCAAGATCGAAAAATTGCAGGAAATGTCGGAGTTCCCGATAGCTGGCGCAGACAAGAGGGCCGAATACAGGGACATCCTTGGCAGATATGAAGGAAGGACGCTTGTTGATTTTACTTCTCTCGAGCTCAATGTTGCTGAGGGTGACACAAGGATTTTCAGGGAAATACTAAGGGACCAGGTTGCAAGGTCGCTGATGATAATGTATGTGAAGATCAATGGCACAGAGCAGTTCAATACCCTGTTCCCACAGGGCATCAAGTTTGCCAAGGTCGGCACGAAGCTCAACGCCTGGTCGGTTTCTGATGCAGATGGAAAAGAAATTTCCAGCAATTATTACGCTGGAAGGAAGTATGCAATATTTACAACAACTTCATGTGGCTCATGCATAAACACCTGTATTGGTCTTGCACAAAGGCTTGTCGCCGAAGGCGGAATGTCTCCTGACCAGATCACGATCGTCTTCACATCGGCAAAAGACAAGGTCGACTACCTGAAGAACCAGATGAAGGGCGAGCATCTTGTGTATGATGAAAACATGAGGGGATTTGCAAAATCCCTGAACCTCTTTGAAGGTCCCTCGATGATGCTTGTCAATTCAGAAGGTATTGTTGTTGCCAAGGAACCGAGCCAGAGGCTTTCTGACCAGGTCAATGTTGACAAGGTCCTTCAGATATTGTTCAAGGAAAAGTAGACTATGGAGAGCTGAATTATAAAAGCCCACCCGGAAGGGTGGGCTTTTTTTGTTTGCAGAGGGGAGATATTTGCCTTCAAAGACACACAGAACGCCCTTTTTTGGTTTCTGGTTTATGGTGCAAAAGGGGTAAGCAAGATGCATCGAAATCAAAAAATTGACCTTCCAAAGGGCTCACGAGGGCAATCTGGCATCAATGCCTGGTGATGTTGTACTGGAGGTAATAAAAAAGACCCTGTTCAAAAATGAACAGGGTCTTTTAATTTCTGAAAGTGCAATTTTGTAGTTTGTTCCAGCGAAGGGATTTTTTGATCAGCTCTGTGCACCCGGCCTCTTGCGGCTGGACCTCACTATGAAGTAGACAAGAAGTGCGATGATGCCAAATGGGATTAAGACTGCAACGATCATCAGAAGCCACAAGACTGCTTTCTGGAATGCTTCCCATATCTTTCCCAGGCCATCCACGAAATCTGAAGGGCCATCGGTTGAAATGAGGCCGTCTTTTGGCGATATATCAACAGTTATTCTCGAGTATGACGCCATGCCTTCGAGGTATTGTATCTGGCCCTTTATATTCTCGATTTCCTGCTCCACATCGGCAATCCTGTCATGGATTGACAAGAGATCGCCTATCTTGTCGGCCTTTGTGAGCATTGTGAGCAGGGCTTCCCTTTTCCTTGTCCTGCTGTCCAGTCTTGACTTAAGGTCAATGTACTCCCCGGTTACGTCCTCGGATGATGTAGTTACAGAGGCTTTGTCGCCAAGCTTGAGCACTTCCTGCATTGCGTTGTCAAACTTCTGGGACGGAACCCTTATGGTCATGTTGAAATATTGAGAGGTCTCCTCCCCGGAAGACTGCATGCTGAGTACATCTCCGCCGAATTTTGTGGCTATGCTGATGATAGAGTTTGCAGCTTCCTGCGGCTTCTCAGCTTTAAGTGAGATGTTGCCATCTTTCTTCATCATCTGTTTGATGCCAAGGGGTTTTGCTGCATTACCGGGTATTGACGCGGTTGGTGCTGGTGAAGGAGCGCCTCCGGCATATTCTGTCGTGGTGGCCATATCTGCGGCCTTTTGCTCCAGCATGCCCCTTTCCATCTCCTGGACGGGTGATGCTGGAATGACCGCTTTTGTTCTTGCTGCGCCAGAAAAAAGGCCGTCTGGATCGTGCCAGCGTTGGTTGGTGCTGTCAACAAAATAGTCTTTTCCAGTGCCTCCTGGTGCCACAAGGGCAATGCATGTGAGAACAACAAGCAGTGCCGCAATTGAAGCAATAACAATAAACACCTTGTTTTTCATGATCTTCTCCCGAAAAGTTGAATTTTTTGTTTCCAAAAAACGTTTTACTAATTACTGAGACTTATCAGTACCCTTGTCCTGCCATTTGGTGGTGTGTCCTGAAGTCTTGCTATCTGGTAGAGTGCCTTTCCCTGTGATGCGGTGACTATGGCTTTAAAAACAGGGACGATATCTTCGCCATTTACGATTAGGGCAAGCGATGGAAGACCATTGTCGGTGAATTCGGTTGGGGAATACATATCAAGATGGGACTTCAGGGAAAGTGCCATGGCGTAAGGGTCCTGGTACCTTATCCTGATGATTGTGAACCCTTCCTGGTATTGCTGGGCATCATCGCATGGCCCATCGTTTCCATAGGATGCCATCATGGCCGTTCCTGCAGCCCCTCCCTGATCCTGGGGCGCTGGTGGCGGGGCGCTCTTTGCAGCAAACCCACGCTGGTTGTCAAACATTGGTGCGTTTTGGGCTATCTCGAGGCTGTTTTGTGGTTGCCCGCCAAAAGGAACGGAGAAGGCGATTGCCAGCGTGGCTACGGCCGCCATGCCTATCCCGATTCCCAGTGTCCAGAAGAGTTTTGTTCTACCAGGTTGATGGAGTCTGACTTTTTGCATGACGTCAAAAGCGAACGCTGGGGGTGGTTCCTGGTGGAGTTCCCTTAAAAGTCCGGTTAGCTCTCTGTCGTCAATCTTTTTCATTTCATCCTCCATACAAATCCACGGTCATAATGTTCCATCAAGGGAATCCTTTAGGGCAGACCTGGCTCTGGACAGTCTTGATCTGACCGTTCCGGTTGGAATGCCCAGTATTGATGCGGCCTCCTCGTAGGACACCCCTTCAATGTCGCAAAGCGTTATGATTGCCCTGAAGTCTGGCTTCAGCTTGTTCAGGGCATTTGAAACGTCTTCTTTGGTGAATTGCTGGATTACTTCCTCTTCTGGTGTTGGAGAGTCGTCTGGAACCTGGAAAGGGACGTCTTCCTGCAGGTCCTCTATCTGTATGGTTTCGCGTTTTTTCCTGATGTAATTGAGGCCGGTTGTATATGTGACCCTTCCAAGCCATGATTTGAAGGGATACTCTGGTTTATATTTGGAAAGCTGTGTGAGCACCCTCAGGAAAACCTCGGACGAGAGATCGTAGGCCGAGTCTCTGTTCCCCCTGACAAGCCTCAGCGAAAAACTGTATACGAAACCCTGATATTCATCAACGATTTCGGAGAAGGCCTCTCTGTCTCCCTTTCTGATGCACTCGGCTATTTCCAAAACCCGTTCGGGACTCACGCAAGAGATTATATTGAACAGACAGCAAAGGGCAAGCAAAAATCAGGAAGGCATTTTTTCAAATTGATTTTGGTCCGTCAGGCAATACAATATCTGCCATGGAAGACAACATTGAGAACAAAGAAGGGGTCACTTCTGACGAACTGTGGAGGATGGCCAATCTCGACCAGAAGGCAAGGCTTCTGGTGCAGATGGAGAAATCAACAAAACCGATCTGGATTGCCTCGTTCTTTCTGGTTGCACTGGCAATCCTGCTTTATTTTGTTGTTCCGTCACCAAACCCGCAAATTTCGGCGCTATCTGTCAACGGGAATACTGTAGCGTGCAAGTCTGACAGCAAGGCTTTTTTGATAAGGGACGGCAAATCCATCGGAAGTTTTGAGGTGGAACCACAAACGAACATTATTGCTCTTGGTGATTCCAGGGTCTGTCTTGGAACAAGGACCACAGGAAAACTTACCGAGTACTCTCTTGATGGAAAGATAATAAAAAAACACAAAATTGACGAGAATATTTTCAATATCGGCTATGAAGGGGACGAGCTCTGGGTGGTGACTGCGTCTTCGCTTGTCAGGCCATCAGACAGCAAGAAGATTGCGGCACCGGGTTATAGTGTTGCCCAAAGCGTATTTTTCTCATCATTTCCCTGCATCACGGACATGGATGGAGTATGGATATATCTGGATGAAAAATGGTGGTCTTTCAAATCAGTGGATCCAATCATCTGCGCTTTTGCTGGGGACACCGAAGTCTCAATGGTTGGAGACAATGGTCTGGTGAAGATATTTTCATTTGAGGACCAAAAGCTTTTAAGGGAGGAGTTTGTTTCCTGGGTAAAAAGACCAGCTGCCATGTCTGGCGGACTTGTTGTTTGTGCCGATGGAAGTGAGTTGGTTTATGGCCAGGTGGCCGACAGGGTGCCAGCCAGACTGAAAATCTGGGAGGAGAAGTGAAAAGGCGAATTCTTGTACTAGCTTTTCTTTTTGTTTTTTTTGCCTGTTGCGGGTGCTCGGGGCCTGGTGTGCAAAAAATCTGGGGATCAGTCAGGAGAGCCCAGATAGCCCCAGTTTCTTTTGGTAAAGCAATGTTTGTTGACCAGGAAGTATTTGGGCTGGCTGCAGCTGATGGAACACCATTCTGGACTTCCACAGTTAAAGGTGCTAAAAGAGTTTTTTGCAGGGCAATAGGTGACTACCTGTTTGTGTTTGGCGACTCGAGGATAATAGAGAGGGTTGGCGCTGACGGAAAGACGGCTTGGAGATTTGAGGCGCCACAGGGGAGCGGCGTCTGGCTTTTGTCTTCGAGCAAAAAAGTATGTGTCCTGGCCTATGACAGTGATACGGACTATGATCTGAACCCGATCCAGCTCATTGGGCTCTCAGCAGCTGACGGACAAGAGTCTTGGAGACTTGATGACAGGGACTACCAGGCATGCCTCATGGTCCCGGACTCTAATTTTTTTACAGACATTTTTGTGGCCCCGTTCTCAAGGGGTGAGACTGTATGGTTTGATGGTATCAGCTCTGCCGATGGAAGTCAGGTCTGGAGGACCTCGTGGGGCATTCAGAGGCCGGGCCACCCGCTTGTTCTTGCGCAGGACGAGACAAGGTTCTGGGCGTGGAAGGCGGAGGGTGGCGGCGTAAGGGTGGCTGTTTTTTCAAGAACTGATGGCCATGAAATCGGGTCTTCGGTTGGCCCGTCAGGCCTCCTTGCCGACGCATCTTTTGTTGGCGAAAATGTTTTTATTGCTTTCAAGGACGCAAAATACAGGATCAATGCCCTTGGAAAATATGAAAAATTTGGAATGGAATACTTTCCGGTTTGTCAGGTGCCTGACCATAAAAGTCTTGCCGTTTGTATTTCTGACGATTGCAGCTCCTTTGTCGTGATGGACATTGAAAGCGGGAAAGTTTTTAATGGTTTCAAGATAAACGCGTGTTACAGTGCTTTCCCCGGCCACTCTTTTGGGGAGTTCTATCTTGTACCGGAGGTTTCCCCGTATGACCACCAGACTTTCAGGTGCCAGTTTATCGGGGACAGGGAGATTGCAACAACAAAAATCCCAAGCGACCTCAAGGGACTTGGCAAAAACAGGTCATTGAAGGACCTTTTCCTTGATTTGATGAAAGCCAGATTGCCCTAGGCCACCCCGTTTTGTTCCGGTGTTTGGGGGAAAAGCTCTTTCTTGGCAGGCATTTTTGGTCTTATTGCCATGGATATAAAAACGACCAGGACCAGAGCAAGAATTATTCCCTCAATGGGTAACCATACATAATCTGGCTGAAAGATCCATTGCAGGACGATTCCTGACGCAAGGACTGAATAGAATAGCCAGAACCAGCCAAGGGTAAGATCAAGAGCAAAAGCAGATGACACAGCAATTGTCGGCAATGTCCACATTATTCCAATAGAGAGTATTGAAGCTACTGGTAAAAGACTACCCGGGACATATTGCTGGAGAAAGAGTGACGCCCCTCCAACTGCACCAAGGCAGGCGGCACAAAAAACACTTGCAATTCCAATGTCCTGTATCCCCTTGATGAACAGTGCCAGGGCAAGCAGTGAAAGAAGCCCTGTTGTTATTGCCAGGTGCAGTGATGGTGGAGTAAACGGGACATGGTTTTGCTTGGACAAAAAACGGACCGTGTCCTCGACTGGAGCATTGAAGGATGAGAGGCCGACATTCGAAAGAACATATGTGTATCCACCAAACTCCCACGCCAGAAGACCCTCTGAGTCAGGAAATTTGAAAGATTCATCAGAAACGAGCCTGGAATTTTTGTCCAGCTGGGACTTCCATTCCGTGTATCTCTGGATTATCAGCGCATAATTTTCTTCCCACATTGGCGGGTCTGGAGCGTAAAGCGTATGGGGTGTGGCAATAATCGGCCCTTTTGGCGTTGTGATTATGAGTGTTCCCTGGTAATCACCGGATGAAACACCGATAATGACGACTTCCCTTCCCCTCTTTGCATCATTGTATGGAGAATCGGGTTCCCAGTATCCCACGAGCCCCAGATCATAGGTCTGTATGTCAAGGCCGGAGATTATTCCCATTATCTGGGCATTTATTGATTCGGGGTATGTGAGTGGGGCAATATTTGGTGTTGATTTGCCGTCTGCAGGGATATCACGGAGTGACATTGTGGGTATATTTTTCTCTGCCGGTACCCCCACCCTGTCGTCAATAAAAATGCTCCACAAAAAAACTGTAACTGAGAGTGAACCAAGGAGCAATATTATTGACAGGAAAAGGGCAAAACTGAATTTTCCAGCCTTTCCTCTCATTTCCAACCTCCTATGGTGGAATCATAACACAAAACGGGTCTTTGGCAACAAGATACTTTTTTGGGCAACAGCTTTTCCTGCAATGAATTGACAGTGCAAGCAATGCCAATAAAATGGTGCAGTGGTTGCCGAAGTGGCGGAACTGGCAGACGCGACGGTCTCAAAATCCGTTGAGGTAACACTCTTGAGGGTTCGAGTCCCTCCTTCGGCACCAGATGGAAACAAACAGAAATAAAAAACCCCGGCAAAAACCGGGGTTTTTTATTTCTGTTTGTACAATTTATTTCTTTATCAGTTTTTTGCCTTTAAGGATTTCGCATGAAAGGAGCTGTTTTTTGTTCTCGCTGACAGTTACTTCAAACTGGGGGCCAGTTTTTGGATCTTCAACAATTGTTATTTTCCAGCTGTTTTTTTCAAGCATGAAGGTGTTTAATGTTTTTCCGGTTTTTGTGTCCACGATCCAGTTTTTTTCGCCAAAATAGGCTGGGAACATTTCGCTGTAGTTTTCCCTTATTATTTCCGGTACCTCAAGGATGCCGACCAGATTGGAATCTTTCACCTCCAGACTGGGAGTCTCCTCCGGCTTGATTTCAATTGTGGTGGCCTTTATCTTGTCGGAAGCAACAAATGATCCGTCTACTTTTACGGTTTGTGAATTTTCCAGTGCCTTTTCACCCACTTCAATACTCTTGGAGTCAAGTATGTGTGCTGACGAGAAATCGATCTGGATGAGCCGGTTGCTGTCGCCCGTTTGCTCTGGCAGTATCGAGAGATTGAACGTGTCAGCATCTTTTTTTACATCAAAAACAATGCCGACCTTTGGCAGCGGCCCGGGAACCTTGAATCCCGGATGCTCACGGACAGGATTGCTTTCTGTTGGAGCGCCAATACCTCCACCACATGATGCACAAACGACCATGATTCCCAAAATTGCTACAATTTTATGGTTTTTCATACAAAAACTCCTCTATTGACCCGTCACTGTTTATAGTGCCACTCCAGCTGGCCGGCGATTGCGGTCCTGGTGTTATGAGCACATTGAATGTCCTTGAGCTTTCCATTTCATCATATGTTATTACCATCAGCATTGTTCCATACTGGTATGTGTCCATGAGTCTTCCTGGCGGAGGATTGCCGACCCTAGGCCTCTTTGTCCAGACTGTATTTCTGCCAACACCGAATTCTCCGTGTTTTTCTGACAAATATTTTGAAACCATTTCTGGAACAACTTTGGGGTCGATTGTAACATCCCGGCCCTTTTCCCTGTGTCCTGCTGGCCATTCGGTTATTACCAAGCGTGTTGCCTTTATCTTGCCGTTTTCGATACCACCCTCGACATAGATGATCTGCCCTTTTAGTACTGATTGCGGTTCAACTTCCCCGTCATCAAAAAAAACCGCAGCCTCCTTGTCAAAGAACAGGTTGTAGTTTGATCCATCTTTTGAAACAATAATATCTTCACCTGGTGCGTAATTGCTCTCGACCCTGAATGTTGACGGGAATTCGATGGCCTTTTTCTCCGACTGCGGGTCCTGTCCTGCCGACCCGCATGATGCACATATTGCGCATGCAACAAAAACCAGGGCAATTTTTCTCATGGAGCATTAATAACATCAAATACCCGCCCTGGGGTTAAAAATGCCAAAATTTATATTGACAGAAAATTAGTCATCATATTGAGAACCAATAGTAAAATAAATATTAACTTTGCTATTGATTATCGAATCTTGAACTGTATTGTTCTCATGGCCAATGGCCAGGCTGGTAATTTGACATACTGAACACACTGCAATTGAACTTGCAAAAGGAGGTATTCTTGGAACCTGTATCCCAAAAAATGTTTGATTTGTGGCTGGAGTCCACTCTGAGGGCCTATTCCTATGTGGTTGGTGTAGAACAGTTAAAAATGCTTATCTCAAAGTCTTCTGAAGCCTTTTTTATGCTTTCCGAGGCGAAGGGGTATGGTGCCCCAACGGGTTCCACCCTTCCTGATGTTGCAAAATCTACAATTGAACTACTTGGCAAGATTGATCCGAGGAAAACTGAATGGACAGTCGCGAAAACTGCAGATGGGATTGGTGTGACCGTCAATACCTGTCCTTTTTCTTCGACTTGTTCTGAAATGTTCTCGGAGATTATATCTTCAGGCAGGATCGACAAATCCAGGTGCCCCTGTATTATGGCAGAACTGGTTGCAGGGAGCGCCAGAAACCTTGGCATCAAATCCAGAACTACTTTACACAGCTTTGCCCCGGGGCAAAGCTGTGTATCAGAAATTGCCCAAATGGAGATGTAGCATGGGAATAAGAGAAGACATAGCATCACTGACAAAAATTAGTGGCGAGGATGGGACAATAGCAATCGGATCCGTGACGGTCGCTTACCATTGTGACAAGTTCAATACAAGAATAATAAAAGGTTTCGAAGATACCCTTGGCTTTGAGAAGGCAAGGCAATTGGTACATGATACGGCCGAGTCAACTGCTTATGACTCCCTTGCTTCTTTTATAGCTTCGAAAACACAGGATATGTCTCCAAAAGATGCTCTTGGAGTTGCCTTCGACCTATTCAAGGTGCTGGGCTATGGTTGCTACCAGCTTTTAGAGGACAACGGCAAGGGTGGAAAGGTGAAAGGTTCACCGGTTTATACCGCCGAAGGATGGCTTGAAAATGAGACAAAGTGGAACTGGGAAGCAAGAAAGGAACCAGTTTGTCATGTTGAATCAGGCCTTATTGCTGCCGTATGGGAAATAGTCAACAATCTTCCAAAAGGATCAGTCAGGGTAAATGAAACTGCCTGCAGGGCCCAGGGGAACCCCGAATGCATGTTTGAAGTGGAGGTGAAATAGATGACAATTGACCAGATGGGAATAAGAAAAGCAGTAATGGAACTTGGCCTGTTTGGTGACGAAAAAACCGGTATTCTCCGCAGGTTTGGCGTCATCCTTTCGGCGCTTCCGTCAACACTTTATGTTTACAGAGAGTTTGATTTGATACAGCAAATGGGTGGCGAGCCGTCCAGAAAACTTGCTGAAAAAGTCCTTATAGATGCAGCACAATGGTGCGCGAACGGTACTTTTGGTGGAATAATGGCGTCCCCTGAATGGAAGGCCCTTATTGAGCCACAGATCCAGAACATGCAAGACAGGCTTCAGGGACTCATAGCCATCACCAATTGCCTCGGATGGGGCCTGATAAGCGATTACAAGCTCGATGAAAGCGCAAAGACACTCCAGATGACAGTCAAGCACAGCTATTATATCGAAGCTTACAAGAAAAGGTACGGGAAAAACTCGGAACACCCTGTATGTTATATGTGGACTGGCGTTGCCGCTGGCTATCTCGACTTGCTGTTTGGACAAAAACCCAATACATTTGTTGCCATAGAAACAGCTTGCGCCGCCCGATCTGGCGATGTTTGCGTTTTTGAGGCAAAAATGTCAAAGACAAAGTTTGGATTCAACTAGGAAAGAGGTGGGAAAATGCCAACGATAGGTGAACTTATGACTCAAGTGCTAGGCAGGGTCCAAAACTCCATTCCCGGAGTAAAGAGTGCTATGGTGGCTTCTTCTGATGGCCTCCTCCTTGCCTCGACCTCGTTCTCCGAGGAGAACGAAAGGACAGCTGCGATGAGCGCATCGCTCATATCCATCTCCAGAAGAGCCTCGGAGGCAATGGGCAAACCACGCATCAATGATGTCACAATACGCTCTGAAGAAGGCTATATAACCCTGTTTTCAATCGGGAGAGACGCTGTTTTGGTGATTTCAACCACATCCGAGCAGAAGAATCTTGGCATGGTCTATCTTGAGGGCAAGGGTGCATCAAACGAGCTCACGGAAATCCTGAAGAGAAGTGGGCTATAAGAGCCATTTTCCGAGTTCATCAGGATATTGCAATCTGGACGCCGCCGCGACCGGTCTTTTGCCCGGGTCTGTGGCGGCGTTTATTTTTAATTACCACCTCAAATCATGTGTCAATGCCGGCAGGTCGGCCTACAGACGATCGATTGACGTCACAGGGATGGTCGATGAGGCCAGAGAAAAAATCGCCCTTTTCCTTGGGACAGGGAAAAACAACCTGGCCTTTGTGCCTGGCGCCACCCATGCGATAAACTGGGTTGCAAAGGGCCTTGGTCTTTCACATGGCGACACTGTTTTGTGCACCGTGGCTGACCATCATGCAAACATTCTTCCCTGGGTTGATCTTAAAAAAATAGGCACCAGAGTTGTTTTTGCGGCATGTGATGTCCTTGGAAGGATTGATTTGGAAGATTTTGAAAGGAAGGCCAGAGGGGCAAGGGTTGCTGCATTTGTTGCAGCATCAAACGTCACTGGTGCTATCCAGCCCATAAGGGAACTGGCAGGGATTT
>JAAYUI010000150.1 GCA_012517765.1 Caldisericales bacterium | reverse complement strand
ACGCGGCTGGCTCACCCGGCTTTGCAACCAAGCCACAAGCAACGTACAGGCTAACTGAACGAGGGAAAGCACGGCTGCTAACCTCAGGTTGAGCATATATAGTGCCTGAGTGTAGATTTCCACCTCAAGGGTGGCAAATTGCGGTCCGCCCAGCATCAGCACCACGCCAAAGCTGGTGAAATCAAACAGAAACACCAACAAACTGGCACCGGTAATGGCTGGCAAAAGCAATGGCAAAGTCACCTCTCGGAAAGCTTGCCAGGGGCAGGCGCCCAGCATCTGAGCAGCGTGTACTAGCTTTTTGTCCAGCCGGCTCCACGCCGAACCGACCAGACGGATAATGATGGCGGTGTTGTAAAACACATGCGCCAGTAAGATTGCCGGCAAGCTCTGCAGCATGTGAATCGGTGGCTCGGAAAGATTCAGGAGCGCCATCAGTCCCAAGTTTAGCCAGCCGCGTGGACCCAGAAGCGTATTGAAGCAAGCTGCTACCACCACTGTGGGGAGGATAAAGGGCAGCAGGCTAAGCAATCGTAGTGCCTCGCGCCCCTTAAAGTCAAAATGCGAAAAGAGGTAGGCAGCCGGCAATCCCACCAAAAGCGTCAGCAGTGTGGAAAGCAGCGCCTGCCAGAGGGTAAAACCCAGCGGCTTGAGCACCTGAGCCGCTTGCACGCCCTCCCAGCCGGTCTGAAAGAGCGGCGAAAACGCTAAACGCAGAATATTGAGCAGCGGCTGATAAAAGAAAATCAGCAAGAAAGCTGCCGGCAGCAGCCACAGCAGCCCTTTTTGCCAAGGGTGTTTCTGATCAGCGCGCTTCATACTCTCACTTACTTCATCATCAGTTCAGTCCAGGCTTGCACCCATAGCTCGCGCTTCTCGGCAATCAGTTGAGGATCCAAACTGGCAGGTTTTTGCGGCACTTGACTGGCTTTCACGAACGCTTCAGGCAGCTTAGCTGCGGGTAGCACCGGAAAAACAAACATTTGCAGTGGCATATCTTCCTGGAATGGCTGGCTGAGCAAGAAGTCAATAAACTTTTCAGCCAAAGCCCGGTTAGGTGTGCCTTTAAGGATGCCGGCAAACTCCACCTGCCGCCAGCAGGCGCCATCGGCGATGATACTCCCCGTCGGGGCTTCTGTGAGCGGTGTTTCAGCGTAGATCAACTCTGCAGCCGGGCTGGAAGCATAGGAGACCACCAAAGGCTGGGGCCCGCGGCCGGAAGAGCCAGAGAAATTCGTGTAATAAGCCGTCTCCCAATCGGAAACGACCACCACGCCGTTATCTTTGAGCGCCTGCCAATAACTCTGCCAGCCCTCTTCGCCAAAGGTGGAAATGGTGGCGAGTAGAAACGAGAGCCCCGGCGAAGAAGTGGCTGGGTTTTCCACCACGAGCAGGCCAGCATATTCCGGCTTGGTCAGGTCCTCTAAGGATCGCGGTACAGGCAGCTCGTGTTCTTGAAACCAGGCTTTATCGTAATTAATGCACACATCGCCATAATCGACGGGCAAAGCTCTATTGCTCGGGTCCAGCTGAAATTCAGCTGGAATCTCGGCTAAGGCTGGTGCCGCGTAAGCCTCGAGCAAATCTTGCTCGAGCGCGCGTGAAAGAAAGGTATTATCCAATCCGTAAAACACATCAGCTTCTGGCGTTCCACCTAAGCTCGTCAGAATCAGCCGATTGAGTGTGGTGCCAGCGTCACCGCCTTTTATGAAATTAACTTTTACACCATTCTCGGCTTCAAATTGGTATACAAGCTCAGCACTGACCGCAAACGAATCGTGCGTCATCACCGTCAGCCCCTGCGCCTCTAGCACAGGCGTAGGAGAAGCAGCCGGCGTTTGGCCTATGCAGCCGCCAAGCAAAAGTGCTACAAGAGCACCAAAAATGAGGCTTCTTTTAATCATGCTGTACCTCCATTATCTTGATTTGGCGGGAATGGATGAGCAGGAGTGCGCCTTGTTCCAAGCTCACGCTAAACCGCTCGCCCGTGCAGCGGTTGCTAATTCCGCGTGTCTGCCAAGGGAGCAATGTCTCACCCTCGAGCGTATATTCCAGCCCGTGTGTGACCACCCCTCCAGCTTCACCACCCCATGGCAGCAGGGAAACCGTATCCCCTGGCTGGCAGGCAAGCGTAATCGTGTGGCGCAATAGGGCAACCTCTGTCAATCCGTCATCGATGCGCACACTGCAGTCGCCTAGGTCGGGTCTCGAGAGAAGCGCCAGGTTGCCTAGGGTTTGATCCAGCCGGCCGCCCAACGCAAAAGCAATGCGTATGTTTCGATAGCCGCGCCGCAGCACCTCATCCAAAGCCAATTCCAAATCAGTCTTGTTTTTGGCTGGCGGGAAGTGCAGAATTTCAATGCCAGCTTGCCGGCAGGCTTCCACTTCTTGCGCAGAAAGCGAGTCCATATCCCCGATGAGCAGATGCGGGTTGAGCCCCAGATCGTGCAGATGATGTAATCCGCCATCCACCGCCACGAGGAAATCATTCCCTTGCAGCGCTAAAGCTGCTCGGCTTTGCGCCTCGCCATTAGCAAAAAGCACTGCGCGCTCAGTTTTACTCATAAAAAACACCCTCCTGCCTGTGGAGGGTGTGAAGTGTGCTGTTTTCTCCCTCCGCCGGCATGATCCGGATCAGGTTATGTGGGTCGGAAGCTCACTGCTTCCCTCTCAGCCTGGCACACAGGCTCCCCAATATGTT
>JAAYUI010000186.1 GCA_012517765.1 Caldisericales bacterium | reverse complement strand
TATTAGTAATTAAGAAATATATAATAATCATTCAGTAAGAAAGTGATAGTGTTTTACCAACAACAGACTGGAAGCCGATGAGGATACTTTTGTCAACAAACTGTAACTTAGCCCTACAGTGGAGTTGAGCCCCTTTCCTATTGATTAACTTATTTCTTCTACTGTTTACTGGATGAGATGTTCCACCATTGGAGCGGCTATACTTACCGGAAATTCTGACGGGTCTTCTTCTTCGTTGCTGACAGAAGCCTGCACTGTCTTATACAACCATAGCTTCATATTTGTCCTGAACCTAACACAAGAGTATTGTGTTAAGTTCGCTGGTTCTCTCCTTTTCCTTACCCATAAAGGCTTTCACTTCGATTCTCTCCGGCGACGCTTCCAACGCCCGATTTTGTATTTAACTAAAAGTTCTGTATAATGGGTTTATGTTAGTTTTATGAATCTATACCGGAGGTCTTCCATTGCCATCGATTTACCTGGAAAAAGTAGTACCCGAGAGTAATATGAGACGGTTTTACTTTATAAGCGACGAACACCAGACCACTTTTGTAGGGTATCCGGTCACAATAATCTTCGGCAGGATCTCAGAGCGCGCGACTTTCGTCACTAAAGTCTTCCCAACAGAGGACAGAGCACGAAGGTACTTCAACAGGCAGATGCGTATAAGGCAGAGGCACAGGTATGCGGTAGTTAAGCCACCATACCTGAGAGAGAAGGCTAATGAGAAACCCATACAGCTGGGCCTTCCTATGTATTAAACGCGTTATATTGAAAGTTTTGCCGTGGGACATAGGTAGATGAGGGTACGGTAGAAGAAAGTGCGTTAGAGAGCGTTTTAAGGGGTGTAGTTATGAAGGAAGTTCAGCCGATACGAGATACGAAGAAAATCGATGCGATGAAGTCTATTATGAAGGGTGAATCTAACTACCGGGACCTTCTTCTCTTCACTCTGGGTATAAACACGGGCCTAAGGATATCTGACATTCTCGCCCTTAAATGGAGTAGTTTTCTTAACGGGGGCAAACTGTTGAAGGTCGAGAGTAAGTTGAACGTAGTGGAGATAAAGACAAAGAAGGTGAAGACATTCGTGCTAAACAAGTCGGTGATGGAAGCCTTGAAACTCTACTACAATTCCTTAGGCAACGTAGACCCGAATGCTCCTGTCTTCTCCTCCCGAAAGAGTGATAACGGCTCCCCGAGGCCTCTGTCCCGTGTCGGTGCGTGGATGTTACTGAACAGATACGCCCGTATGGTCGGACTGAACGACGGGATCGGCACACATACGCTCCGTAAAACATTCGGCTATCACCTGTACAAGAGAGGCGTAAGCCTGGAACATATACAGAAGATGCTGAATCACTCTTCACCGACGGTAACTCTCAGGTACATAGGGATCACGCAGGAGCAGCTTAACGATATCTATGTGGAGCTGAATCTTTGACAGATGGGGGTGGCTTATGGAGTTTCGTGACCTGGTGATGGTTTTATCTGATTTCGGTCTATGGGAGAAGGTCGCCGGTTGCTACGAAGGGGAAAACTACCTCGGTGACGAGTTTCTCGAGGAGCATATTCGAAAGTACTCCACAAGTGACAAACTCATCATCCGGGCAGTCGTCGGCATCTACCACGGACGCCGTCTCGTCTCTTTCTACGAGTTATACCGCTTCCTGGACGGGGAGAACACTGAAAAGCTTATTAAGTGGTGGCGGCAGGACTTCACGATTGGTAAGTAACGGTCCAATAACTCCCCGGGCTTTCGGCAGTCCTACTGACCCGGAGAGTGCCTTACGCTTTTGGGCGTCTTTCACGCGCAGGATAGCCGCCTGGACGGTCTCGTCACTGACCCGGGATCCTTAGACGCCGGGCATCTCGACATTAAGCCGTACTGTAATACGGAACCCCAAGTTGTTGTTCGTGTTAGTAGGGGTGTTGTTGTTGCGGTTAGCCACACGTGTGTTCGTTGCGTTGTTGTTCCAGCTGCCGCCACGAATCACCCGGTTGGAACCATAGGGCGACTACCCATAACTCTCTTACGTAACGTGAGCGTATTGAACTGTGCCATATGCGCCACTATACTGCTTACACTTAGTACAAGCCTTTCCTCGTCTATCTGCCCCCTGGAGTACTCGCGTTCTCTCAGCCTTATCTTTCTCAGGCATCTGGTCAGGTTCTTTCTGTGGAGCCGTACAGTCGATGGGAAGATCCGCACACCGAGGAAGCCAAGACCGTGCATAGGTGTGTTTATAACTACTCCGTTTTCCTTCACTTTCAGTCCCAATTCATCGTTCAGGTATGCCTTCATCCGGTCCAGCAGGCCGCGGATACCGGACCTGTCGTCAGTGAAGACTACAAAATCGTCCATATAGCGTATGTAGTGTCTCTGTTTAAGTGTTTCCTTCACAAAGTGGTCGAAGGGGTCCATATAGACGTTAGCGAAGAACTGGCTCGTCATATTGCCTATTGGAAGTCCCCTTTCCTCGTCCGGTGGGTTCCATACTATCCTGGTTATAAGCTTCAGAAGTCGTGCGTCCTTCAACTTCCTCTGAAGTATCTCCAGCAGGGTATTCCGGTCTATGCTGGCGAAGTACTTCGAGATGTCCAGCTTTATGTAGTACCGGCTCTCCCTCAGGAACGACTGTGCCCTCTTTATCGCCGCCAGTGTTCCC
>JAAYUI010000108.1 GCA_012517765.1 Caldisericales bacterium | reverse complement strand
TTCGGACGTCATCTTGTGATCCTCCACGTACCCTGAAGTATCAAGAATTCACTTCAGGTCTGAACCAATCCATCTATCTTTTTTACACGCTTAGGCCTTTTGCAGGTAATCCAAAAAGAGGATTACCCATGCTCACCTTCGGTTTGTTGATAGGATGAGTTATTCAGCAGTTGCGTCAATTTCTCCAGAAGCAGATACCATTTCACTTGAATCATTATCCGCTTCAGCGTGCTTGCCAGTCGCAACTCTCTCAATTGATCTGGCTTTTTTCTCGTTTGGCGCGGCAGCATCCAATACAATAATGCGCCTGGCGACCGCCTCTACCACGTTTCGGTCAATGAATACCTGGTTTTGTTTCAAATCGCATGCCTTGATATCCACCGTCAGGTCAGTACAATTCTTGGATTTCCGCGCTTTGTTGATAAACTCTTCCAAGTTTTCGCGGAAATCTCGAGACTGGAGGAAACCATGCACTCTCAATCGCATGCCGCGGCGAATATGGATCAACCCATTGGCTCCGCCATTGACCCGGACGTTGAGGTAATCGCCTGCATCACGTTCCAGATCCAATTTCTTGGCAGGTAGATCACTGTCTCGATAGATCACCAACCGGAAGAACAGGTCATCCATAAATTTCCATGGATCACGTACCACGATTCCTTCTAGAACTACATCGTTTATCATCTGACCTCCTTGTTCGTGAAACCCTCGTCAATTAGGGTTAAAAAGAAAATGCCGGACAGATCCCAGTGGGTTATGTCCGGCCAACGATTGAGAGAATATTATTCTGTTAGTTAGAGTATAGCTATAAAAAGAGGCTTATCCTAGGGGGTATAAATTTTAACCTCTAATCCAGTGGGCTGCGTACAGACTTCTGTCGGCGGTTGAGGACATAGGCATAAATCATTGTTGTTTTTACATCTTTATGCCCAAGCAGCCCTGCACCGTGCGAATGTCATACCCGGCTTCCAAGAGATGCGTGGCAAAACAAATGCCGAAAGGTGTGCGGGCTGACAGGTTTGTCAACACACGCCAACTTCGCTGCCGATTTGACGGCACGCTGTAACCCGCTGGGGTCTAGATGGTGGCGGCGAATGATCCCGCTGCGTGGATCGGTTGAGTGGCGGTCCGATGGGAAGATATACTGCCAGTCTAACTCATGATCCGCGTTGGGATATTTTCGGGCTAGCGCAAAAGGTAGTTCTACCGAGCTATATCCTTGTGATACATCCCGTTCATGGAGTTTTCGCACATAGGCAATTTGCTCCTTGAGGGGATGCACCAGGCTGGACGGCAGCATGGTAGCGCGGTCTTTTTCGCCCTTTCTTTCCCGAACGATGATTTGAGATTGCTCGAAATCGATGTCCTTCACGCGCAGACGCATACATTCCATCAAGCGTAACCCACAACCGTAGAGAAGCTTTGCCATTAACTGATGCAATCCCTGCATCCCTTACAGTAACCTTGCGACTTCATCTTTCGACATGACCGTGGGCAGGTGTTCCGAGCGTTTAACACGCAGCGTATGGAGTGGAACAGGAAGGTCCATTTGTAATACATTCCGATATAAAAACAGCAATGCGTTAAGCGCCTAGTTCTGGGTGGACGAAGATACATTTCAGCTGTTGCCAGGTGTGTCAGGAAGGCTTCGATTTCGGTGGTGCCCATCTCAGCCGGATGGCGTTTGTTATGAAACAGGATATACCGTTTTGCCCAATGCACATAAGTTTTTTCGGTGTTGTAGGAGTAATGCTTCAGACGGATTGCATCACGAATCTGGTCGAGTAGTTTTCTTGATTTAGGGGTTGATTGATCGCTCATTAATATTTGTTTCGAAAAGGGTGATCTTGTATAATATTTTTAGAGTGAGTTGCAATTGATTGCTTTGAATAATCAAGTGTAATCGCAGTATAACAAGCTTTCATTGGTTGGTTACACGGTGTATTTACAGCGTATCAAGAAACCTTATAATTATTAGTTGGGCAGTTCATTTCAACACAGAAGGAAACAGACATGACATCCAGAATCATCGTCGTTATCATCGTTACAGTTTTTTTGGTTGCTTGCTCCTCGGTCAACAGTTCCATGCCTGTGAGGAATGAACCATCTTCGGTTCCAACTACCACCATCCCATTGGCTACCCACACTTCGATTCCCACACAATCTATTACTGAAACGCCTCTGCCCACAGAAACAGTGGCTGTAACCAATACGCCGACTCCTGCACCCTGGAAACCACTCGAAAAAGATTTGAGCTATGGTGATTGGTATTTTCGTTGCCAGGTCACAGAAGTTAGCTTTGATGTTGTCGAAATTATGCCAAAAGTTGACGCTACGGGGTTTATTGTCTGTGATAGATATAGAGTGCCTGCTGCAATTTATGACAGAAATACAAATGTATGGTATTTCTGGGGATTACTGCCGTTGCAAAACCCCACAATCGTAGACCATCAGGGCGAACGTGGGGTTGAAATGGTTATAATATTTTTTGGCCTAGGTGAAACATATCTTGACGCCAACAATCTGATTGGAAAAGATATTGCCATGTCTGTGAATCTGCCAAACTCAAAAAATCGTGCCATATTCGACACACAAAATATTGGGCGATTCGCAGGGGAATACTGGGGTAATCAGGGCGCTATTGATTTGTTTGCCCAAACTGGAGTTTTATCAAATGACGATAATATTCTTTATCCTATTTCGTTAGGTGTGGTGAAGTAATCTTATGACTAATACTGCCCAACACAGCGTGCAGCTGACGGTGGGTACGCGGCGCGTTTTTTAAGCGTTTTCTTGGCTTTGAGTTTGTCCCGTTTCGACGGCGAGTCTCCCCTCCCACCCATCGCAGCTAACGCTCCCCGTTGGGCTGTGTGCCAGAAAGGAGTCCGAAAAAGCGCATCTGAATAAAATGGATTTGTAGATTTCGCATAATTCAATATT
>JAAYUI010000100.1 GCA_012517765.1 Caldisericales bacterium | reverse complement strand
GCGGGATCAGCAGGGCGAGATGGCCGAGAAAGGCGTCATGCTGGCGATCCTCATCCTGGCAGTTCTGGCGTCACTGCAACTGCTGGGTGGCAAAATCTCGGATTGGTTCACCACCGTCGCCGGGGCCTACTAAACCAGGCTCAAGCGCAGAGAGTGCAGCTGGCGCGGAGTCCGGGCCTCCGCGCCCACAGGAATGGTGCTTTGCTTTCTGGGTTTGCGCCTTGGCGTCTTGGCGTGAGCGTAGCTTCGCAGGAGGTTGTAGATGGAGTTGGAGACGACGGCGGCGGACACGCAGCGTTCCGCGACAGCGCCAGAATGGGTCACGCAAGGCGTCTGGTTGGTGACGGCGCTCGCGGCGTTACTGCTGCCGCGCCTGTCCGACCTGGATGACCGGCTGCTGCTGTTGCCGGTGGCGCTGTACCTGGTCACGTGGCGGGCGCTCTCGTGGGGCGGCTGGAGCACGGCGGCATTGCAGCTGGCCGTATTGGCGGTGAGTATTGGGATGGGGCTTACAGGAGGTTGGTGATGCGAATACTACAACGGTGGTGGCGCGATGCGCGCGGCGACATGGCGGAGACCGCGCTGGTCATGCCGGTGGTGACCCTGGTGTTGATGCTGCTGATTACCATTCCGATGACCTCGTGGACGGCGACGAGCGCGAACACCATCGCGCAGCGGGCGGCCCGGGCGGCGTCGGTGGCGCAGGATCCCGGCTTGCGCGCGGCGGTAGCCATCAAGACGGCTGAGGAACTGGCGCAGCAATTCACCTACGGCAAGTATGCCATCGAGGTGCTGAACGCGGGCGCCGGACCGGGGGACGTCGTGGTCGTGCGCGTGCATTGGGAAGCGGTGAACTGGGCCGCGGCGGCAGCCAACCTGTTCCCGGGGCTCTTCAACGACACGCTGCGCGGCGAGGCGGTTGCGGCCTACCGGGTGGAAGGCTGGTGAACTGGCGCGCCAGCCCCAGGTGTGGGGCGACGAATGTGACAACAGGGAGCACAGGGCAACGTCTGGGGCTGCGGTCACGGCTGAAGGCCCCTCGGGGGTTCCCCGCCCCCGGCGCGCCAGGCTTCATTAGGAGGATGAGGGTGGTCGAAAAACAAGAACAAGGTATCTCGATGGTCTTCTTCGCGCTGGTGCTGGCGCTCTTGATACTGCCCCTGCTGAGCGTGGCCACCGACCTCACGCGCTACGTGTGGGTGCGGTCGGTGCTGCAGCGGGGGGCAGATGCGGCAGCCGAAGCCGCGGCGCAACGCGCCGACATCGCGCACTTCCAGCAGACGGGGGAGGTGCGCTTTGAGATTGACGCTCAGACCGAAGCGGTGCGGGTAGCCTCAGCGCACGTAAGTCCCCTGCTGGCGAAGATGGTGTATCCCTCGCTGGACTACGTGGTGCTGGACGAGGGGCGCAACACGGTGCATGTGGGCCTGTCGGCCAACAGCCGCCTGCTCATTGCGGGCGGCCTGCGCGGTACGACCGTGCGGGTGGATGGCGTGGCGGAGCTGCGCATGCGGCGGAGCGTGCGACCATGACGGTCAGCACGCTGACGTGTGGGGAATTGGGTGCGGCGAATCGCAGCCGCGCAGTGGCGCTCCTGCGCCGTGCGGCGGACACGCTGGAACAGGAGCCGGAAGCGGCGGTGGAGCTCTTGCTCTCCAACCTGCTATCGGTCAGCGTGTGGCTGACCGAAGCGGCGGCCCCGTTGCTGCCGGAACCCCCACGCGCCCCCTGGCCGTGGCAGGCGTTTAGAACCGTCAGCCATCCCGGCCCGACGAGCACGAGCACAGCGCTCGCGCCCTGGCAGGCGCAGGTCTATGGGGTGACCACGAGCTGCGGAAGTGCATTGGCGGTAACGACCAAACCAGACGAGTCAAACCATGAGTGACGACATGACTGAATTGCGCGAGCTCTCCACCCGGCGGCAGCAGAATCTGTTGTTAATGTTGCAGGGGCTACTGCGTGAGGTGGAACAGCAGCAGGCGGTGGTCTGCGCGGTGCAACCGCCCCGTCTACGGCGGCAGAGCACGCAGCGGCAGTGGGTGATCTTGAGCGCGGGCGGCGGGGTCAAACAGATTCGCGCGCTCATCACGCTCTACGCGGACAAGCAGGCGGGAGGTGCGCCGTGAGAAGGCCTGGGTTCATCAAGGAGAGACGGATGCAGCATTGGGAACGCTGGCTATTGTTGGCGCTCTTGCTAGCCTTACCCGCGTGTGGGCTGGTGGGGGACGACCCCGCGCCCGAACCCGTACCGGCGACGCCAGAGGCGCCGGTGGCGGCGGTCACACGGGAAGCGCAAGCCGCGCCGCCGGTGGACACCGCGGACTGGCTGGATGCCAGCGTGCCGGGGATGACGTTCGGGGGTTCGCTCCTGTACTTCTGCCGCGGCATCAGCGTCACGCAGGCGCGGAGCGCGGCCCCGGAAGTGCGGGAGGCGGTCGTGGCCTGGCCGGAGGGGGCGTCTGCTGCGGGGCTGCTGGCGGTGGGCGAGTTGCGCTGGCCCGCGCCCTCGCAGACGCTGGCCGATCTGGAGACGCTGGCCAATGCCGGACTCCAGGCGGACCTGTGCTCCAGTTACGCCGCTTTCTGGCCGGACGGTGCGTTGATGCCCTCCCCCGACGCCTACCTCACGGCGCTGGCGCGTTTGAAGGATGGGGAGTGGCAGGTGCGCATTGCGTTGGTGCAAGACTAGTGCCATGTCCAGACTAAAAGTTCGGGTTGCAGGAGCCCCCAAGTAGGAGAAACTAGTAGTATTCCTACCGAGG
>JAAYUI010000193.1 GCA_012517765.1 Caldisericales bacterium | reverse complement strand
TCATCCAGTTATCCCAGCCGGCGCGCCCGATGCTGAAATCGGGAATATGTTCGAAGCAACTGCGCGGGAAGATAAAGTAATCGCTGCCGGCGCGCAGGTGGCGTTGGCCCTCGCGGTGTAAGCGTTCGCGCAGGGCTGGCTCCCAGCCAGGCGCGAAGCTCAGCTCCTGCGTCACCTCGAGATCCCAGCGCTGCCCAACGATGAGGAAGCGCTCGCAGGCTGCACTGACTGCGCGGGCAGCTTGCAAGAACTCAGGGAAGAGGATGATATCGGCATTGACATAAGCCAGTAAGGGGCTATTGCTAAAATTGCGGCCGAGCTCAAAAATGGCACTCACCAGCGGCGTCCCGAGCGCGTTGCGCGCCACGTCTGGCAGGTGCGCAAAGCCCAGCTCGGCGGCAGCCTCGGCTAAACCCTCTTCCTGCCCGATGAGCACCACCTCCACCTCGGAGCCCAAAGCCTGCCACGAGCGCATGGCGTTGCGCTGAATGAGCGCAATGTGTGGGTTGGTAAAGGGCTTGGGCGCGGTGAAGAGCGTAATCAGAGCCATCGCTACTTTTCCTCCACCGGCAGCCAGCTGCGCTTGGGGTCCAGGCGAGCGCGCAGATCGCGCCAGGCAATAGCGAGGCTACGCTTAAGCGGGACAGCTCTTTCCGGCCAAACTTTGTAATCCGTAGGCGGGTTGGCGCTAGGCTGAGCTAAGACGTTGAGGTAGAGCTTGAACAGCTCTGAGCGCGGGTAGCCGTGTTGGCGCAAACTGATGATTTCATAGCCGGCTTTGCTGAGCGCTTCTTGCAGCGTGTGCGGGGTGAAGCAGCTGAGGTGGGCTAGCTCGTAACTGTTATGCGCATAGAAATTGGGCACTTCCAGGAGCAGCCAGCCCTGCGGAGCAAGCAGCTCCTCGCGAATCTGGCGCAGCACCCCGACTGGGTCTGGCAGGTGCTCGAGCACATGCATCAGGCTCACCAGGTCAAAGCGCTGGGGTCGTCTGGCAATAAGTTCCGGCAGGCTGGGCAGCATATGCAGGCCTTGCGCCTCAGCCAAAGCGCGATAGGCATTGCCGGGCTCCACGCCCACGCCTTGGGCCTGAAATTCTTGCTGCAGTGCTTGTAAGAAGAGACCGCTAGAAGCGCCGATATCCAGCACGCGAGATAAGCTTTGCACGCCTTGGGCGCGCAAAAAGCGGATTTGGTCCGCGGCGCGTAGCTGCTGTTGGTGCAGATCTTTGGGTGTGGGGGCTGCGCTCTCCTGGTAAAGCTTGCGGTAATTTTCAGCATAAAAATCGGGCAGGGCAGCCCGGCTTGCGGCAGCATCCTGAAAGACAAAGCCACAGGCTCGGCAGTGGTAATACACTACGGGGAAGCCAAAGGATTCCATCCGGTGCAGCACGCGGGCACTCTGCTTGCCACAAAGCGGGCAGACGGGTGTGGCAAACTTGGCCTGAAGAAATGGGGTTGCTTGCTCGGCTTTATTCTCCTGCGCGCGAGTATCCACTTCGGTGAGGCTCTTGTGACGCACACCAGCCAAGCTCGCCTGCCATTGCGGGTGCAGCGCATTTTGTTCAAGCAGCTCAGCTAAGCTAAAGTCATCGCGGTTACCGAAGGCGGCATAGATGGCGCGTGCCACTTGCAAATCTTCCTCCGTATCAATGGTGAAGCGCAAGTGCCCAAGGCTGGGCTCGCTCTCTACAATCTTCACGCGGAAGCGCCCAGGTGTGTCGTAGAGGTAGGGCATTACGTGCTCGCGCTCGTAGGGCTCGGTGGCGTTCTGCCAGGCTTGCGTAAGTGCGGCAAAGCTGCACACCTCGGTATCCATGCCAATCGGGCTGGTGCGCTGGGCAGGCGGTGGCAGGCGGTTGGCAGCAAAGTCATACGCGCCTTCCAAAAACGCGGTTACCACGCGGTCGATTTCCTGCGGGTCGATCATGGGGCAATCGGCGGTGATGCGCACGATCACATCGGCATGATGTTCCCGAGCAGCTTGGTAATAACGGTCCAAGACGTCAAACTGGCTGCCGCGAAAGACCGGCACTGCCTGCTGCTGGCAAAACTCAGCGATAGGATCATCCGCTGGGTCGGTAGTGGTGGCGACCACAACGCCGGTGAGGGTCTTGGCGCGCCGGACGCGGTTGATTACGCGTGCCAGCACCGGCTCGCCGCCCAGGTCGCGCAGGACTTTACCCGGCAGCCGGCTGGAACCCATGCGGGCTTGAATGATGGCGATGATATTATCTTGGCTCATAAGCTCCATCGGCTTCAGGGCTGCGGCGTTGGGGTGGGCGCCTCAATCACCATGGAAGAAACGCTGTAATCAAAATCATCTTGCTGGGCAGCCAAATTGGCTGGCGGTGTGATAAACAACACCACCCAGAGCATCCCTTGCTCCTTGAAAACGTAAGCCGACCAGCCGGTGCTCTCCTTACCATAGGTAAAGCGGGTTACTTCACGCTTGCCCATAGTTAGGTCGGAGGTTTGCAAGGCATCCGCGTCATTCCCTAAGAACATTTTGACCCCGGATTTAATGAGACTAAGCGGAACACCTTCCAGCGCCTCATTCTTGACGATCAGCAATTGCGTTGGCGAAACCGCCGGCGCAGCGGTGTCCTCGCCCCACCAAGAAACATTGCTCTCCAAATTATCCAGTAATGAAGCAAGCGGCGAATCCTCCCCGCCGACAAATTGAGATAGCGAATCCCAGATTCCGGCCAAATCCTGCTCGACGTCACGCTCGGCATAGGTATCTGGCAGCAAAATCTGCATGCCGGCGCCCTGGTACCAGCTCATGCCTAAATCTGGCGTGGGGGTAGGCTCTGGGGTGGGGGGAGTCTGCAACAAGCCGGGTAAATTGCAAGCTGAGAGGGTCAATAGAAAGGTGCAGCTCATCAGCCATAAAGTCCATTTCTTTTTCATATTTTCCTCGCTTTCCCGTAAGCAACGGTATCTTGATAACATTTTAAGAGCTTTTGGAAATTCTTGCTCCAGTCGGCGCGCTCCACGGCATCTTGCC
>JAAYUI010000209.1 GCA_012517765.1 Caldisericales bacterium | reverse complement strand
TTCTTAAAAGCGGTAGAAGGCTCCGGACTTGAGGGCGTCTACCTTGATTTTTTCTATCTGGTCGAAGATTTCTTTCACCGATCTGACTTTTGTAGATTTCATTTATGCTCCCTCCTCTAAGTTCGATGTATCTCTTACATTCAGATCATATCACCCGGTTTGATAGTTGTCAAACTATTATTGTTAAGTATCGATGAATATCGAACATCAAGTGTAGAAAATCGCCCTTCGAAAGAGAGCAAACAGTTCTGAGAAGTTCCTTCCGTACTATATCGCGAAGTTCCTTTACCGTCGTCCCGTAATTTATTGAGTTCCGATTTTTTGATTTTTCCGTCGACACTTCCGGTTTATTGCTGTACAATATATTTCGTACGCGAAATATTCGACTACAGATTATTCGGTTACGAAAGGTCAAATAATCTGCTCAGAAGGTGGTTTAGTTGGAAGAGAGCTCGAAAATAGAAGAAATGTTGACACTGATCAAGAGGATAATGTCGCTTATCAAGCAGAGTTTCGAAAGCGACCTTAAGAAATTGGATGTTACCCAGTCACAGATCCTTGTCATGAGAGTGCTGAATCATTATGGCGATATGAAGGTAAGCGATATAAGCAGGAAACTCGATCTTTCAAATAGCACGGTGTCAGGGATCATCGACAGACTCGTCGAAAAGAAGATAGTTGAAAGGAAGAGAAGCGAAAAAGACAGGCGAATCGTTATGATAAGCCTTGCGGAAGAGTATCAACAACCCGTCAAGAAACACCTCATTGCCTTTGCCCAGAAGATGAGAAGGGCACTGTCGACCGCCACTGAAGAAGATCTTGATTTCATTCTGGAAGGGCTTGAAAAGCTTAGAACAATACTAGAAGAATCACACAATCCAACAGAAAGAGGACAAAACTGATGTTCAAGCTGATCAGGTACCTTAAACCCTACACTGTGTTCATCATAGTCGCGGTAGCGCTGCTCTTCGTCCAGGCCATGTCCGAGCTCGCCCTCCCAGATTATATGTCGAATATCGTAAACGTCGGTATTCAACAGGGCGGTATCGAAGACGCCATACCCGAGGCTATAAGCAAAGAAACGTTCGATAATGTGTCGCTTTTCATGAGCGGAGAAGACAGGCAACAAATTCTGGAACACTACGTTCTGGTCAACAAAAGCACGGCCGATTACGAAAAGAACCTGAAGAAGTATCCCGCACTTGAGAGTAAAGAAGTCTATATTCTGAAGTCCGACGACATTCAAAGTCGCGACTCACTCAATCTGATTCTTGGCAAAGCGCTTATGGCCTATTCCGGAGTCAAGAGCGCCATGGCCGGGGAAAACGGGAACTTCACCGCTCCCAGCGGTTTCACCATACCGGAAGGAGCGAACGTCTTCCTGCTGATGCGCCTGATGCCTGAAGCACAGAGGTTGGAAATGCTCAATCAGGTCGATACCATGGTCCAAGTCATGGGCGAAAACATAGTCAACCAGTCGGCCGCCCTCGCCGTGAAGGAGATCTACGAAGAGCTTGGTATGAACACCCAAAAGCTGCAGAGCGGTTACGTTCTCCGTACAGGTTTTACAATGGTTCTCGTAACCCTGCTGAGCGCACTGTGCACTATAATGGTCGCCTTGATCGCATCGAAGATAGCGGCCGCCTCGGCCAGAGCCCTGAGGAGAGACGTCTTCGAAAAGGTCGAGAACTTCTCGAACTCAGAATTCGCAAGGTTTTCTACGGCCTCGCTCATAACCAGAACGACCAACGACATAACCCAGATACAGCTCGTGGTTGTTCTCATAATAAGAATGGTATTCTATGCGCCAATCATAGGTGTCGGCGGAATAATAAGGGCGCTTGAGAAAAGCACATCCATGTCTTGGGTCATCGCCCTCGCCGTTATTATATTGCTCGGCATGGTGGGTATCGTATTCGCCATAGCTCTGCCGAAATTCAAGAAGATACAAAAACTCATAGACAGACTGAATCTGGTCACAAGGGAACACCTGTCCGGTTTAATGGTCGTCAGGGCCTTCAATACCCAGAAATTCGAAGAAGAGAGATTCGACACTGCGAACAGGGACGTCACGAAGACCGAGCTCTTCGTCAACCGGGTAATGGTTGTGCTGATGCCTGCGATAATGTTCGTCATGAACGGAACCATGCTCCTCATCGTTTGGGTAGGAGCCCACCAGATAGAGGCTTCAACCATGCAGGTCGGAGATATGATGGCCTACAT
>JAAYUI010000121.1 GCA_012517765.1 Caldisericales bacterium | reverse complement strand
TTCCGTTTGCCTTTATTTATTACAAAAATCAAAAAGTGAAGAAGCACACATGAAAGCCACGATGATATTCACATCGAATGATATTATTATCAATACTGGTGTTATCGCAGCAGGAGTATTGGTTTTGTTGACCCAATCAAAATATCCCGATTTAATCATTGGGGCAATTGTATTTTTAATCGTGGTCAGGGGGGCTTTCAGGATATTGAAACTTGGTAAATAGACAGAGCATGGCACATTCGCATGAACATACAACTCAAAAAAATTACGGAAAAGCTTTTGCCATTGGCATAGGTTTAAACATCGCCTTTGTTGCTGTTGAAATATTTTACGGTCTGTTAGCCAACTCATCAGCACTATTAGCCGATGCAGGCCACAACGCCAGCGACGTACTGAGTTTGATTTTTGCCTGGGCTGCAATCAGGCTCGCTTCCATAAAACCAAAAGGAAAGTACACATACGGACTTCGCAAAACAACCATTCTTGTATCGATACTCAATGCGTTATTGCTTTTTGGAGCAGTAATAGCAATTGGCTGGGATGCTGTAGGAAAATTCAAAAATCCAGAACCCGTGGCAGGTACGCAAGTGATGATTGTTGCCGGGATAGGCGTAGTAATCAATACCATTACGGCTTTGCTGTTTATGAAAGGCCAAAAAGACGACCTGAACATCAAAGGGGCATTCCTGCACATGGCTGCCGATGCCGGGGTGTCGTTAGGTGTAGTAGCTGCCGGGCTATTGATTAACCTCACCGGAATTCAATGGATTGACCCGGTAATGAGTTTTATCATTATTCTGGTTATTCTTTGGGGTACATGGCGGTTGTTTACTGATTCCATTGATTTAGCGCTGGATGCAGTACCCAAACAAATAAAACTTGATAAAGTACGCAACTTTCTTTTATCCCAAAATGGAGTTAACGATATTCACGATTTACACGTTTGGGCAATGAGTACCACCCAAATAGCTTTAACCGCCCACCTGATAATGCCAAAAGGGTTTAACGATGAATTTATTTCTGAACTGCAGAAGAAACTTGAACACGAATTCGGAATTGGACACACAACCTTTCAAATTGAGAATGAAAGGATTGAAAAGGAATGTAAAACTGATTGTTGAAAACTTTATAGATATGAAAATTCAATACCACTCAATCATAACCTGCCCAAATTGCGGGCATCAAAAAGAAGAAGAAATGCCTGAAGATTCATGCCAGTTCTTCTATGAGTGTGAAAAGTGCAAAGCTGTTATAAAACCCAAAAAAGGCGATTGCTGCGTTTATTGTTCATATGGTTCGGTAAAATGCCCTTCGATACAAAAGAATGAAAGTTGTTGCTGATTTTTTAACAAAACGGAAATGTAACTGAGTTCCTACAAAAAGTATTTTCATTATATTTAACATTTAGTTTTACAAATACAATATCAAGTTGAAAAATAGCAGTTGTAAGTTTGAAAAATGCAATAGTAGAAAGGAAAAAAAGACTGGCAAGTTGGGGAAATATTGCAGTACGGTCGGAAAAATCAATTTCAAATCCGAATAGAGAAAATGTCGGTGGGGGTAACGCAATTGTAAGACTGAAAAACAGAATTGTAAAAGCGAAAAAACCAAATGTAATTAATTATTAACCTTTAAAAATTTAATTATGGCATCACGAACAAAACTTACAGACACAGCAACTTTGGAATTGTACCGGGTAGCTTTGGAAAATGCGGAGACCCAACCTGAAATTGCGGCTATTATGGCTGATTTAGGTTATGATTCAGTAGTTATCGCAGAAGGTAAAGCATTGCTTACAAAAACCCGGACTGCATACGATGCAAACAAAACCGAAGATGATGAAACATCTGCCGCTTACGCAGATTTTTCAAGTAAAAAGGAGCAATTAGAAGACACATTTAACACCCATCGAAAAAAAGCTAAAGTTGTATTCCGAAATGATTCATTAATCGCAGATAAATTAGCCATTTCAGGCGTAATGCCACGGACATATATAAAATGGTTAGAAGCAGCAAAAAAGTTTTACAGTGTTGCATCTGCCGATTCTGCTATTCAAGGTAAATTAGCTCGTTTAAAAATATCAGTTGACGACTTGACAGCAGCAAACACCCTAATATCTGGATTAGAAGCAGCAAGAGCAATTTATCTGAAAGAAAAAGGGGAATCACAAGATGCAACAAAAATAAAAGATGCTGCATTTGCCAAAATAGATGATTGGATGAGTGAGTTCTATGCCGTAGCAAAGATTGGTTTAGAGGACAATCCACAACTATTAGAAGCATTGGGCAAAACCATAAGAGGATAGTGGAATTGCCCTCCCTATTTGTAAGCACATTGGCAAGCC
>JAAYUI010000205.1 GCA_012517765.1 Caldisericales bacterium | reverse complement strand
TTGTCACATCCGACGTTTCTCTGGTCGGAAACAAGCTCGACGGAATAGTTCTGGTCGTAAAACCTGGCAGGGCGATAAGGGACGGCTTGAGAATCGTCATTGACAACTTAAAAACCGTCGGGGTAAGGATTCTCGGCGTTATAGTGAATGGTGTGGACGAGAAGAACTCCTCCTATTATTACCATTACTACTATTACTACAACGAAGAAGGAAAGAAGAAAAAGCGAAGAACCAGAAAGAATAAATAGAACGGGGGAGAGGATCCTGTGAACCCAGCTCTCAAGGGAATTCTTTATAGTTTGGTGGCAGGCCTGGCAACCACTCTGGGAGCCCTGCCCTTCATGGCGATGAAGAAGGGAATATCCAGGCGAACATTGGATATACTTCTGAGTTTTGCGGCCGGCGTGATGCTTGCGGCGACTGCCTTTTCGCTAGTCGTACCTTCGATAGAGCTGGGGGGACCGCTAAGGTTTGTAATAGGGTTCGCCCTGGGGGCGATCTTCGTAGATATAATGGATAAGCTCGCTCCGCACGAGCATTTGATAAAGGGATACGAAGGACCTCTCGAACATTCGAAAGTCAGTAAAATTTGGCTCTTCGTGATCGCCATAACGCTGCACAACTTTCCGGAAGGAATGGCAGTTGGAGTCGGCGCCTTCACGGCCGAAGCTCTGGTAATTGCTGTGGCGATCGGCGTACAGAATATTCCCGAAGGTGCAGCCGTTATGGCCAGCCTGGTTGGAGCTGGTTACAAACCCACCCGTGCATTGAGGATTTCCTTTCTAACAGGAATGGTAGAGGTTGTCGGAGGTCTTCTCGGAGCGATACTCATAAGTGTGGCAAGACCGCTTCTCCCTTATACCATGGCCTTCGCGGGCGGCGCGATGCTCTTTGTAATAAGCGATGAAGTAGTGCCGGAAACCCACAGTGGCGGCTTTGAAAGAGCCTCTACCTATTCGCTGATATTTGGCTTTATAGTGATGGCTCTACTTGACAATATTCTTGGGTGAGGTGAAAGATGATGAAAACGACGATGAAAAAGATGAATAAGGTACTAGACTTTGAAATTGTAGTGTATATAATCATGACGCTGCTCATACCTCTGTTCGTTACCAAGGGCTTCACCCATGAGCCTTCAACGGCCAAACACTTTTTCTACGTCGTCGGTTTCACATTGATACTTTTGAGTGTATTGATAAGAAAGAAACGGGTGAACTTTGAATTCAATTACGTCCATATAGCGCTCCTGGGTATCGGGGTGGCGGCCTTGCTATCTCTTATAACTGTGGCAAGCGACAACCCTCAGTACCTCAGATACTCTCTAGAAGTCGCCCTTTATACCTTCTTTCTAGGGCTAACAGCTATCTATATATCCAACAAGTTCAATACGATTGAAAAAATCGAGATAACTCTGCTCTTTTTCATCATAGGTGCTTCGATAGTGTCGATCGACGCATTGCTCAATTTTTACGCGGGGTGGGATATCTTTCTGGGGAAGGTGGGTGAACCCTTTGCCAGGGCTTCGGCCAGATCGACGATTGGAAATCCGAACTTCGTTTCCGACTATATGGGAATGACGATACCGCTCGTATTATATTTCATAATATCGAGGAAACCTCTGGCCTTCATTTTTAAAGGGTTTGGAGGTCAACTGATACTAAAGATTGCGATGGTGACACTGCTGGCTCCTATGGTTGCCGCCGTCTTTGTATCACAGACCAGGACTGTCATTACAGCTATATTCATTGGAAACATCGTCTTCTTGCTCGCATATGTTTTTCTCAAGAAGAACAGGAAGACCGAATTGTCCGACGATCCGGCAGCCGGAAAATTCAGAAGACTGTCCTTAATTTTTCTCACAATCGCCCTGATAATAGTCGTAGTGCTGGCCTTTCTTTACCTTACGCCTTCTCCGCTGACAGGTCAGGGGGATATCAATATCACCGCCAGACTAGAATACGCCCTGACCTCTTCGGGCTCTTGGAAGGAGCGTTTTTCGGCCTGGAAGAACTCGATAGCTCAGTGGTTCGATAGCAATAATAGACTCAGAATTCCCTTCGGTACGGGAATAGGGACCTTCCAACTCT
>JAAYUI010000233.1 GCA_012517765.1 Caldisericales bacterium | reverse complement strand
GATAACAGCTTCTTGGGTGGCATCAGCTGCAGCTGCTGGGTCATCCATGATGTGATAAGCAACGTTGTAAGCCAGGTCTTGGTATTGCAAAACCAGGGTGTTGAAGGCATCTAAATCGCCTTCGAGGGCTTGTTCGATTAATTCTTGTTCAGTCATAAACGCTACCGGTGCAAGTCTTGCGCCATTCATACTGAACTTGCACTTGTATTTTACTTGAAAATCCAGTGATTGAGGGTGAAGAAAATGTTCAGCTTACCCATATTTGAAAAACTTTTTAATTTATACAATACCTTCGCCCAAAGGATCCCCATGGCATAGAAGCGCGACATGCTTCGTTAGCTGCCGCCTTACTCACTCCATCGCGATATTCACAACATCGTGACCTGTCCCGGCATAGCTATCATATCTACGATGATCCGGCTCATTTGCCGCATTGTTGTTTTAGTATCGCTGTTTTGGATCGGTTGTAAAAGTGCAAAAATGTTTGCCATAAGCTTTTTGTTATGAGTTTTGGTCTCGATCGACTCCTACTCTACAACAAAATGCCTTTTCACTTCATCTTATTTTTGTCGAAAGGATTGCTTAGTTAGAAATAATAGAGTTCTTGATACCAGCGTACCCATTCAGATAAAGCCGGGTCATTTATCTCTTTTGCTCGGTTTATCAATTTTTCCGATGAAAACGCAAAAAACCGGTCGTTGTATCCAATCAATTTTTGAAATTCATTGATGGATGGCTGTAAGGAAACATTCCGAGGATGGTATACCACCGAAAAATACACTTTCTTATAGGGCCACTTGGGTGAGGGCGATGTTTCAATGCTTGTGGCAAGTAGTAAATTCCGCCATAACTGATTCATGCCACCTTTGAATGGGCATTCGACATACTCTCTAATACGGTCGGCATCAAACGGTGAAGTATCTTGCACTGTAATATCCCAATAACGAAATTTACACTTGCTGTGGTAATAACAAAGATTTTTATTGTCCAGGATCGCTGATGCTGGTGCGCAGGCATGAGAGGGGGTACGCCCCAAGCTTTTAAAGCCTCCGCAAGTTGTAAACTCCACTTCCGTCAGTTTATGTTCAATCATCCATAGGTTGAGATTGCCCTCATGATCATAGTATGCGATGGCAATATCTGCGTCTGTACCACTCACATACGTGTGGTCATTTAGCACATTGTCAGGTTCATCCCAAAACTCAATTCGAAATCCTCTGTCTAGATGGTCGGTCGCAATTGACTTGAGGTCAGTTTTTACAGCACCTAAAACCTTGGCAGCAATCAGCGGATCCTCGAGGAGGGGCAAGAACAAATTAGCGCATGCAGCTTGAGAGCTCGCCATATGTCCAAGAAACTTATGAGATTTGAAGGGGAATCGTTGTTGATGATCCAGGAAACGTTCTTTTATTGGGCGATACAATGGATAGCCCTGTAATTTTAACTCGTCTGGTAGCAAAGCATCATAAGGAGAGTGTTTGAAATACCCCGATTCTTGAGTCAGATGAGCCCATTTCCAATTTATCAAGTGAATGTACATTTGAAGCTGAAAATCGGTAAGTTCATTAGGTAACCGGTATATTTTTCCATCACTCTCATAAATTTTCATAATAATGTCCGGATTTCGTTTTTTCTACTCAAAAAAATAAATGCCTCGTGAAGATTTAGCGAGGCATTTATTGTGTTCCTTCCTACCTTTCCAGTTCTCGAACCGGAGGGAACAGAATGACCTCGCGGATATTATGCTGACCAGTGAGCAACATGACCAAACGGTCAACGCCCATGCCAAAACCGCCGGTGGGCGGCATGCCATAAGCTAAAGCGCGCAGGAAATCCTCATCCATGGGATGGCGTTCCTCATTGCCCTCGGCATAGGTGCGCCCCATCTCCAAGAAGCGCTTCTCTTGCTCTAATGGGTCATTGAGCTCGGTAAAGGCATTGCACAGCTCCATACCGGCAATGAAACCTTCAAAGCGCTCGACTGTTTGCGAATCTTCTGGCTTTGTCTTTGCTAAAGGGGAAATATCCCGGGGGTAATCATATAAGAATGTGGGTTGGATCAGGTTGGGTTCCAGGAATTGTTCCATCAACTCCCCAATTATTTTCCCACG
>JAAYUI010000114.1 GCA_012517765.1 Caldisericales bacterium | reverse complement strand
AAAGTGTTGGCTCAGTCACTATCAAAGCCAGGTTAACTCCTGACAGAGCAGCTATAACCGGGCAACCTATCCCTGGCGGACCATCAATAATTACATAATTAAGGCCGTTGTTTTCAGCCAGTTCTTTAGCTTTTTTGCGAACCTCAGAGACCAGCTTTCCAGAGTTCTCTTCGCCCACACCTAGCCGGGCATGGACAAAAGGCCCGTATTTAGTTGAAGAAATAAACCAGCGTCCAGCAATATTCTTCTCCATTGTGATGGCTCCAGTAGGACAAAGATGAGTACAAACACCGCAGCCTTCACAGGAAATCGGGTCTATTCTGATTTTTCCATCCTCGGCTGGTTCTATGGCTGAAAAGCGGCAGACACTGAGGCAGATTCTGCAGCCACTACAGCGGTCAAGATCGACAGAAGCCTTTTTTCCTCCTGAATAAAAACCTTCTTGCTGGATTTCAGGGTTTAAAAGAAGATAAAGGTTGGCTGCATCAACGTCGCCATCAACCATGACCTTATCTTCCACTAAAGTGGCTAAAGCCGCAGAGATAACTGTCTTGCCTGTTCCTCCTTTTCCGCTGATAATTGATATTTGCTTCATCTGATTAATTCCTCTACTCTGGAAAAAAGCGTAGAAAATTTATCTCGATAAGAAGGCCTGACTTCAACGATTGGCATCCCCTCCGAGTAGGCAACAGCGATCTCCCGGTCGAACGGAATGGTCATCAAAACAGGAATACCTTCCTGGTAACAATATTCTTCCACCCGGTTATCGCCTATTCCGGCTCTGTTGATAATCACACCGACCGGAATTTTCATTGTTCTCAAGATTTCGATTGAAAGTCTAAGGTCATTCAGTCCGAATGGTGTGGGCTCGGTAACTAGAAGACAAAAATCGCTTTTCTTAACAGACTCAACCATGGGACAGGAGGTTCCTGGTGGTGAGTCTATAATCACTACCAGATTTGGATCTAGGTTCTTCTTTATTTCTCTAATCAGGGGAGGGGACATGGCTTGACCTATATCAAGCCTGCCCTGAATGAAACTGAGGCCGTTACTCAAGGCGGATTCCATCACCCCGATTCTCTGCCCGACCTCTTTTATGGCTTTTTGGGGACAGAGAAGACTGCAGCCACCGCAGCCATGGCAGAGTTCAGGGAAGACTAAAACCGCTTTCTTTACAACAGCAATTGCTTTATAAGTACAGACTTCGGCACAGCGTCCACAATAAGTGCACCTGGCCTCGATTATTTTGGGGATCTGAATAAAAACTTCCTGACTCTTCAGGATTTGCGGTTTTAAGAAAAAATGGGCGTTAGGTTCTTCCACATCGCAATCAAGAAATTGAACCTGCCTCCTCGGGCTCAGGCTAAGAGCCAGATTAACAGCCACAGTTGTTTTCCCTGTCCCACCTTTACCGCTAGCTACTGATAAAATCATCTAATTTCAATCTTCTTTTTTCTTTAGCTCGTCGAGTCTCTTATTAATCTCGTCAAGCTGTTTTTTGAGAATGTCCGACTCAGTTTGAAGCAAATCAATCTCCTGCTCTCCGCTATAAATGTTTGGAAAGAATCCGGCTCTACGCCAGCCTCGACCATGACCAAAACCCATTCCCCGGCCATAGCCTCTGCCGAACCCAAGGCAAGGATAACCAGGATTCATGTAACCCGGAGAAGGAAAACCTGAACAGTAACCCAATCCCCGACCAGTCTTCGGTCCAAAACTCATAGGACCTGTTCTATCTCCTAATGGCATAGTTATACCTCCTTTATAAAATCTAGAATCTAAAAACTTACCTCCGCTCCGGCCAGATGCGGAAGCTTCCCAAAAACATAATGATAATGATAACCATTATCATTAATAATATAACACCCTTTTGTTTCTTTGTCAATAGAAAATTCAAATTTTCAGATTATTTTTTCCAGACTAAACTTTTCCCCGAGTTTTCCCAAATTATTTTCTTTGTCGAGATAGATAAGATGACTGCAACACTCACGGTCTGAAGCTCTGAATTTTAATTTTACATGATTTATCCTGGCCTTTTTTACCAGCCTTAGAATCCCGAGAACCATCGTGCATTTATCGAGATAATCCGCCTTAGTCCAAACATCTCTGATAGAAGCCTTACTGGCAAAATAGTGTATGTGCCAAAAAATCTTTTTTCTGTCCCTCAAGTGCCGCGCAATCCTCCGATTTAATCTGCTTTTAGCCTGTCTAACGTAAAGATAAAAGCCCGATTGAAAATATTTTGCTGGCAGCAGGTCAGCTTTGATAGTCCTACC
The DNA here is from genome assembly GCA_012517765.1 of Caldisericales bacterium. Taxonomy (GTDB): domain Bacteria; phylum Caldisericota; class Caldisericia; order JAAYUI01; family JAAYUI01; genus JAAYUI01. The sequence goes on along the minus strand of JAAYUI010000114.1, from coordinate 2,550 downwards.
ACTTTCAAGCTCAAGGATCAGAATATAGAATCCCTTCTCTTCCATAAGCAACTATTCAACCCGACTGTTTAATTTTCTGAAAAGTAAGAGTTTTTTTCCTGTCTAATAAGCGCAAACGTTCTGGATTAAGTTATAACATTGAACCGGGATAGCTTTTTATCTTTTGGCAGATTAAGGCTGTCATTCTCTTACCAACGGGCTGCCACACTTTGGACAGGTCATCCTGGTATAGGGGATTCCCCTTTGATGTTCAACACTGGTGCTGCAGCCCGGGCAGAGTAAATAACTAATCGGTCCGAGAGCTTGCACTCCTATTGATCCGGAGCCTGCGCCAGTTACTTTTCCTCTGCCTGCACTCTGGCCCTGGCCTCTTCCTTTAAGTGATATTTTAACTCCCTTTATTGATTTTAATTATAAGATTCCATAATTTTTCTATCTTCTTTCATCAAATCTCCAGCCAGCTCTTCCATCTGCATGTCGTGCCAGAAAGGAAGCCTCTGATGCACCTCCAGGTATTTGAGAGGGATGGGATGGGTACCTAAAACTACCGGGACTCCGTAACGAGTTTCAATAAATTGTTTAAAGTGGCGAATACGAGGACAGGGAGGATAGCCAACAATAAGCCCTGTGGCTAGATGAATAACCTGGGCTCCGTTTTTTATCATCTCTTCCGGTACATACTCAACGTTACCTCCAGGACATCCACCACAGTAAGAATAACCTACCACTTCAATAGGTTCGTCTTTGGGGTAACAGGCAAAACCTCCAACTCGTTCTCTTATGGATCGAAAGCATTTGCCACCTCCACAGCTTTGATAGCGGCCGCAGATAATAATTCCAACTTTCTTCATGTCCGTCTCCTTTTTTATTAATATCATTCAAAGATTGCGATATTTATAAAAACTAACGATCATTAAGAATGGGTAAATCGCGAGATGATATGATTTTCTTGAATCGGTTCGTTTACCATAATTTTCCTACCAACTTGATCAATCTGTAACGGAATAATATAGACAATTCCCCATCATCCACTGTGTTCAATTTTTAAGTCTCATTTTTTATATTAATTTCCATTCAGGCTTTCTATGGCATCTTTGACCGTACCTCCATTGACTATTATGATCTGGATACCCGCTGCTTCCAAAATCCGGAGAGCATTAGTGCCGACTTGACCTCCCATAAGAACTGTCTTAACCCCTTTCTCAGCCATCAACTGAGCTGATTGAATGCCAACTCCATGAGCTTCTTCCACAGCTGTGTTTTTATATGCATCAAATTCCATGGTTCCCCGTTCGACGAAAATAAATTAAGGTGCCCGGCCAAAAACGTCTTCTACCTCTGCATTAAGATCAGGCTCTTTCGAAGTAATACAGATTTTTCCGGTTAGCCGGCCAGGCTTCTCTTCCTCAGAATCATGATGATAATGCTCCTGTTCAGGCTGATCTTCGCCACCATGCTCGCATAAATCTTCGCCGGGATGAATCTCCTGATGAACAAACTGCTCTATTACTTTCTCAACCTTTCCCTGAACTCCGGTTATAACCTGAATGCTATTTTCGGCAAAATGGCTTTTGACCTTCGGGTCCATTCCGCCGGTAATGATTACATTGACTCCTTTTTCGGCCAGAAAACTGGGTAAAAAGTCGGGCAAGTGACCGGGGTTGGGAATTTCTTATGACTTTTCTCTTTTCTTTCTTTGATATCGACAATCGTGTATAAAGGACACCGCTCAAAGTAAGCTGATACAAAGCCATTATCAGTGGAGATGGTAATTCTCATTTCTTCTCCTTTTCTTTTATTCTGTTTCTTATATTTTTTGCTCATTATTTTCTATCCGTAGAGCATATAAAATTAATGCAGCATCTATCAGAATAATTTGAAAGGACACGTTTTCTGTTGTTATTCCTGCTCAGGATCAGCGGATTTTATTCTCTTCAAGTATCACCTGCATCTTTACGGCATTTATCGCAAAGGCCAAGGAACTCTATGTTGTGGTAAAGAATCAAAAAATTATGTTTCTGGGTCAGAACTTTTTCTGTCTTTTTCACCAGTTCCAGTTCTTCATCGGCAAAATCTTGACAATCTATGATTTTTCCGCAGCGGAGGCAAATAAGATGATTGTGGTGTCCTTTATTTCCTTCAGTCCTTAGTTCAAAGTGAGCCTCGCCGTCGGGGGAGATGACTTTCTGAATAAAACCAAGACGGAGGAATAGCTCAAGTGTCCGGTAAACAGTAGTTATCCCGATTCCAGGATGAGTTGTATATAAAGCGTCATAGATTTCTTTGGCGCTAAGATGCCCCTTGGAGCGGCTCAGAACATCCAGAATGACGTCGCGCGGTTCTGTCCAGCGTCCGACCTGTTCCCTTAGCCCGTGCCTGGCACAATGTCTTCGCGGCAAATTCTTACCTCTCTAAGTTAATGAAAATCATTTTCATTAATACACAAATAATATAACGGCAGGAAGCCATTCTGTCAAGCAGAAAACTGGGGAGAAAACAGAGGACACAATCTATATTTCCTATTTTTTCTCTTAATTCTTTTCATGTTTT
>JAAYUI010000089.1 GCA_012517765.1 Caldisericales bacterium | reverse complement strand
TTGTTCTTGCTCTGCTATGTACTTCTTGATCGTCTCTTCGTTCAATCCCACTGTACTCACATAGTATCCCTCACACCAGAAGTGTCGGTTCCCATATTTGTACTTTAGGTTCGCATGCCTCTCAAAGATCATCAGCGCACTCTTCCCCTTCAGGTATCCCATCACACTCGATACACTGTACTTTGGCGGAATACTTAGCAGCATGTGGACGTGATCCGGCATCATGTGCCCTTCGATTATCTCCACTCCCTTATATTTGCACAATTCATGCATGATCTCCCCTATGTCTTTCCGAATTTGATTGTAGATTATTTTTCGCCTATACTTTGGCGTGAACACGATGTGATATTTGCACATCCATTTCGTGTGTGCCAGACTGTCTGTTTTATTGGCCATACAAAACACCTTTCCTATCTAGTCTGTGGCTTGAACACTCACATTCTATCGGAAAGGTGTTTTGGTTTGGGTCTAACCCTTTGCCCCCACCCGCATAGCGGGTGGTTTTTTGTCTCACTCGTTTCACGAGTTCGACTGCCTTAAGGCGCAAATAAAAAGAACGGTCTTACTCAGACCGTTCTTTTTTAAAAACAAGTTCCATTTAATAGAGCGAAACGTTGATTGCTTCGAGCGATTCCTTGCCTGGGCGCAACCGATCCTCCGTCAGGCGGTTTAGCGGCTCCTCAGGAAGGTCGTATTGCTCCTGGATAGTTGGCGGGACTTCGCAGAAATAGATCAACCCGGTAGCAAAATAGTGATACTTATAGGACTCCGTCAGTAGGTCCAGGGCGGCATTGCGATCAGTGGGATCGTAATCCTTGTCGATTTTCTTTAGCACCAGGTAAGATCCATCCTGCAGTTGAATTTCACGATAAGTGCCTTCTTCGAAGTTCACCAGCTCCATATCCTCACGCCGGCTGAAGTGGGAAATGCCCTGGATGGGCGCCTCATGTTCACGTCCCCAGACATAAGACTGCAACGCTTCATCACGGTTGTTAAAGGTTACGCATGGGCTGATAACATCAATCACAGCAATGCCATTCTGGGACAAAGCTGCCTTGATTAGCTCTTTCATCTGCTTCACATCCCCGGAAAAAGTGCGGGCCACGAAAGAAGCACCACTGATCAGAGCTTCCATGCAGAGGTCAAGCGGAGGAAGCAGATTGACGCCCTGGTGCTTTAATACCAAACCCTGGTCCGATGTGGCAGAAAACTGCCCCTTCGTCAGACCATAACAGCCGTTATTCTCAATGATGTAAACCATGGGCACGTTTCTTCGAATGACGTGCTTGAAGTGTCCCATGCCAATGCTGGCGGTGTCGCCATCACCGGAGATTCCCAGTATTTTGATCGAGGTATCTCCAAAACACGCACCGGTAGCCACTGTAGGCATCCGACCGTGCAAGCCATTGAAGCCAAACGAGCGGTTGAGGAAGTAATTCGGGCTTTTACTCGAGCATCCGATGCCGCTGAGTTTCATTACACTTTCAGGGGCAAGTCCAAGCTCCCAAACAGCTGCCTGGATCTGGTTTGAAATGGCATTATGACCGCATCCAGGGCAAAGGGTCGAAGGTTTTCCTTTATAGTCAGCCAGTGCGAGTCCCAACCGATTCAACTCAACGTTTCTTTCCACCTTTTTTCTCCTTTGCATATATTTTCTCAACTGTCCACGCTGCTGTCAGAGGCAAACCGCCAATTTCCGAGATGGAAATCAACTTTTCAGAATATTCAGAAATTTCGAGCGAGAGGATCTGGCGTAATTGCCCATCGCGGTTGAGCTCTACTACGTAGTTACGAGCATGGCTGGCGACGAATTCCCGTACTGCAGTGTTCGCAGGCAGCGCCCTCACCCGCATATAATCCGCCTGGATGCCCATCTCAGCCAAAAGGTCCTGTGCCTCGACCATGGCATCGTGGGTGGAGCCCATGCCGATGATACCGATATCAGCATCGGCTTTAGCCCTCCGAATGATCGGCCCAGGCAAGTCCTTGACCACGCCATCCAGTTTATGCCCGATGCGATTTAGCATGTCGGACCAATTCTTTGGATCCTCGCTGTAGTTGCCGTACTCATCATGCCCGGTTCCACGAGTAAAGTAAGCAGCTTTTTCACTCAGGTTGCCGATAACCGTACGGTAAGGAATGCCATCGCCATCGAGGTCCTTATAGCGACCCCAATCCTTGAACTTCTCAAGCTTCTCCTCCCAGACGATCTTGCCCCGTTCGATTGGCTGATTGGGATACTCAAAACGCTTGGTTACCCAAGTGTTCATTCCAAGATCCAAATCAGAAAGCACGAAGATCGGTGTCTGGTATTTTTCGGCAATATCAAGCGATCGCCAGCCAAATTCAAAACACTCTGTGACAGTTCCCGGGATCAGGATCACATGTTTGGTGTCCCCATGCCCCAGGGTGTAGAGCATCGAAAGGTCGCCCTGCGCTGTGCGTGTGGGTAATCCAGTGCTC
>JAAYUI010000116.1 GCA_012517765.1 Caldisericales bacterium | reverse complement strand
TACCTGGATTAATGCCATAACGCGCAGAAAGCTGCTGACTGACCTTCAAGCCGCTTCAGTTTATGTGGATGTGATCGCTGACGTACTTGGTCAAAGCGAAGCGGACCAGTTTGACCTGCTGGGACATTTAACCTTTGGCACACCACTCCGAACCCGTTCTGAAAGAGCTGCTGCTTTCATTAACCGCGAATCGCGGTTTCTTCAGGCGCAACCCAAACCAGCTCAAGAAGTGCTGCTGGCGTTGTTGGAAAAGTACCGTGCAACTGGCGTGGATGAGATCAGTGATCCGAGAATTTTTCGCTTACCACCATTTTTTGAAATGGGGCAAGCACCTGGCGTAGCACGCCGCTTTGGTTCGTTGCCTAAATTACAATCGAATTTAGCCGAGTTGCAGAGACGGATTTACGATTAACTGAACTAACTTACTGCGATAATTATCCTAAAACTAATTATCGCAGTATAATAGTGTAAATGATGAACAGCGAACCCCGTTACTCGCAATCACAAGGCCTAAAGTTGCTTGAAGCAGCAGTTAAGGAATATGGTCCTTTGTTTACATTGGAGCAGATCAAGCCGCTTGCCAACACGCAGAAATTATCAACCAGCCACCTCCGTTACCTTTTGAGCACTTTATCTGATGCTGGTTGGATTGAGATCCTAAAGCGCGGTACCTATCTAGTCAAGAGCCCATTGTATGCTGAAGAAGTTCCGGTATATGCGATTGCTGCAGCATTAATTCAGCCGATGGCGATCAGTCACTGGTCAGCTTGCGCCTACCATGGTTTTACGACACAGAATCCGGTCATGGTGCAGGCAACAACCCCAACGAAAGTGATTACACCTGAAATGCGCCTTGGAAAGGCACACAGTCCAAGAGGCCGAGCTGTGTGGACAGTCTCAGGACATGATTTTGAATTCATTCATATTGCCCCCAACCTCTTTTGGGGATTCCAGAAAATGTGGGTGAACTCATGGCAACAGGTGAACATTACAGATCGTGAACGTACCGCCCTGGATTTAATCGCCCGCCCTGATATTTTCGGTGGTTTCTCGGCTGCAATTGAAATTCTGGAAAACGCCATTAACCAAATCAATGTGGATCAATTGGTGGATTATGCCTTAAAGTACGATGTAGGCTCAGTGATCAAGCGGTTGGGTTGGTCACTTGAAAATCTCGGTTATACAGGGAACAGCCTCGAAAGTTTACGTGTTTATCCAGTAAAAAGGTACTATCGATTGGATCCCAGCCTTGAAGAAACAAACGCTAATAAAAATTCTCATTGGCATATATCTGAAAATCTAAAAAGGACCTAAATGCCAAGCGTACCTCAATTAATCCGATCAGTCTCCCAAAAGAAAAAAGTTCAACAATACATTGTTGAAAAGGACTACGCACTGAGTTACCTGCTGGCTTCAATCGTTTCTACGGATGGTCTGGGCGAGAACCTGGTATTGAAAGGCGGTACGGCGTTAAAGAAGCTCTATTTCGCGGATTACCGATTTTCTGAAGATCTGGATTATTCTACGCGGGTAATAGGACCAATCCAGCAAATTGATTCACTAATGGAGACTGTTGTTCACTCCATGGACGAGTTATTAAATGAACATGGACCGTTTCAGGTTGGCCTGGAACCACTTCTGTTGAAACAACCTCATCCAGGCGATCAAAAAGCTTACCTGGTGCGAGTACAGTTCCCGGAGCAACGACAACCGTTATGCCGGCTCAAGGTGGAGATCACGGTGGACGAACCCATTCTTACACCGGTGGAAATTCGTCCGGTTTTGCACGGGTTTGTTGAGGAGATTGATGCGCGCATCCCGGTGTATTCTCTGACAGAAATCACCGCGGAGAAATTACGAGCACTTTTACAGAGCAAAGCACGGTTGCAGGAACGCGGTTGGGGGGCAAGCCGGGTTTGCCGGGATTATTTTGATTTGTGGAATTTGTTGCAAATTCCCGGTCTAAAATCGCCAGAATTAATACCTCTATTGAATCATAAATGTGTTATCCGAGATGTTGCGTACACATCTCCAAACGATTTTGTGTCTGAAGATCTATTATCTGTTGCTAGGAATGAATGGGAGCAGCAGCTCTTACCCTTTGTGCCGGATGCGCCCCCGGCAGCAGAGCTTTTACCGCAGGTTCAATCTTTCATCTTATCCATATGGGAGTGACATTGTGGCATTAACCAACGGACAAACACGCGAAACCCTTGCCAATGACATGTGGCAAGCCTGTAAAATCTTGCGCCGCGACAACAATTGCGGCGGAGTAATGGAGTATATTGAGCATCTGGCCTGGCTGCTCTTCCTGCGCTTTTTGGATGCCCAGGAAGATATCTGGCAAACCGAAGCGGCTTTGGAGGGCAAAACGTATCAACGTATCCTCGAAAGCGACCTGGCCTGGGCGAACTGGGC
>JAAYUI010000204.1 GCA_012517765.1 Caldisericales bacterium | reverse complement strand
TCCCAAGAGCACCACTTAATCACCATAAACCCAAAAAGTTATTTTGACCAGTAATCCGCCAACAATCCAGCCTGATCCAAAACCTTGGTCACCGAAACCGTATACTCACCCGTGCTTGGATCGTCCGGCGGATACTTGTATTTCCGCAAAATCCGTTTCACCATCACGCGCAATTTCGCCTGCACACTCTGTTTGTACTGCCAGTCAATCGAGGTGTTCTTGCGCACGCTTTCGGTTAATTCCAGGGCGATCTTCTTTAATATTTGATCCCCCAACAGGCTCTCCGCATTAGGGTTATCCGCCAGGGCGTCATAGAACGCCAACTCATCTTTTTGCAGGTTTAGTTTCTCTCCACGCTCATCTGCAGCCCGGATTTCTTTCGCCAGTTGGATCAGTTCTTCGATAACCTTCACCGAATCAATCAGCCCGTTCTGATAACGCTTGATGGCTTCAGCCAGCATCTCCGAGAACTTTCGCCCCTGTACCATGTTCATCTGCCCGCGGGTTTTGATCTCGTCATTCAACAGCCGCCTCAACAACTCCAGGGCCAGATTTTTGTGTTCCATCCCATCGATCTCGGCCAGGAACTCGTCCGATAGAATGGAAATATCCGGTCTTTTGATCCCAGCCGCGTCAAACACATCAATGACCTCACTGGACACGATCGCGTCGTTGATGATCTGCCGGATAGCCGTCTCGATCTCCTCATTGGTGCGTGTTCTAACGCTTTCATCAAACTTGCTAAAGCGGGCTTTGATCGCCTGGAAGAATGCCAAGTCATCGCGGATCTCGATCGCCTTGGGGTGTGGAACTGCCAAACCAAAGGCTTTCTGCAGTTTGACCACGTTATCTTTGAATCTTTCCTTGCCGTTGCGAATGGTTTTGCCCTGTTTGATTTCAGGCAAACCCAACAGGTAGTTGGCAGCCTCAAGGATGAAGTTGAGCTTGTGTTTGGGTTCCAGGGTGAAGTAGCGTTTGTAATCAAAGCGCCCGAACATGTTCACCACGATCTCATAATACTCGAGCATCTTGGCAACAGCCTCTTCCTGGTCAATCGCAATCTGCCCCTTACCCTGGCTGGCAGCATAAATGAGCAAAGCCTGTTTGAGGTCCTGGGCAATGCCGATATAATCGACGATCAAGCCGCCCTCTTTATCCCCATACACCCGGTTAACCCTGGCAATCGCCTGCATCAGGGTATGCCCATTCATCGGTTTGTCGATGTACATGGTGTGCAGGCAGGGCGCGTCAAAACCGGTCAGGAACATGTCCCGCACGATCAGCATCTTCAGGTCATTGTTGGGGTCTTTCAGCCGGTTGCCGATCAACTTACGTCGTTCCTTGTTCCGAATATGTTCCTGCCAGTCCAGGGGGTCACTCGAAGACCCGGTCATCACGATCTTGATCGCGCCTTTGTCGTCATCCGGGCTGTACCAATCAGGGCGAAGCTTGATGATCTCATTGTGCAGCGCCACGCAGATGCGCCGGCTCATGCAGACGATCATGCCCTTGCCTTCCGCGGCAGAGGTGCGCTGCTCGAAGTGGTTAACGATATCCGCGGCAACCTGCTTCAGGCGGTCCTTGCTGCCCACAACGGCTTCCTTGCCCGTCCAGCGGGCGAAGCGCTTTTGCCTGTCGGTCAGTTCTTCATCTTCAGTGATCTCCTCAACGCGTTCATCGAGGGTCTTTTGGTCTTCCTCAGAAAGGGCAATTTTTGCCAGCCGGCTTTCGTAATAGATCGGCACGGTTGCGCCGTCTTCCACTGCC
>JAAYUI010000096.1 GCA_012517765.1 Caldisericales bacterium | reverse complement strand
TAGGAAATAATAACTTACTATTTAATTAACAATTAAACTGTTAAAAAAAATGAACAATCCTTTTGAAGAAATCGAAGCTAGGCTAAGTAGTATTGAAATTTTACTGCTCGACCTAAAAAACAACCTAAAAATGGTTGAACCTACCGACCCGGAAAAACTTTTAACAATTCAGGAAGCAGCCGAATTTTTAAGGCTTACCGTCCCAACGATGTACGGTAAGGTATCCAAAGGTGAACTACCTGTAATGAAGCGAGGTAAACGCCTGTACTTTTCCCGCACTGAATTGCTGGAATACCTTAAAAATGGGCATAAAAACAAAACAACAAAATTTAATAACCCAAAATACCTAGCAAAATGACAACGATTGAGTACATTTTAGCAACAGTAGGTATAATTACCTTATTATTTACCACCATTGCAATAACATTGTACCTACTACTAAAGTTCATCCGACCAACCGCTACCACCCTGTTGTGTAAGGGTAAGGGCATAATACTCACGAAAACTAGAAATCCAGAACTGATTTTTTTTAGTGAATTAAAAGCAGCGAATGACTTTTTGGAAAAATGTAACCATGATGGTGTTTACTGGGAGGTTTACATAATAGACGATGGTGAGGTTCGGCATTTAGGAAGTTCTGAAAAAATTAATTCTGTATGTTAATAAAAATCCACGAGCTGTTAGTAAGCAAACGATTCCGAATTAAAGGAATGGGTTAACTTTTATTAGTTTTGTTATGACGTGAACCTCAAAAAAATGGCAACAGCTACAGCAAAAATATTAATCAAAGCCCCTTTTCGGAGTGCGTTAGGGTTTGTCCATTTTCCCACACGTCAAACGCATACCGTTTAGGGGCTTAAATTTTACCATAATGGCACGGGGAAAAAATGAAATTGGCAAGGAGAAGCCGAAAACCTTACAGAGTAGGCAAACATTAAAATATTTAAATATATGAGTACACATAATTTATTTAAAAAAAACTTTGGTGATACTGTTTTTGTTGATATGAAACATCCAAACATTGAAAGTTTTTTTGATGAACTAAGTGCTGAGTGTTTGCTTGAAGATGTTCTAATTAGAGCAGTAAAAAGAAAGGCAACCTATCAGGTTCAATTTAAAGATTATGATAGAAACACATGGACAGCACCTTACATTTTGTCGCAAGATAGGGTGAAGGAACTACTTGATGATGCTTCAATTAAGAAAATTCGTTTGGAATTTGAAATTTAGGAGTCTAATACTAGTTAAAATTGTTTGAAGTGTTAAATAATGTTAAATATTAAACTATGGCAAAACAAAATAAAAATAATGCTGAATATTTCAGCCACGATTCCGACATGCGAAATGACCTTAAAATTAAGGCTATTAGGAGGAAATTCGGACATGTTGGGTATGCAGTATGGTGTTTCCTTCTCGAAGTTCTAACGGATGAAGATAATTTTGAAATTGAATATAATGAGCTTAACAAAGAACTTCTTGCAGCTGATTTTGATATAACAGTAGAACAGCTAGAGCTTATAATTGATTATTGTTGTTTATTAGAAATTCTTCAAATATCAGATGATGGGAAGTTATATAGTGAAGCTCATAAAAAAAGATTCAGCAAATTAATAGCTGAAAGGGATAAAAAAAGCAAAGCTGGAAAACTAGGAATGGGTAAAAGATGGAATAATGAAAATGACGATAACAATGTTATAACAGACGATAACAATGTTATAACAGACGATAACAATGTTATAACAGACGATAACAATGTTATAACAGACGATAACAAAGATAAAAGTGTTATAACAGAAAATAACATAGTAAAGTATAGTATAGTAAATAATAGTAAAGTAAATAATAGAATAAGTACTAAAGAAAGAGAAAAACCGAAACGGTTTTTCCCTCCCTCTTTGGAGGAAGTTAAAAATTATATCTTAGAAAAAAATTACGAGGTAGATGCGGAGGCATTTGTGGCTTTTTATTCATCTAAAGATTGGTTTATTGGAAAAAATAAAATGCGAGACTGGCGTGCGGCGTTGGTAACATGGGAAAAGAGGGGAAAAGAGCAAACGGCAAGCACTAAACTTAACAACATTAAAATCAACGAGATATGGGAGAACCAGTAAAAATAGCGGAAACTATGGAAAGGATAAGCAAAGAATGGTTAATTCCGCCGATTAGGAGATTTGCCTACCTACCTTATAGCCTAAAATCAGCATTGCAAGCGGTTATCGAAATCGGCAGGTTAAGAAATCCCAAGTTTGTTATAGATGATGACAACATATTTACATATGTAAATATGATAAGATGGGTGCATGGCGATGAGGAAATGCAATGCCTTAATCCCATAACAAAAGAAGTAGTAAGAGGTAGGTTGAATGCCGGCATATACATTGCTGGAAATACCGGTACTGGAAAATCATGGGCTCTTGAAATAATGAGCGAATACACAAAAATAGACAACGTTAAGCTCGCAATGTTAGATACAATAAGGCCGCTACGCTGGAATAACTACCGAACAGATAGCATTTGCGATGAGTACACCGAAAGCGGAAATATTAATAAATACAAGGAAATGGGCATTGTAGGCTTTCAAGATTTAGGCTCGGAGCAGCAAGAAGCACTCTATATGGGTAATAGGGTTAATGTTATGCGGAAAATTCTGGAGCATAGGGGAGATTTCCCAAACAAGATAACGCTAATTACCTCTAACCTACCCATAACACACCCCAAATTAACTGAAGCATACGGAGAAAGGGTATCCAGCAGGCTACTGGAAATGTGCAACTACTTTGAAATTAAGGGCAAGGATAGGCGAAAGTTAAAATAATTTGACTTTTAGAATTTAATGTTGTATACTTGACTTGTAAAAAATCCTTTTATGAGAAAAGAAAATTTCAAAGATCCCGGGTTGTATACAAAGCAACCAGTAAGCGGACACACTTTAAATTTGCCTGTTGAAAGCTGCAGGGTTGTACATTGCAAAAAAGAACATTATGACGTGTACATTGGAAGGCCTAGCAAATGGGGCAATCCATTCACGCATAAACAAGACGGTAAAACGCTTGCAAAATATGTTGTTGGTAGCAGAGATGAAGCGGTTGAAGCATATCGTGAATGGATTACCAATGGAGAAGGTAAACATTTAATGAATGATTTACATGAACTTAAAGGTAAGGTGCTTGGTTGTTGGTGTAAACCGTTAGCTTGCCACGGAGATGTACTTGCTGAATTGGTTGAAAAATATTGCAAGTAAAAATTTGACGTATGGCTAATTCTAAAAAAGTAATCGTTGCGATTGACCCCGACGTTAAACAGTCCGGAGTTGCGCAGATACAAGATGGGGTTATTAGCGTTTTTCGCATGAGCCTAATCGGAATGGTTGAATACCT
>JAAYUI010000002.1 GCA_012517765.1 Caldisericales bacterium | reverse complement strand
GACACCCCCACGTGTGTGGGGAAGAGACACCGCCCTTACCATTAGGCAATTGGAGCCAGGGGACACCCCCACGTGTGTGGGGAAGAGCTAACAATCCACAATTTCTGATAAACTGTCGGAGGGACACCCCCACGTGTGTGGGGAAGAGTCACCAGGCTCCCAAGCGGAAACTTTTTTGCGAGGGACACCCCCACGTGTGTGGGGAAGAGACTTCACTGTCTGTCGCGCTATCATAGGAGGCGGGGACACCCCCACGTGTGTGGGGAAGAGGGCCATTGCACAATGCGACCACCAAACACGACGGGGACACCCCCACGTGTGTGGGGAAGAGTTTGGAGGCCGTTTCAATGCCCTCATATTCAAGGGGACACCCCCACGTGTGTGGGGAAGAGGACATTGCCAAGTTCCTTAAGCATTGCATTTACGGGACACCCCCACGTGTGTGGGGAAGAGGGCCAAACTCAAGTAAAGAAGAAAGAATCGGTAGGGACACCCCCACGTGTGTGGGGAAGAGACTAAAGAAAATGATATGCAGCCTATCCTAAAATAAAGAAAATCCTGTTTAAGTAATAAAACCTGTCCTAGTCTATATTTATTTTATAAACAAATCAACAATTGGAAAAATCTATATTTCTTCGAGGTCAGCTTCACCAGTGTTATGCTCATCACCTGGCACCTCAGAAATGGCGCTTTTTGTTTGTGTTTTTTCTGGTATCGTGATGAGTTTTACACCTTCAAAATCCTGAACCAGCCTGCTGGTTTTTCCCCAAAAACGGATATCAAAACCTTGTTCGGTGGATGCGGAAAAAAGCATCATTGCAGCCCCACCCTTGCAGCCTAAACAAGCTTTTTCCCAGAGTTTTTCCCTGACAAGAGCAGATATATTCCCCACAAAAACCCCTGTTTTGAGTTCCAGCAGCCATCTGGTCAAATCTCCCCTGAGCGATGCAGGGACTTTTTCAAGAACCATTACAACCATTTATCGGCTGGCCTTTGGAATCATTCCTGTTTTTCTGTTTTTAAAATGGTTTTCATCTTCAAAATATGTTGTTGACGGCCAGTATGCCTGATTTCATCAAGTTTTATAGCATGCCCTTCTACACCTTCTTCAGCATCTGGCATAACTGTAATATCAGCATTAAAGTGATGTTCTGGAAGCATATAGTCCAGAATCATGACTGTATATCTAGCCTTCTGTAGACCGCCGACTGCAAAGGTACCCTGACCTTTATCATCAACAAACTCACTCATCTCTAGCAGGTTGAAATAGTCTGCATATTGAAGGCCCTCATCTTCTGAATAAACAATCAGAAATAGGCCCTCTTCAGCAGTATCCAATGGTGCGTCTACAGTCCAGTTGATATTAATGACCGTATCTTCATCGCACCAAAACTTTGTTTCATGAGATCTCATTGTGACCCTCTGGAACTGGATGGCTCCGACCATAATCATAACCAAGACCAGCATTATCAATGTTGTTGCTTTTTTCATCAAAACCTCCCTGGAGCAGTGAAAAATGATAGCTTACAAGTCCGAGTTGTAGTTTATTCCTCCAGAAAGAACGCCTTCTTCCGGGTCCCAAATAAAATTTTGGGGGTCAAGATCAAAAGTTTCGGGTATTTCGGAGATATAGTCCGGAACAGTAAGGCATTCTTTCATGTCTGCAATAATGCGACCCATCAGTTTTGTTGCCTTGAAGGAATCACGCATTGCAATCCTGACGCGCCTCTCAACCTCATGGTCCCCCTCGGAAACAACCTTGAAAGAAACGGGAATTGCAGTTTCAGTTTTGTATAAGTCTGCCACATCATACACAAAAGACAGCTGAAGGCCGGTGTGGATGAAACCAAGACCAGGCGAGTAGCCAGCAGAAACGATTGCGGCATGGCAAATTCCATAAAGGCACGCATTTGCCGAAGTCAGGGCGCGATTGATCGGGTTTGAAAAATCAAATTTTTTTGGATCATACTCCCGACCAGACCAGGGAACACCAGTTGCAGCGCTTTGCCTGGCATATGTGTCCCTCATTCTAGCACCCTCTTTGCCCCTTATCTGCCGAAGAGTCAGGGAAGGGGCAAGCAGTTCTTCAAAACGCTTTTCATACATTTTTCGAACAACCTTGAGCCTTGCTTCCGGATTTGAAACAAGTTTTGCCTGAAGAAGGAGGTTGTGTGAAGATCTGCCCTTGCCAACGCCACAAGCATAGAACCTTACGCCCTCTTCCCCGGTCCAAAAAACAATACATCCTGAGTCAGCAAGATTTTTTATGGCCTGATGACTTATTTTTGTGCCTGGACCGAGGAAGAGAACAGAAAGGTTAGCAACAGGAATTGGTGTTTTGCCATTCAAATCAAATATGGCAATCGACTTTGCATCCTGCTCGACAACACAGCGCTCTACATAAACATGCGCGAGGCAATCCTCAAACCTGCTCAGCTCATGAAGATCTTTTATTTTCCTAACCTCTTGCAGGTGCGATTGAAAGAAGGCCACAACCAAAAGCTTTTTCTCTGCCTATTCCAGTTTTCAAGGTTCGGGCAAAAAGAGGGACATCAACTACCCGCAATTGCCCCTCAAAGAGGTACATCTTGAAGTTTATGGAACGTCTTGAAGGACCATCAGGACGATAATTCAATCCAACCACGGAAAGCTGGCGGATTTGAAAACCAGAATTATTTGCTTTTCGCTCCATCCATTCAAGGACAGTGGGCGGATCTTTCGTCATTTTGTATTTATCCAGAAAATCCTGCATGTAATACTCACGAAGAGGAACAACATCCTTTGATCCAGATTTTTTGTATGTTGGGTTTGCAACAAGGCGAAAGGCAAAATCGGCACCAGCAAATTGGGTTGTGGAAAGATCAAGCACCTTTATACCCTCAACCATAAATCCGGGACCTAACAGTGACCAGTCTGGTTTTACAGTTGATGAAGCAATTATGTACCCGTCTGTTTCCGCCCGGAAGAGGAGATTTGTTTTCTGCCTGCCTTGCCCTCCAAAATCTGGGAAAGCAGACATTAGCAATTTATGCAATTTTTCAATATCAGACATTGCACCTCGTGCATCGCGATTGCGAAAATCCGGCCTGATTTTTGAGAAATAAATCTCGTCCATATTTTTTATGCCTTCCCTTTGTCAAGAATGGTTGCTGGATCGATATATATGTTGGAAACATAACGTTTCATGTACCTTTTGTCGAGCTTGCTGAAACTCAGCGGGACATCATTTTTTTCGGTTCCGGCGTCCTGATCGCATTCAATTTGCATTCTCAAAAGAGGAGCCTCCTGCCTGGGACCAGCAAGCCAAGGAGGGTTTGAAAGGACAGGATTTGATGAATTTCCAGAACTGCCGTCTTGCAACCATCCTTCTTTTGTGGCCAACCTTAAAAGGCCCTCTGCAAGAACTTCTTTCATGCCATGAAGTTGAAGGGTGGCAACAAAGACTGGATGCGACGGCACAAAAGCCTTTCTTCCAAGAAAGATGGGCCATACAGGCGATTTGACTCCGGCGGACAATTGTTCAATAAAACCGGGCTCTCCTATCAATCCAACCAGGAAATCGGCATCTGAAAGGTAATATCGGTTTGAAACAACTGTCGTTGATTTCCCATTTGCAGTAGCGACACCATATTCCCTGCCTTTCCATTTGCCACCACCGGAAACATGATAGTCCCTTAAAACAGTACCCTCCTTGAGGACAAGCACACCCATCTCCAGCCCCATGCATCTGGAAAGAAACTCTTTGTTCTCCCTGCCAATTCCAAGAGAGCAGCCAAGCAAACCTATTACACCCGATCTGGAAGGCTCGATCCCGGTATCTCGGTATTCGAACCGGCTTTGTATACCCCAGGCCTGCATTGGGCCGGCAAACCTCAAAACCAGGGCAAGCTTGTTTGAGGAATCCATTACTAAATGGCTCCAATTATTTTTTCAACCAGTTCCTTTTTCCCCGAAACCCTGGAGGAAGCAAGATTTTTGAGATCAACATTTTCAGTTGTGAAAAGGACGGCTGTTTTGACACCATCATCCGAGTATACAGACACAAGCCTTCCCCAGTAGTCATCAAAGCGCTCGATTGATGAAACAACAAGACCATTTTGGCCAGGGCCGACCGGTTTTTCAAACGCATTTGCGAGAGACCATGGCGCACAGGAGTCTTTCACGACGGCCATTACAAAACTGGGAGGATTTTGCGCTGCCATGCTGTTTTGTTTGCCCGTCGGGATTGCAGCAATTGAAGATTCGATGAATGCACGGACAGTTTTTTTGGAAAGCTCGTTGTCCCCGTCAAGGTTTGTTTTGAGTTGATTGGTGTCAACTACGGAATAGCGATAGAAGCATGCCGAATTGAATTCAACGGTACCTATCATACCCGCACCGGCATCTTCAGAGGCAAAGTCTTTCTTGAGATCATCGATAGCAGTGAAATAGTCCATCTCCATGCTGACCTTGTTGGTGGAAATTGCATGGGCAACCTGGCAGGCCGCATCAACATTAAAATCTGTATTTTCAGCAACCATTCTGCCAAAGAGGGCTATGTCGGAGGCTTTTGATTTGGGTTTGAACTCTTTTGCCGCTTCCTCTGGCTTTTTTTCGCCAGAAAGAACTTTGGAGAAGAGGTTTGCAAGCATCTTTATTTCGGCATCATCATAATGAATGAGCATCTTTGTTGCATCGCCTTCATCAACCGCTGTTTTGACTGCAGCTTTGATAAAATCATCCAGTTTTTTTGAGTTTTCGGTTTTAGCCGTTTTTTCTTTGTCAGAGGTTTTTTGGACATCTTTTAGGTCTTCCTGCAGGCCGAGTATCGCAATGATCTGATCCTTCAGGAGACGGGTCCTCTTTCCAACAGATGCACCTTGTTCCAAATCACCAGATTTTAGGGCATCCGAAAAAGCCTCATTTGTCCTGATCGCCCTTTTAAGGCACTGGCTGGAAACCCTTGCACGCCTGACTCCACCAAACTCGCAATCCTTTGGGGCATTGGTGTCATCACGGTTCAGGTTCGATGGCGCAAAATTCTGCAGTATGTGAAGCTCAATCTTCATTTTCTTCCTCCTCTTTCTGTGTTCCTTCTACCTGTGAAAGTTCTGTTTTTTCTTCCTGCAAGAAAGATTTCATCCATTTCCTTTGAACACGCTTGCCATCGTTGTTCCACCATTTCAAGTCTTCGAGAAGAAAACTCCAATTAATTGGAACATCTTTTGATTTTGCCAGTGACACGGCGTGCCGCAGATGATTGGGCAAATCGTCAAAATGTGAATTGATGATTGCAGCAAAACGTTCTTTTATTGATTCAGATTCAATTTTTTTGCTTATTTGCCTGAAAGTTTTTCCCAAGTCTCCATCAAAATTTTCTTCCAGTTTCTGCTTACCCTGGTGCCAGAGAGCGAACAGGGAAGCCGTCAAAAAATAAATCTTCTCATCAAAAAGGTTTGTCTGCCAGGGCATCCTGGAATAAACATATTTGTACATTTCCGTGACCGTACCCGGCTCTTTTCCAAGGCCTTTTCTCAAAGTAGCAAGCCCTGCCCTGTCGCCTTTTTCCACAAGATCTTCCAGTGATTTCACAAAAGCAGGTTTCTCATAGATCTTTTTGTTTATATCTGTCATTGCCTACCTCCATTGTCAATTTCATATTTACTTTTCAGTTTGGCTATTGACCTCTCAAGAACTTGCTGGCCTTTTATGGTTGCATTTATGCCGCTTGCGTTAAATCTTATTTTTGTTGTGGCCCTGTTAAAAACGTCCCTTGCCAGTGATATGATTGTATTTTGCCAGTTACTAAAGATCTCCCTGATTTTTAGCTGGGAGGCATCATCCCAAAAGGCATCTTCATCATATTGCCCAAGATCATTTACAAATCTGGCAAAAGGTATTTGCAGCAGTGGCCAGAAATCGGCTTCAAGATCAATTTGAACTGATTTTTCTTTTCCAGCGATGAGTTCTTCTATGATTGTTTGTGATGATTTTTTTAAGCCCCAGCTTATTTCTTTGCCCATATTTAAAACAATTTCGATGCCATCTACAAAGCTCTCGTTTTTCATATAGGTGGCTGGTATGGGGAAAGTTTGTTGTGACCAGTCTTTTATTCTCTGGTTGGCTTCCTGATAATGGCAAAACAGGGAGAGTTTTATGTCCCCATTTGATATTTCTTTTGAATAAGCCTCTGAGAGAAACTTTGTTGTGAGTGCCGGTAAAAAATCATGCTTTGATGGTATTATTCGGGCAAGAAGAACATCCAGACTTCTCCAAACCTGTTTTTCAGGATCCAGTCGTATTTTGCTTTTCCAGCCACCCTCACCAGGTTTTTTCCCCTCCTTGTAATTGTAAATTACAAACGGATCAAGCATATTTTCATTTCCGGGAAAAACCAGCCCTTTTGTTCTTGCAAATGAGACTGTCATGTTTTGCTCGTTTCTGAAAAGTTTGGTTTTTCTGCTTTGCCAAGTCAGATAGTCGATTATTCCTTCAACCTTTTTTATATATACAAAATCACCTTTATCAGTTTTTTGTCTACAACCTGGCTCTTTCCAGAAATAACCAGGATTAACCTCAAAACTGGGCCGATCGGATGAATCCCCTGCAGGGTATCCAAACTTTGACAAGGTATCCAGCTCATGTACTGGAATCAGGTTCAGCAGGAGCGTTTGGAAAAGAGATCCTCCTTGCCAGAAATTTACTGCTTCCCCTCTCAATAACGAATCTTTTAGATATTTTGTTTCTTGACCATCTTCATGATACTCTGCAGTACCTGCCGTGCCTATGTCAAAATTTTGGAATGCAAGCAGCAGTCTTGCCGCTTCATCAGGGTAAACGGGCTTTGTTGAAGAAAAGTCCGATTCAACAGTGTGGTCAAAAAGTGTGCCCTGGCTGCTGTTTGCGGAGTACATCCTCATTTTTCCGATTGGCATCTTGCCATCTTCGGGGTCCTTTGATTCCTTTAGTTTTAGATCAGGTTTTTGATAGAATGGGTATTCTGGGTGGAAAAGCCACATCCTTTCATGGACAGTTTCAAGGTAGGCAAGTATTTGTTTGGTTGCACCATCAGGATCGGCATGAATGTTTTTCCAGTCATCAATAGACCAGATTTCATGCTTCCCAGGCCAACACCTCTCCTCTCTGAATGCTGAGTACATGATGGCCAGAAGAAATCTGTAGATGCTGATTGCAACCATTGGAGAGACATCTGTGATTTCTCCGATGTTCTGGCTCATTTTGAATACATCTTTCAAACTTAGCTCCTTGAGCTCTCCATTCAGAGTGCACCAGATCCAGGGTTCATCTTGGAGGTTGAATTCCTTTGTTTCCATCAATCTCCCTCCTTCGAAATCTCAAGCCCGAATTCTCTGGAATACCGGAATTTTGTATCCACAGCAGAAACCCACCCCCCGCCGGTTTTCTTGAAGATTATTACTGGCATTTCCTTCAGGGAAGGCGAATTGGCCCAAGATTCAGGCTTAGCAAGAGACTCCAAGATATTGAAATTCCTCCAGCCTGAAATTGTTAAAGAGTTTTGAACTAGACTATTTGTTTCGTGGATGTTCTTCGGAGATTTTGAAATATCAACAAGCTGTTTTGTTTCAACATCCAGATACGTTTTTCCTCCATCCTCAAAAAGGCAAACTGCCTTAAAAGATGGACCATCGGAAAGTCTGGTCAGTGGAGCAAATTTTGTCGGATTGTCAGGATCATCATCGTCTGGAGCCCTGTAATTTATGAAAGCGAATCTGAAATCATCAGCCTGTTTTTTCCCGGCTGGAATTTGTACCGGGTAGTCAATAATTATCTTTCTAGCATTTGACTCTATTTCCTGATTTTTCTCATCAAATTTCTTTTTGAGTTTTTTGAGGTGTCCTTCAAGTTTGCTGGCATCTGGCCCTGAATCTCCATAAACCTCCTCGATCAGCTTTTTTACAGTGTCATCCCTGTCGGAGAATGTATAAGAATCCTCTTTCAGTCTGTTCTCGAGGGTGAGTAATGTCTTTGCCAAAACATACTCTTCGTAGATGTATTTGCTGGGGCCAAAATCGGGGATGCCATCTTTCTTTTCCGGAAACTGGACAAACATCACAGGCTCAGAAACTTTCAGAGGTCTTTCTTCCCTTTTGTGTCTGTGAAGCCTCCCGGCCCTTTGAACAAGGAGATCGATTGGAGCAAATTCGCTTACCATAACATCAAAATCAAGATCAAGGCTCTGCTCGATGACCTGGGTTGCAACAACAATCGCTTTTTTGGGCCTCTTTGCCTGTTGCCCCTTGCCCATCATTGAAAGGACGCGATCTTCAATGCCAAGTCTGTCTGAAGTGGTGAATCTTGCATGGAAGAGAACAAGTTCCACATCGGCAGGTGCTTTCTCTTTCAAATAGCGAAAAACTTCCTGGGACTGGTTTACGGTATTGCATATCCAGGCCGCACAGCCACCTTGATAGATCAGGTCCATGATTGTATCAGCAGTCTCTTGGATGCTGGATTCGGCTTTCTTGAATGTTACAATAGGCCTTACTTCCTTGTTTGACTGGAATGTGGCAGATTCAATTTTCTTGTTTTTGCTGGCATAAGTTATTGCGGGGTAAGCATTTTTGGCCTCTCCCTTTACGTTATCTCCACAAAAAGCTTTTAACAGCTCCCTCTTTCTTTTTTCCGGAAGGGTTGCTGAAAGAATTATTACTGACGAGCCCAACTCTGAAAGCCAGCTTATGAGCATGTCAAGCAAATTGCTCATATACGTATCATAGGCGTGGACTTCATCAAAGATTACAGTTTTCCCGGTCAGCCCAAAAAGCCTCACAAACATGTGCTTCACTTGAAGCGCACCCATTAGGGACTGGTCGATTGTCCCTACGGCATAAGGTGTTATGAGCCCTCTCTTGGATTTTTGGAACCACGAATTGGCAACGATTGTATCAGAGTAGCCCTGGTCGTTTGCTCCGACTATCTTGAGCTCCCTAAAATCATCATTAAAAAACTTCATTGAGTGCAAAAGGTTTAAGGTAATTTTTTCTCCATGACCCCTCGAGAGGAAATTTTTGAAACGCGAAAACATCTGGTTTGATGTTGCCATGGTTGGCAAAGCAATGTAGGCGCCATGAGAAACATTTTGCCTCTGCCAGGAATCAAAGAGGTAGAACGCTGCTTCAGTTTTCCCTTCACCAGTTGGTGCTTCGATTATTACTATCTGGTTTGAATCCATTTTTCCATCGCTAGAGGTGGGGGCAATATCAATGCACTTTTTCTGCAGTGGCCTTGGACCCTGACTGATCTCGGGGAATATGTATGAAAATAGCTCTTCGCCATTCGCAAACATCTTTTGCTCACCGGTTTCTTCTGGCCACACGTTGTCAACGGCCCTTGCAGCCGACTCTCTGGAGTGATTCAGATAATCATCAATTGCGCTTGTGGAGTCATCAGGCTCATGAAATTCAAACCAGTCGGCTGATGAACCAACCCAGTCAGCAACAGAAACAAGGCCAGAGAGAAATGCAAAAAATGAGTCATTTAATTGAAGGATTTTCAATGATTCATCTTTTGGGAGGGCCTCCAGTATTGCTTTCTTGAGTGTTTTTTCACCCATGTCCATCCCATAGATGCATTTGTAGTAATCGGAAAGCAGTTCTTTGCGTGCCTCCAACCACGATGCAGATCCGGAGAAAAACTTGTGGTCCGCAAAATCTTGCCAGACGTAGCAATCACTCATTAATCCGTGATGTCCACCAAGAGATATGGCCATCTTCCTCCCAATCTGATTTATTAGTTTGTCCTTGTCTTTTGTGGGTTCAAATTCTGAAAAAATCAATGAAGACGTCATCCACCCATGGTTTTTTGTCTTGTCATTTACAGGAGGAAATTTCAAACCCTCGGCTGAGAGTTTTTTTGCTCCTTCAAACCAAAGTCCTTGGAATGGCGGAGTGGCTTTTCCCAAATCATGCAATCCTGCAAGAAAGGCAACCTTTGAGGACAGGGAAGAATCGTCCTCATTTCGGTATAGTGTTTTCAAATTCTTTTTTACGTGATCACTGATCACCCTTTCAAACATTTTTTCTGCAACACTGGCGACATCAACCATATGGAAGAGCAAGGGGTGACTTTTTGTTATTACAACACCACTATTTGTTGCATTTTTTTCCTGAAGAGTTTTTCCCCAAAAAAGCAATGATTTTTTCACAGTTTATCTCCACTACTTAAATGTTATAGATAATATTATACAAAAATATTATAGTACCTTTTTCATCAACATGTCCATATAGTCAACAAGACATTAAATCATTATTCAAAACAGCCTTCCCATTTATACACATGACCTGTGACAGCATTTTGTCACAACCCTTCACTTAGATTTTCGAGAATATTAAAATTACACAATATTCTTCAGAATTCATCACATATTTTTTCGACCATCTTTTTTACGAAAATATAATTAACAAAGGGTTTAGACTAGCTAGTCGGACTGCCCCTGAACTCCTTCAATAATATAGTATAAATGTCGTCATTCTTCAAGTTGAATCTCCACTGACACTCTTTCAGATGAAGATGGAATGTGTGTTTGCCAACACCATGAAACTT
>JAAYUI010000202.1 GCA_012517765.1 Caldisericales bacterium | reverse complement strand
CCGTTTCCAAAACATGCGGATTGCGGCTTCGATGACGTGGATGTTGTCTTCCTCCTGGTAGGAGAAGGAGGCAGCGAGCTTCTTGTCATCCTTCTTCCCGATGCAAAAAACGCCAGGGCCATTCCAGATAATTAACTCTCCCCAATGGCAAAAGACCCGCTCGTTACTGCCGAAGAGCTTTCTACGCTCCAACTCCATGCCCTGATCGCTCATAACGGTGGAGCCGAAGCGAAACTTCTTGCCATCTCGCAGACCTTCCAGGTACTCCGTCAGCAAACGAACGCCAACAGCTCTCCACAAGCGATCAACAAAGTTGCTGTAAATTGCCTCCTTCCTTAATACTATGGACTCATAATTATATCCGTTACCAAAAATGATGCTGTAGGTTGTCCCGGTGGGGATGCCGTTAACATAATGCCTGGTTCCCCCCCAACGAATCCGCGTAATGGAGTCAAGCTCCCAGTGGCGTCCTTTCCACTCGATACCTTCAGGAGAAATGCGCAGCTTGTTTTTAAAGATGGCTTCGACATCAGCCTCATAGGCTATTTCTCTTCGCCATTCTTCAGCTCTGTTCTTTGCATCCTCTATCAAGCGAGCCCTTTGTTTCGCTATTTCTTCGAGGGCATTTGTATCCTCAGCGGTGCGTTCTGCAACCTCTCCAACCTCCGCAAACACTTCCTGCAGCATGCTCGTGAGTTGCTGCGAGAAATCGAGTTTGCCGTGCTCGTTAAACATGTGAATCGCCAAGCCACGAACGAATCCAGCAATGCGATTGCTTGCATCATGATCCAGCCCACGACTCTTGGTACTAATCTGAATTGGCTGGGCGACAGTATCCCAGTTTTTCACAATTTGGATTAGCTGGTTAACCATAGGAGCCAGAACGGAATCTGGTCGTTCAGCATCGACGGCATCCCGCAGTCGCTCGACCAAAGATTTTATGTTCGCCTCCTCTTTTTCAAAAAATTCTTGCGCTTCTACCTCATACGAATCAACTAGGTCGGCAATCAGAATAGGCCCATGTTCCTCTCCTCCATTGGTTGCCGATTCGACTGCAGCAGTGACCAATTCGACGAGATCCTTGGCAGAAAGGTTATTCAGGGCCGTTTTAACAACCTTAAGATAATATCTCCGCCGTTCCTGGATTTCAGCTTGTACAGCCGAAAGGTCCGTCACCTCTGGGAAGCCGGAAACAACCCTTTCCTCGTTGATGATCGCCCTTAGTTCTTCCGGGTCGATATTCTCAAATGCCCAGGCGATCTCGAGTATCCATTCCGCAATAACATCGGCATTATGGTCAGACAAACGAGCAAGGCCTGCCGCAAGCAGATTCGCCCGAGCCATTGACGACAGCTTATCGACGGCGAGTAAATCGGTTGGCGAGGATTCGAGGAGCAACAACACCTCTCTGGTTCGTTTCGGTCCAATACCTGGTAGCCAGGCTACTTCAGCGGAGAGTCTTTTGCGGGGATTGGTCAAATCCGAACGCGCCTCCATGCACTCACTTGAGTCAAGTAGCAGACTACGTTCATCGGCCAATTCCATGATCCGCCGACGGTTATCGCGGGGGCTGGCAGTCAGGATATGAAAAGGATTTTTTAATAGGTCCATGCCGCCCTCCGGTTATTCATCCCTAAAGAACCCGATGCGTTTGTTTGTTTTCTCTTTGTCTTTCGGTAGGCTGTTCAGCGCTGCCTCAATACTTTCTTGATCGATCTTTGTCTTCCCGGCTTTAGCAGCGAGCCTCGCAGCTTCACGAATGACAAAAGCCGAATCTGAGAGAGCCCTGCCCGTGAGTGCGTCGAAGATCTTATCCATGTTTAGGTCTGCTTTCGGCAGTTTGCTCAATAGCGAGTCGACTAACGAAGCCACTTCTTCCCTCGACGGCATGCCAACCTCGATGATGTGGTCGAAACGACCGCGTCGAAGAATGGCTGGATCAATCATTTCGATCATGTTCGTCATAGCGATGATCAGCACCTTGTTATTGATGGCTTCAGGGATACGCCGGAGGAACTCGGCCACCTCCTCGACGTGATGCAAGCCGGACGAGCTGCCGAACCGCCTGTCCGATAGGAAAGATTCCATCTCGTCGATGACTATGACGGACGGAGCGCTATCAATTGCCTTATCGAAAATTTCGGAGATCTTCCTGCTGGTCTCGTGAATGTAGGGGCTGCCAACGCTGTTGGAGTCAATCGAGTAACTGGGCCAGTCGATAAACTCGACGAGTCGCTCCACAGCGAAGGTCTTGCCACAGCCCGGAGGGCCGTGCAGCACGATGGCGGAGGGGAAATCTATGCCCATCGCCTGATATTTCTCGGCATTGAAGATGATATCGATGACGTGCTCGTTGAAAAACCCCTCAAGCACTGGACGGCCAGGGAGCCTGAACACTTTTGCCTCAGCCGCTTCTTCTGGCGATTGCGGCTTTTCAGGCTTGACAGCCTCCTTAGCAATGGCGGCCTTTGAATCGGTCTTGACGTGAGAGGCGGGTTTATGCTTAGTCAGAAGAAGGCCCGCATCTGCAGGTACAGTAAACCCGGCGGCCCTTACGATTTCGGCCAAATCGCCAGCAGGCATCCATCCGGTCAGGTTGGTCAAACGCCTGAAGGACTCCGTGGATATGACGACTCCGCCGGTTATCCAAGTGCCCAAGACCACTTCATCATCTACATAGGGCGTTAGTGTCCAGGTCGGGAGCAGTCTGGAGTATTGCTCTACGTATACGGCATCATGAAATGAGACATCCATCGACAGTTTTCGAGACTCTTTGAGGGCGAAGGCAAAGGCCAGTGCATCTACCTTGCTCTCAGGGGATTTCCCATTCTCAACTGGTGCCAAGGTGTACTTTTTATGGCTGATCAAGCTCTGAAATGTATTGCTCCCGAAAGAGACCTCCTTGAGCAGAGACTCGTCAAGGAAACCACCTTCGCACCACCGCTCCGCCAGCTCTGGG
>JAAYUI010000201.1 GCA_012517765.1 Caldisericales bacterium | reverse complement strand
GGGGATGAACCGCCGGTGCGCTAGTGGGCCGTCCTGACGGGGATTTTCTTGTGCTGCCTCCGCGCCTCTTCCGTCTTCGGAAGCGTCACGGTCAGCACCCCGCCCTTGAACTCGGCCCGGACCTTCTGCTCGTCAACCCCTTCCTCGGGGAGGGGAATGACTCGGCGGAAGGACCCGAAGCGCCTCTCGGAATGCCAGTAGTTCTTCCCTTTCTCCTCCTTCTCTTCCTTCTTCTCTCCCGACAGGATCAGCGAATTCCTCTCGAGAGTGATGTTGACGTCCTTCTCGGTGAGCCCCGGAAGCTCAGCGGTGACGACCATCTCGCTGCCGGTCTCCGAGACGTCGATCTCGGGCCAGAACACCCCGGGCCACTCCTCACGGGCGACCCTCGCGGGTGTCATGGCGAAATCCCGGAAGAAGGAATCGAAGAGATCATTCACTCTCTGCTGCAGGGGGAAAAAAGGAGACCCATCCCCCCTCCTTACCGGCACGCTGCCGGTGCGGTTCCAGGGAATCAAATCTCGCAGTGTCATGATGCAACCCTCCGTTTCGCTTTAGGCTGTCTTGACGGGGATCTTCTTGGCACGGGCGGCCTCCGTCTTGGGGAGGACCAGCCGCAGAACCCCGTTTTTCAAGGTCGCCTCGATCCGATCCGGGTCGATCTCGTCGGACAGGGTGAAGGAGCGCTCGAAATCGCCGATCTCGTACTCCTCGTAGGCGAGCTTGCGGTCCTTCACGGATACCGGTTCGATCTCGCCCAGAACGGTGAGAACGCTTTTTTCCAGCGTCACATGGACGTTCTTCTCATCCACGCCGGGCATATCGGCCGTCAGCAGAATCGCATCCTTCGACTCGACGATGTCCACGGGTGGGATGAAGATCTTCCGATCCCGCGTATGCTCGACCCCTGCCGGGGATTGCGCTCGGACTGCCTGGATTTCGTGTGCCATCGTGCTCACCTCCTCACGTTGTCTTGATCGGGATCCTCTTGGGCATTTCATCCCGGTGGCGCGGCAGCCGGATGCTCAGGATCCCCCTCTCGAACGAAGCTTCGATCCCGCTCTCATCGACGCGGAAGGGCAATTTGACGGTTCTCACGAATTGCCCGTGACGCCTCTCCTGCCGGTGGTACGCCTCTCCCTCCTTCAGGGGTTCGGCGTCCCTGACGCCGGCAATCGTCAACATGTCGCCCCGGACGGAAAGATCGATCTTGTCCGGATCGACGCCGGGCAACTCCGTCGTCACGACCGCGTCGCCTTCGCCTTCCCAGATGTTCACGGCCGGGAAGCTCCGCGCGTAGGTCGGGCTCAGCCCGGAAAAGAGACGATCCATCTCCTGCTGCAGGCGATCCATCTCGCGCCACAGGTCTGAAGACAATCCCGTGCTTCTGAATTCGGGCCAGAACATAGATCCAACCTCCTTTCACGAAATGATGCTCTTCAGCTTTTTGTGTTTGTTTTCCTGCAGGGCATATCGACAGTCGGTTCAGCTCAACATGCCGATATTGTTGAGTAATGCCGGATTTCGATCCTAAT
>JAAYUI010000176.1 GCA_012517765.1 Caldisericales bacterium | reverse complement strand
TGCGGCCTATCGAATAGCTTAATCGTCCTTGTGTATTGTGACAGTAGTTGTATTACTTCGAGGTTTAGCTGCCCTATTGGGTGTTTCCCGAACGCATTAACCAGCTTCGCCTTCAATGTCTTGCTGTTGCTTGCATCTTCGGCCTTTATCGTGAACGTGCTCACCTCTTCGTCTATTGGTTTGCAGGCAATGACGAAGCTTCTTTCAACTCCCCCCGGTCTTTGCAGTTCGTGTATCTCCCTTATAACTGCCCAGCCGTCTGCGATTATATTTGGGACGGTTATTACTCCGTCTTTACTCACTCCTTTGCACGCTCTCCCGCTCATGTCCACGAAATACCCAGGCTTAGGTGTTGTCGTGTCTACGTCTCTTTGCCTTCCCTCCTCCTGTCTTGGCGGTACCGCCGAAAAAGATAAATCCCTGGGGGTGCTACTATCCTTACTCACTGTCTGTGATTCGTTGGTGTCTTGATTCATGGTCAAGCACCTCTTTCCTTTTTACCGCTTCTGTTTCCATAATAGACGTTTGTCAGGTCCTCATCTGCCATTCCTTGATATTCGTTGAATAGCTCGCTTTCTAGATTCGATCTCACGTTGTCTATTTCATCGACTATCTTCAGCGTCTTGACGTGTTTCGTCTTTCCGTATGTATTTGCTATTAGTATCGCCAGCTCCTGGTACTCGTCTCTGATTGCCCCGAGTCTCGCGCCTATGTCTTTATGCTGATCTAATGTCAGTCCCTTTTTCTTCATCGTGTCTCACCTCCTACCCTCGCCGTTACCCTCAAAGGCCATAGCTGCCAAGCTCTTGCTCCTTCTTTGCCTCCCTGAAGAGTACCTCTTAACCAGATAATCCTCTGATCGGAGGGTATTCTCGGTTAGTGCCTTCGGTCCTCTGGATACCATTTTAGGGGCCAGTTCTCTCTTTGCCTCTGGTAGATCTGCGACGGTTAAAGGAAGGCTGTAGAGTATTGCTTTGCCTTTCTTCTTACAATTCAGCTCTCCTCTCTTGACCATCATCTTAAGTTTGTAATGAATGGTCATTGGTGGCGCTTGGGTGCATTTGGTGATTCTATACCCGCTTAATGGTCCGTTCTGCTCTATGCATAGCTTGATCTCTGCGTCAAGCTGCTTTGACTCCTCGTGTGTGCGTGACATCTTCCGTCATCCTGGAAGAGGCTAAAAGAGTATATCCCCGGAGATCAGCCTTCAAAGAAAGGCTTATATCATTCAACTGATATCATATGGCTATATGGGGAGATAGATCGTCACTTTCCACGGCAACGATCTATACTCTTTCCTTTCTCTTCTACTCTTTCCGTATGCCTTCGTATTATATAGATATATTGACCAATATTAACTATACTCTTGGTAATACGACTTCCCCCTGTTCCTTACCCTGTTCCTCGTTTCTCTCCCTTCTCTCCTCGCCTATCCTGAGCTCTCCACGGCTTTATGATGGCCTACGCGCATTCCCCTTCTCTTCTCTCTCCCCATGCTCGCTTATCACATCCTTACTGGCTTGACCAGATGCCTAAATTCATTGATAAAGTCGTCTGGGGGTATAGTCATAGCCTCTCAGGGTAAAAGCCCGAATTTGACGACTACAGCCAATCCTGGGGCATGTTGTAAGACGAGAGGCGATCGCCTCTCTAAAAAGAGTTAATGGAGGT
>JAAYUI010000154.1 GCA_012517765.1 Caldisericales bacterium | reverse complement strand
GTCGTGTATCCAAACAAGAAAGAGTCCATGAAAACCTGTTCGTCGAGCATTTTACGCGTGATACGACAGGTGCATTTCGGGGCCTCGCAATAGTGCTGCTGCTGCTTGGGCACCTATCGGAGAAATGTATAGCAGGAGGCACGTTCATAGAGGATGGTGGAAGATGGGCCGTCGTTGTGTTTTTGTTTGTTTCTGGCATTTCGCTTTCAAAGACTTATGGGATTCATGCGCTGGGTAAGAGATTCATCCTGGGCAGGATCAGAAGGCTTGCGACCCCGTATTGGTTGTCATTAGCAATATTTCTTGCACTAGATTATTACCTGATCGGATATTACTATTCCATTAAAAGGATCATTATGGCGGTTGGGGGTATCATGTTTCCGTGGCCGCCGATGGGTCATGCCTGGTTCATTACATATCTCTTGTTCCTCTACGGTCTCTATTATGTTGTCTCTATCTTGGTAATCACAACCAAGAAAAAAGTTGTTGCCCTATTCCTGATGTCTTATCTGTCGATGCTTCTGATCATTAACACGAAGTTATTCGACTACCTGGCTTTGTGGGTAATCTACACGGCAGTTTTCCCGGCTGCCGTTCTGATTGGGTTGTACAGGGATAAGATATTGGCCTTTTTGCAAGTCTTTTATCATAAATTCCGATTCCTGTACGTTGCAGTGTCACTGATCATGATGGCATGTTATTTTGCGACGTCGTCTCATGAATGGCTGGCGCAGCCTGATAACGTCATGCGAACGCTTCATACTTTTCAGCCGATAACGATGGTTGTCTCGCTGACTATGCTAACGATCATGATTGATTCGTTTCGTCATGAATCGGCAATATTGCAGCTGCTCGGCGAATATTCTTACGAAATATACCTTCTGCATTTTCCTTTTATGGAATACTATGATTTCGTCCTGTTCA
The DNA here is from genome assembly GCA_012517765.1 of Caldisericales bacterium. Lineage (GTDB taxonomy): Bacteria > Caldisericota > Caldisericia > JAAYUI01 > JAAYUI01 > JAAYUI01. The sequence goes on along the minus strand of JAAYUI010000154.1, from coordinate 2,164 downwards.
GAGAACCATTGGTTGCCAGCTTTTACCTTTACAGTGCGGTGATATTGTCGATGAGTTACATTATGAGAAAAGTCGCGAATATGACAAATCGAGAGCTAAACATACTGTTCTCCCGTGTCAAACGGTCGGCATGATGATAGGTGGATAAGTATTTCTGTTCGTCCCCTGCTTCAATCTCATGGTCATTCAGCTGGTGACATACTCGCATCATAAAGGCTGGAATCGCATTTTCCCTGTTGATGTCTTGAGGGGCTCAGCAATGGTGCTGTTGATACTCCAACATTCCTATCTCAATGCAAACTTCGATAAAATCCAGCGTTTAGTCGACTAGCTGCTATGGAACTTGACGGGAATGGCTGCTGTGGCTTTCGCATCCATCTCCGGTATGATGTACAGCTATTTCCTCTACACCTTTTCCAATTGGCGTACGGTATACGGGCGGTATGCTGGGCGAGCGGCATTCTTACTTCTCTCGTAGTGCACTTTATTATCAATGGGGTGAGTTATCTTTTTGGACTGCACCCCCTGAGTTGGACAAAATGTGTTAGAGTACCGGGCAGGACCCCAGATCCCCGAGAGGGGGAGAAAGGATCTTGCCATGAAGAGTCGAAGAACGTTCAGCAACGAGTTCAAGCGCCAGGTGATTGAAGAGTACCTGAGCGGGGTCAGTACAGCGGCGCAGCTGATGCGCCGTCACGAGATCTCGTCGGGGCTGATGTATCACTGGAAGGATCAGTACACCAAGGGGCGCTTTGACAATCCTCCCACGCACGAAGCGGCCCTGGAGGAGCGCGTCCGACAGCTCGAGCAGCTGGTGGGCCGGCTCACCCTGGAGAACGAGTTTTTAAAAAAAGCCGTGCAGCGAAGCTTCGCACCTCCGAGGAGAAGCGGCGGTTCATCGCTGAGCATCGTGACCTCGTCGAAAGCATCGAAAGGGGGTGCGAGCTGATGAACCTGCCCCGCAGCACGTATTACCATCAGTCAAAGAGCAGGCCCGACGAGGAGAAGGCGCTCATCGCCCGCATCGAGGCCGTCATCGAAGAATTCCCCGGCTACGGATACCGTCGGGTGACCAAGGAGCTGCATCGTCGCGGGTTCCGGGACAACCACAAGAAGGTGCTTCGCGTCATGCGCGAGCAGGGATTGCTGCGAAAGCCCAAGCGCCGCTGGGTCCGCACCACGAACAGCGAACATACCCATCGGGTCTATCCTAACCTCTCGAAGAACCTGCTGGTCACGGGCCCCAACCAGCTCTGGGTGGCCGACATCACCTACATCGGCATCCTGCGCGGCTTCGTGTATCTGGCGGTCATCCTGGATCTGTTTGCCCGCAGGGTCGTGGGCTATGCCCTGTCCCACAGCATCGACACGGCCCTGTGCCTGGAGGCCCTCCGGATGGCCCTGGCGCTTCGCAGACCCCCGGCAGGGGTCGTCCACCACTCCGATCGCGGGGTCCAGTATGCCTCCCGAGACTACGTGGAGAAGTTGCTTGCAAACGGCTTCCGCATCAGCATGGCCCGCAAAGGCAACCCCTACGACAATGCGGCGGCCGAGAGCTTCATCAAGACCCTGAAGTCCGAGGAGGTCTACCTCTGGGAGTACCGGACGATGGCCGATGTCCAAAATCGTCTTCCCTACTTCCTCGAGGACGTTTATAATCGCAAGCGGCTGCACTCCTCGCTCGGGTATCTGCCGCCTGTGGAGTTCGAGGAAATGTTCAACAACGCCAAGTCCTGTCCGGTTACCCTAACCGCAGCTGTCTAACCGCAGGGGGGCACTCCATATGAGCAAGTGCTGTACCAAAGACGACATACTTTCATAAGATATTGAATCAAAAAGCATTTTATAAAATATGACCCAAGATATTAATTTGTTTAATGCGCTCTTGTGAAGGTATTTTCATACACATATTTTTTGTAAAACAGTGAATTGATATTGTTTACAATAACTTGCAATGTGTTAGGTATTCCCTTCACTAATAGGATATTAAATCAGATTTGCCTAATTTTCCCCCTACTCACGGATAGACTTTCGTTCACTTTCGTTTGATCATCCCATGATTAATGCCCCATCAATCGCAGAAATATATCCTGGTATCGACCGACGCATTGTGTGATTGAATAAGACTCTTCTACTATCTTTCTCGACGCTTTACCGTAATTAC
>JAAYUI010000173.1 GCA_012517765.1 Caldisericales bacterium | reverse complement strand
TGGTGAACTTTGCGATAGCGTTGCTGGGTTTGGATGAAGGATTAATTCGGCAGGGGCTGCCAGACAGCCCGGGCAGGGCAGAGCATGCGGAAGAGAGCTGATTGACAACACAATCCTTCCCGCCCCATGAATTGGAGAAATTCTATTCAACGCCCGGTGTCTTTTAGTCTGAGTTGTTGCTGTTAGCGCTACTACCCGTGTTTTAACGGTTGCGCTAATATTGCATCAAGTCCTGACATTGTCAAAAATGACATTTAACAGGGCGGCAGCCCGGTCGGCCCCGGAAGCCGCTCTGGAATGAGGCTACGCCAGGTTTGACCCGCTAAAACACTCCGTCAGCCCCAATACCCTCTGCGGAGGCGCAACCACGCCAGCCCGGCGCTAAATCAGCAGTCACTCTGACCCTCGGAACGCCCATTTTGCTTGTCCCTCCCCCCTTTTTCTCAGCCGAAACCGTATTCCAGCATAACCACCCTGTTTCCAAGTCTTTTCATAGCTAGCTAAGAGCCGTGTACAAGGGGTGTACAAGGGATGCTCACCGGGTGTACCAGCTAAAAATATATGGACTCCCGATGAGCATCCCTTGTACACCCCTTGTACACAGCCTGATGGGAGGGGGGAGTTGGCCAGGATTCTCAGGAATGAGAATGTTGAAAAGGAAGGCGTTAGCCGGGGAGACGGGCAGGGATGGCAGCCAGGGTGTGGGGTTAATTTAGCTTTGGCAGGGGAGCGGGCTTCTTGCCGTGGGAACCTTGTTTCTCGCTTTGAGTTCGTTTTGACGAACGTGCTCCTTTCAGTCTTTGGCCACCCGCTCCGGTCCTTTTGACGAGGCGGAGAGGGCAAGGGGACAAGGCGCGAGCTTGGGGCTGGAGATATTCAATTTTTCAGGGCGCAAACCGCCAGGATCTGCAGTTTGTGGTTTGGCGGAGTGGCCTTTTTGCTGGCCGGCTTGAGCCTGAACCGGGTCAACTTTTTAGCAGACACAACAGCCTTCCTTGAGGCATAATGGCGCCATAACTTTATTATGAAGCATGGATTGAACATCAATAAGACGGGGGCGCTGGACTTTTTATCGCTCGGCGCGTTGGTTCATCGGCTGGACCCGGGCATCATCCCTTTCCGCAAGGCGACCCAATGCCAAATCCACGTGAGCGGCGGCGAGTTTAATGTGGCGGCCAATCTCGCCGATTGCTTTGGCCTGCAGACGGGCATTGCCACGGCGATGGTGGATTATCCCATCGGCGACCTGATTGCCGAGCGGGTGCGGGCGATGGGGGTGAAGCCCTTCTACAAGCGCTTCAAGCACGACGGCGTGCATGGTCCCAACATGGCCGCCGTTTACAGCGACCGGGGCCAGGGAGTGCGCGCGCCGGTGGTGTTTTACAATCGCAATAATGAAGCGGGAGCCCAGCTCAAGCCGGGCGACTTCGACTGGGCGGCCATTTTCGCCGGCGGCATCCGCTGGTTCCACAGCGGCGGCATCTTTGCGGCGTTGTCGCCGACCACCGCCGAGCTCATCATCGAGGGGATGACGGCCGCCCGGAAGGCCGGCGCGATCGTTTCCTTCGATCTGAATTACCGCCCCAAGCTATGGAACATTTCCGGCGGCCATGACCGCGCGGTGGAAGTTCTCGATCGGATTGTGCGG
>JAAYUI010000195.1 GCA_012517765.1 Caldisericales bacterium | reverse complement strand
TTCTCGTTTTGTTTCTCACTGCGGCAAGCCCAACAGAAATAAACAATAATGGGCAACATTGTTATGCCTTAATTGCCCCAATTGAAGAGGGAAGTAATGGTTCTTCAAGGGTAATCAAGGCAGAATGTTTTGATAATTTTGCTGATTCGATTTACGCAGCCACGAATGGCCGAGTACAACTCAATAGCTCCATTCAACCAGAAGCAGTCACAAATGAAGCCCTGAATTCCAGCAATGGAGTGGGTTTGTTAAGCAGTCAGGTGGTAATCGGGATTGATTGGGATAGTGCCAATTTTTCAGGAAGTTCTTATACTTGGGTAGTAAGCGGTAGTGGATGTTCCAGTTCTACCCAATACAGTGTTTCTTCAATGCCATCAGGTTGGGACAATCGAGTCTCCTCAGCAAGAGGGTATTCAAACTGCAATTACTTCAATCATTACCAGAATACAAATTATGGAGGATCATCGGTTATATGTAATACCGAATGTGCTTCAATGGGTTCTCTTGATAATGCGACATCTTCAGAGAAATGGACTTATACTCCTTAGGTAGATCGGTATATTATGAGACTATTAGTGGTTGAAGACGAAAAAGATGTAGCCAATGCTCTCCACGTTGGATTATCACGGGATGGGTATGCTGTAGATATTGCTGAAAATGGGAATAAAGCGCTTGAAGCATTAGCGGTCAATAATTTTGATCTGCTAGTACTAGATTTAAATTTGCCGGATATGGATGGACTTGATATATGCCATTTGGCACGAGAAAAACAGCCACCATTATTAATTCTCATTCTTACCGCACGGGGAAAACAGAAAGATATCGTCACTGGGCTAAATAACGGTGCGGATGACTATTTAATTAAACCATTTCATTTACAAGAATTACTTGCACGAATACGAGCATTATTACGCCGTGATCTGCGCACAAGAGAGCCAATTCTTAGGATTCAGGATATTTCTCTTGATCCAGTGGAGAAAGTAGTCTGGAAGTCAGATCACAGGATTCAGCTGACCAGAAAAGAATTTGGTATTTTGGAATATTTGATGCGGCATCCAAATGAAGTGATCAGTCAGGAAGACCTTCTTGAACACGTTTGGGGCACAATGACAAACGTTTTCTCAAATACAGTGCGTGTTCACATACAATCGCTGCGTGAAAAATTCGAGGATGACAGTACAAAGGCAAAATATATTGAGACAATTATAGGTACTAGTTACCGATTTATCCAACCAGAACATGAATCAATTGAAAGTAAAAACAACAAAGAAAGCGCAAATGAGTAGACCGAAATTGGAAAATATGAGTTTGCGTCAGCGAATTATTTGGTTAACCTGCGGAGCCGTATTTATTATTGGTTTGCTTTTGGTCCTTTTTGTTAATTTGATCGCCCCTATTTTTATCACTCAAGAAATCGGCTCTCCAGATACCCAAATACTTATCAATACAGTGGACGAAAATGGCAATCCCAGTACAGTCCTGGCTGAAACTCCTGGTCCGACTGGATACACAATTTGGCACGACCCTGGGATTTCAAGAGCTGATCCTCTACTTGTTGTTCGAATATTATCAGTGATTGGGCTAATCAGTATCACAGGCGTGGGTTTTTTCGCTGCAAAACTAGTCGCAAAAGAATCCCTAAAGCCAGTGACTCAGATCAGTGACACTGCTCGACAAATCAGCGTTCAGAATTTGGATCAAAGGTTGAATTATCAGGGAGAGAGTGACGAAATCAAGACACTTGCTGATTCTTTTGACCGTATGCTTCAGCGTCTACAAACAAACTTCGAGGATCAAGGCGAATTTATATCCAACCTCGCTCACGAGCTTCGCACTCCTTTGACCTCCTTACGAATGAACCTGGAAGTAGTGAATTCCTGTCCCCAAGCAAAGCTTGAAGATTATCAAGATTTCTCTGCCACAGCCGAGCGCTCGATCACTCGGCTTGAACGCTTAGTGGAAGATTTGCTCTTATTGGCCAAAGCCGAAAGAGAAATCGATTGCCGTCCAATCATCTTGGGAGTGCTATTCGAAGAAATTCTCGAGGAACTAACCCCAATTGCAGAAAGAGAAAATGTAGAACTCAAAATGAGTGGAGACCTTGAGCTTGAGGTAAAAGGCGACCCCGTATTATTTAATCGCGCCGTGGCAAATTTGATCGAGAATGGAATCCATTACAATCATCCCGGCGGT
>JAAYUI010000178.1 GCA_012517765.1 Caldisericales bacterium | reverse complement strand
GGTGGGGCAAGACTCCACTCTACTGACGGATTTTGCGTTTGGTGCTATTGGCCTCCAAATCGCGGCTTTGCCGGTAATGCCTGCCGCTAGATTGACACCTTCACCTCACCCCCGCGGACCGAGTCGTATATACGGGTATAAATTCCGCCCGGTGATGCAGGGGTAAACCGATTACTTGATAACGAGAGTGCCTTCCATTTTGGAGGGCACTTTTGATTCACACAGTGTTTGTTTCTAAATAACCTGATGATGGGTGGAGATGGTGCTTCATGTAAACACAAGAAAACCTGAACCGCTTGTAACAATCTTTATTAATCCTGGAGATAAAACGTCAGAATTCAATTGCGGTTGCATGGATTTGTTATAGGCAACATGGGATAAATCTCTTATAATAATTTATCCGTTCAATCCAAAGGAGATTTTAATATGAAACGCAATATGTCCAATATTGACCGCCTCATCCGTGCCATCGTCGCTGTTTTGCTTGTCTATCTCTATATTGGTGGGATCGTCACAGGCGCGTTTGGCATTATCCTGGTAGTGCTCGGCGTGATCTTGCTGATCACATCCGTCATTGGCTTCTGCCCGCTCTACAAACTCTTCAAAATCAGCACCCTCAAAGGCTAAGCGACCATTCCCCCCGAGCGGATGAGCGATCATTCGCTCGCTTGGTTCTTATGGCAGAAGGAAGACTTGTTGATTAATGAGGGAGTCATAAAACCAGCTGACCGACCTGGGGGATGAGCCAGTCAAGATCGACATGCCGGTTTAGATTCTCGCTGAAGAAATTTCCGAATTTACCGAAACGGTCAAAAAAATTATCGTGGGATTAGAACAGCTCATGTGATTTTAGATAAGAGTTAAAGTTATCCAACAACATGATGCATCCAATTTATTTCTACTAGTGTAGCTGGGAAAAACCACTTGCGAGTCTGCATTCATCGTGGAAGCAAACAAATAGGCGGAAGCTGTGTCGAAGTTGAAAGCCAAGGTCAACGGCTGCTTATTGATTTGGGCTTACCATTGGATGCGAAAAAAAATAGTAGTCAATACTTGCCTGAGATCTCCGGATTAGACGGCAATGATGCATCTCTACTTGGTATCCTTATTTCCCACCCGCACCTCGACCATTTTGGCTTGCTCACTCATATCTCACCGATGATTCCTGTTGGCATGGGACCTGCTGCTCGCCGCATCCTGGCTGCTGCCGCGCCTTTCTTACCTGGCAACTGGCCTGTTCCCTCACAGGGATGGGATTACCGATCCGGGCAATATTTTGAAGTGGGCCCTTTTCTAATCACCCCCTTTCTTGTCGATCACTCGGCATATGATGCCTATGCAATCCTAGTTGAGAGTGATGGAAAACACCTCTTCTATAGCGGCGATCTTCGTGCTCATGGCCGTAAGGCAGCCCTGTTCGAGCACCTGGTTGCATATCCTCCTACGAATATCGATACCCTACTTTTGGAAGGATCTTCACTAGGAAGGCTAAATGACGACCAACATTTTCCCACTGAAGCTGATATTGAGACACAACTTGTGCAGGCTTTTTCCGCTACCGAAGGTTTGGCGCTAGTTCATACTTCCGCCCAAAATATTGATCGAGTTGTTTCCATCTTGCGTGCTTGCAAACGGACAGGTAGAAAACTAATTATCGATCTTTACACAGCTGCCATTCTAGAAGCAACTGGTAACATTCATATCCCCCAATCCAACTGGCCAGAGGTCGCGTTGTTCATCCCCCAAGCACAACGCATCCAGATCAAAAATAACGCCTGGTTTGATCTTCTCAAACATCATGCGGCAAATCGCATTTTCTTTGAGAATTTGCTTGAGGCACAGAGCAAATCCACATTGCTTTTTCGCCCTTTGCACTGCCCCGATCTTGAACGAGGTAATTGTTTGATAGGTGCTACATATATTTATTCTCAATGGGAGGGATATTGGGAAAAAGACTCTTACATTAAGCTAAAAGAATGGTTGGAGCGGAATGCCATCCCAAAAATCAGTATTCACACTTCGGGACATGCTGGTCTTGTAGATCTACAGAAGTTGGTGACAGCAATCAATCCGCTCAAGGTGGTTCCAATTCACACCTTTTTCCCTAAACGATATAGTGAGTTATTTAGTAATGTGGAAGTTCATAATGATAACGATTGGTGGGAGGTTTAAATGAGAAAGTTATCTGCTAAATTTATGGGTGATCTTGTTGATTCCGATGGTGTCCTACACCCGATCTTAACACGAGTAAAAAAAGACCATACATTAATGCTGGCAATTCGGGAAAATTTCATTAATATTTACTACCGCGGTGGAAATATTCTCAAAATAATGGAGCATAACAAAGGTTCTTATCAAGCTTCATTTGATGACCGATACAATAAATCAGGGCTTCTCATTCCTGATTCTCCATCTGAGATTAACAATCAGAATGATTCAAGAAGTTGGATTGATTCATTCCCAAGCCGCAAGAATATTATGGACGAATACTTCTCGACTTATGGCAAAGCCGAGAGAGAGTTTCAACAGTTGATTGCTCGTGAAAATAACAATTCGACCATTTCGAATGAAAGCGAATATTTCGTTTCGGATATCGAAGTTGCTGAACCTTATGCCAGGTTTGATATTATGGCCATCCGCTGGTTGGCAGCCCAGCGAAAAAACGGTAGTAACTGCAAAGCAGCTTTGATTGAGATGAAATATGGTGACAGTGCACTTACCGGCAGTGCAGGCCTGCTCAAGCATCTTAAAGATATGGAAAAATTGATCACAAATAAAGATGGTTACTCTAAACTATTGGAAACCATGGAAAGCCAGTTTACCCAACTTGATGAACTTGGATTGCTGAAATTTAATAAAGGCACAAGTAATGCAAAGGTCAAGTTGAACCCTGACGAAATACCTGAAGTGATTTTTGTCATAGCCAACCACAACCCACGAAGTCCGAAGTTAAAAACAATACTCAGAGACCCTGAAATTGATAAATATGCGCAGTCACAGTTATTTGATCTCAAATTTTATGTAGCTAGTTTTGCTGGTTACGGATTGCATGCAAAATGTATGTTTCCTTTAGTTGAATTTCTGAAGTTGTTATAGAGTGGATTCTTGTCCGTTTTAGTTTAAAAATGATTGACAAAGCACTACACGATATAGAAAATAAAGATTTTGAAGGTTTAATTTTCGCCCGAACTTCCATCGCGCGGACCGAGTCGTATATATGGGTATAAATTCCGCCTTTTGATGCAGGGTTAGTCACGGCGTATAAGTAAATTCAAAACCGTTCTCTAACTCTGTAGGGCGGTTTCTTTAGTTGTAATAAGTCGTATAATTAATTATCTCTTTGTTTTCATTTCAATAGTTGGTTCGGTTTGAACTCAATCGATTAGTTGGTCTGCAAGGCTGCCCTTTGGGCACAGGTTGTTTTTTGTTTCTGGGAAGCATGGGTGCGGAATGGCCCCGCCCAAAAGCGGAAGCCTTGTTCAAACACCATAAGATAGCCCTGTCTTGTTTCTACTGCAAAATATCTACGAAAGGATCGCCATCATGAACGCCCGAATTGCAGACAAAGTAAAGGCTTATTCCTCAAAATTCACCGAAACCCAGTTTCTCATCGCTCCTGGCATACCACAGAAAAAGATCAGGAACGCGATCAAATCTTATGCGCCTGATGCCAGCGAAAGCGAAGTGCTGCTATTGCTCGATACCACCGTCTTCGGCAGCGCTAAAGACGGGTTGCTTCTCACCAGTGACGCGCTCTATGCCCATCCGTTTTTAGGAAAAGCAACCAAGGTTTTGGTCAAGGAAATTGTCAGCATCACCCTGGAAGAGACGGAGTTTGAGTCCTGGGAGGTCCACGTCAACAATCCCCAGAACCCCTCAGTAGCAGACATCAAGGGGCAGGAAGCCCAACTCTTTGCGCAAATGCTCAAGGATTTGAAGGCCGTGCTGATGCCTGGCAGCGATGTGATCATCAGTGAGATTACGCGCGCGTCGGTTGAGCTTTCCCGCATCGCCCAAATACGGCAGCCCCGGCTGGTGCTGGTTGAGGGTGGAAAACTCAGGCGATATAACTTCATCAACCTCTATCCAAACGGGTCAGAAATGGGTAAGCTTGTCAACGAACACTCCGAGTTGATTAACCCGAAGGTGGTCTTCCAGGGGGACGCAGAGAAGATCCTTGCTGTGACGAATTCAAAAAATGTAACCATCAATGGTGAGGCTTTCTCGGGCACGCGCCAACTCGCCGATGGAGATCTGATCACTCTGGGCAAGATGACCCCGCTGACCTACCAGCTCCAGGCGAACGCGGTCACCCACAAACAGCTGCGGCTCGAATGGGAAGCCGCGCAGGGGTTCAAGCGTTATGAAGGCGCGGAGAAGCCCACCCAGGTGGTACACTCGCGGTTTATTATCGATTCGAGCGGAGTCAAATTGAGGAATGATTCGGGCGGTTCGCAGTTTTATTGGGCTGATATCAGTGCGGTCAGCTTCTCCGCCGATTACGATTTCATTTACAAAGCCACCACCAACCTGGGCAATGCCGCCGGGCAAGGCTTGGCCATCGGTGGGGCGACCGTGGAAGCCATGTTCAAAAGCCAGCAGTTATCAGACGTTTGGGCGGTCTTCCCTGCGCCAAATTACAAGGTGCTTATTGGCGGAGAAGAGCTGGAGGGGGTTGACACGTACGCCTGCGCCATGCTCGATAAAGGTATTGAATTCTTTGCGCCCATGGATTTGGTGATATTTAAGTGAGCCAGTCTACCTTCGCCTTTCTCAAGATTAAGAGTAATCAGAAGGCGGTGAAAGCCTAACTGACTAATTTGAGAGACTTACGCGCAAGATCCGCGACGAAGGCAACGAACTGGACAACATTGTTTGTGGTAATAAGTTCATATCGGTGATGCAGCACTGCCAAAATCTTCCTTCCGCGCGTCCCGGCAGTCTGAATTCACTGGCAATTATTTGAGATTGTTATAGACCACTTAGCTTAACGCTCGTATAATAACTGCATAAATCCAGATCGGTTCAAATGGAGGTTTTCTTATGAAACGTAACATGTCCAATATTGACCGCCTCATCCGTGCCATCATCGCTGTTTTGCTTGTCTATCTATATATTGGTGGGCTGGTCACAGGCGCGTTTGGCATTATCCTGGTAGTGCTCGGCGTGATCTTGCTGATCACATCCGTTCTTGGCTTCTGCCCGATATATGCGCTTCTCAAATTTAGCACACGTAAAGGCTAAACCAACGATTTCGACGCTTAGATAAGCAAGCATTTGCATACTTGACCACTCGGGTCTATCTGTCTCTACACTCAAGATAGAGTTATTGTAGATTCCCAGGAACTCTGTTGCGAACCATGCCGGGATTAGCACGGTCACGGGACAAAAGCAAAAAATGTGAGGGGTATCGATTAAGCTTTTTAGCCCGACAAATGGAAGAATGGCTGTCTACTTTGGGATATACAAGACCATCTGGCAAGCCTGATAGAAAAAATGATAATTATGTTTCCGATGATGGAAGAGGTACGAAGTAGGGGGGACCTGAAGAAAATCGGCGGAAGCCGCAAATATTGCAAGGAAGTAGTAAGCCCGGACGGCTGTGTCATGTTTCGGTTAGCTGCCATCAAAACCGGAAATGAGAATTTTCTTAAGGGTAAGTTCTTTGATTGACTTTTATTATGTAGGATAGGGTTGGCATTGATACTACTACACACAGGATTCAGGATTTAGGGATAAGACCATATGGACAACACTATTGATTTGTCAGTATCTCGATGTGAATGGAACCTTAGCGATGTTCTCTTAACTCGTTATCATGATGAAGAATGGGGAGTCCCGCTGCATGATGACCAAATGTTGTTTGAATTCCTGTCGCTGGACGCGATGCAAGCTGGACTAAGTTGGAATACGATCTTACGTAAGCGCGAACATTTTCGGCAGGCATTTGACCATTTTGAGATAGACGTTGTTGCCGCATATAACGAAACCAAAGTTCTTGAATTGCTCGCGAACCCGGGAATAGTCCGCAATAAAGCCAAGATCAATGCGATCATCCATAACGCCAATCGAGTCATCGCAATCCGCGAGGAGTTTGGCTCACTGGACGCATATTTATGGGGATTCACGGGAGGGAAGGTCGTTCAAAACAGCTGGCAATCCCTATCCGAAATTCCAGCCACCAGCCCGGTTTCCGATTCGATGAGCAAAGATATGATCGCCCGCGGATTCAAGTTCTGTGGCAGCACGATATTGTATGCGTTCATGCAAGCTGCCGGGTTGGTAAACGACCACATCGTTTCTTGTTACCGTTATCAAGAACTGCGCAATGGATGAGTACTATTGCCTCGTTTTGTCCAATTGTAGGTATGGTGAACCTTAATGGGAAAACTGCATTATGTAGAGAGCTGTTGGTTTGAATAATAAAATGAGAATTGATATCGATTTTAACTTTTACTCCGATTCAAATGGCCGCGACCCTGACAGCGCCAGCCCAACACTTCGGAGATACCACAAGTTCTTATGGAGCAAGCCGCTGCTAAATGGTCACTCCTTTGAATTACGGGACAATAAAACTGGTGCTTATCTTTATCACAAGTCGGAACGGGGAGAGTTCTTCCTGGGCAGCGACGCGATAACACACTCATATAAAAATCATCAACGGAAGAAGTGGCTCACCGAACAAATTCCCAATGAAGTGAACGAACTTTTTGATACGGGCTCTACTATCGGCGCATATATTATCTTTCCAAACAATAGAATTGATCGAAAACACACCATCAACCAAGCTCGCGGAGTAAATAGCTTGATTGATGACAGGTTTGATTTAACTTTGGAATGTATCCGGCGCTTTTATAACGGGGAGTCAAACCCTCTCTATGACACTCTCTTGAAATATGCGGATTTTTTCCAATTGTTCGCAGATTTTTCAGGATACATTCATTTCTTCATGCTGGACGATTTGATCGACGAGAACGGAACAATCATGTTCTATTTGCCCTTCAACGGCTTCAAGACTCGCCCGTCATTTTCTGATGTGAAGCAATATCTTGCATACAAAAAAGGGGTAACTGCCTTCATTGTGGCAAGGAACAAACGAATAGAAAACTTTGTAAGTAATCTGGAGGAGGAATAGTAAATATGAGTAAAGGATCCGCCCATTGATGCAAGGATAGCGCCTGCTTTGAAGTAACAGAGGCTGCCCGCCATCTCGGGAGGGCGGCTTTGTTTGTGCACAGATTTGTTGTGGAGTGTAAAATCAAAGAGAGAAGTGGGTGTTATAAGGAACGCTCTCCGAGCAGAAACTACGCCTTACCTCATCAATATGCATCTTGATAGACGAAAGAATAGCAAAAAATATAGGTGGTGTCATGGATAGTGATTTGTTAGGACTCAAAGTTGAACGGGCTATTCCAAGTGATGTCTTAAATGGTTTGTCTGCTGGCGTGTATAAATTGTACGGCGGAGTAATAAGGCGGGCACCCGGAACTATAAATGCGGGGGGAATTGTTCGGCATTTAATACCAGTGGGTGAGCAGTCTATTGCAGATCCTTTATTCGGTAATTTGTCCAGTGTTTTTAGCATATCAAACGCTTATCAAGTTCATAAAATTGGTTTGACAACCCAAGCGGTGTTAAAAATGGCAACCGGGAACATGGTTTTAGCAGGCTTAAATTTGGCAGTGACTGCTATTGGGTTTGCCACAATTACTCAAAAATTAACTAGGCTGGAAAATCAGCTTAATCGAATTGAAAAAGAAGTAAAAGGTATTAAAGAACTGTTAGCAATAGAGGAACGTGCCAGACTGCGAGCGGCCTTGGAAGATTTGACTAATGCAATGAAAAGTCAAAAACCAGACGATCGAAGGACTTTATTATTTCATGCTAAAGATATTCTTGCCCCTATTCGTCTAAAGTACCAAGAGTTATTAACTAAGCCAAGCTCCTTTGAGGTTTTACTAGGATATGAGGAATATTTCGTCCTTGCATCGTTAGCTCATAGCAGATGCTTGGCTGAGCTAGGGATGTTGGATGCCGCTCGCCGCAGCATGGAAAGTGATGTAACTTGGTGGAAGGGAAAAACAAGAAAAATTGTCAGCTATTTACTAGAAGATAATCCAGAGCAATTTCTGTTCAGTGATTATGTTGAAGCTGTACCTGTAACGAGTTTGATAACATGGCTAAATTTTGCTTATGACGAGGAAAAAGGATATGAACGGATAGATGAGTTAAGAGCGAAAACAAAAGGTTGGTACACTGGATTCGATAAGAAAGATATTGAACACAGAACAGGGCGGACATTATCCAGTATCGGACAAACTATTTTGCGAAAACCAGATGAAAAATTGGAGTGGCAATTAAAAAAGGTTGTCCCAACTTTCCAAAAACTTGTTGCTCGAAATAATGTTTTGGATGGGTATATTTCGCAATATCAGTATCTGGAAGAACGTAATATCTTACCCTCGACTTTCGAGAAAGAGATAGAAAATATTTCACCGGAATTCACGGTTGACGAGTATTTAATTCTGGAGCCATCTTTAGGTTAATACATTAATTGAATGAATGGCCACTTAACGAACTATTTCAAGATACTAAACCCAGAAGCCTAGCGTTCTGACAAATCGCGAGTTTTTATGTGCAAATTTGGTATTTCTTGTTACCTTCCAGAGATGAAGGGCGGTATTATCTATGAGAACGAATTCAAGAACTCTCTTTCTCCTGCTTTTTTGTCAGGTTGAAGGGATGTGAACTCATAATGATTTTCGTTGATTTAGGGTAAAGTATACGCATCAATGAATAAGAGCTCAAAAGGTCATTGCGCATTTCTGATTACTTGATAAGTAAAAGAAGGCAACTCTCAAAGGAAACAAACCATGAACTACAGTCAGATTTCACGTTGCGATTTTAATGTTAGCGAGATCGGCCTGGGCTGTGAGCATTTGGAAAAACAGGATAAGAGCCTGGTCGACGAAGTGATCGGGGCCGCGCTGGATGGCGGGATCAACATCATGGACGTCTTCATGCCCCAGCCCGAAGTGCGCACTCACATCGGTAATGCGATCCGACACGTTCGTCAGAAAGTCTATCTGCAGGGGCACATCGGTGCGACGCTGGAAGACGGCCAATACAAGCGTTCCCGTGATGTGTCAGTCTGTGATGCGTTCGTTCGCGATTTTATGACCCGTTTCCACACCGACTACATCGACATTGGTATGATCCATTTTATAGATGATCTGGATGACTGGCACACCATCGAGACCCAGGGGATTCTTGAATATGCCCTGCAACTCAAACAAAAAGGCATCATCCGCGCGATTGGGCTCAGTTCCCATGCGCCTAAAGTAGCCCTGAAAGCCGTGCAAAGCGGGCATATAGATGTGCTGATGTTCTCTCTCAACCCAATGTTCGACCTGTTGCCCGAACAGACCCAGATCGATGACCTGTTTGAGCAAAAAACCTACGAGCAAGGCGCGTCCAGCGGCATAAATCCGAGCCGCCAACAGCTTTATGAAACCTGCGCCCGAATGGGAGTGGGCATCACGGTGATGAAAACCCTGGCTGCCGGTCTACTGCTCAGCGCTGAGACTTCCCCATTTGGCCAGCCGCTTTCGGTAGCCCAATGTGAACACTACGCCCTCACGCGCCCCGGCGTTGCCAGCGTTCTGATTGGCTGCAATAGTGGCGAGCAGGTGAGCCAGGCGCTGCAATACGAGGCGCTTTCCGCGCAGGAGAAAGATTACACCGTTGTGCTGAACACCTCTCAGCGCTACTCTGCCAACGGCGCTTGTATGTACTGCAATCACTGCCTGCCCTGCCCGTCAGAAATCGACATTGCCGCGGTGCATCAGTATTATGACTTGGCCAGGAGCTTGAGCGAAGTGCCGGCGACCATCCG
>JAAYUI010000152.1 GCA_012517765.1 Caldisericales bacterium | reverse complement strand
ATAAAATCCTTTCAACAAGATGCAACCTCAAATGAATATTTAAAATACCCTACTCAAAAACCCGAAGCCCTTTTAGAGCGCATCATCAAAGCCAGCAGCAACGAAGGTGATTTGGTGGCTGACTTTTTCTGTGGCAGTGGCACAACAGCAGCCGTAGCGGAAAAATTAGGGAGAAAATGGATTGCCGCCGATTTAGGGCGGTTCGCCATCCATACCACCCGTAAGCGTTTAATTGGTGTGCAACGTGAACTGCAAAAAAACGGTAAAGACTTCAGAGCATTTGAAATACTCAACCTTGGCAAATATGAAAGGCAGTTCTTTATGGACGACCTTACTAACGGGAAACGCAAAGCCAAAGAAGATTTGTATGTGGACTTGATTTTGGAAGCTTACAAAGCCAAACGAATTGACGGACACAGCACCTTGCACGGTCAAAAAGCAGGCAGATTTGTTCACGTGGGGCCTTTAGACGTTCCGGTTACACAAAGCCGATTGGTGGATATTTTTGAAGAATGCCGCAAAAATCTTTATACGCAGGTTGATGTTTTGGGCTTTGAGTTTGAAATGGGCTTAACGCCACAGTTCATTCAGGAACTGAAAGAAAAAGGTGTTTCCATTACCTTGAAATACATTCCCAAAGATGTGTTTGACAAACGAGCTGTTGAGAAAGGACAAGTGAAATTCTTTGATGTTGCCTATTTGAACACCAAAGAAAAAATCAACGGCAAATCTATCACCATCGAACTGACCGACTTTGTTACACACTACACCCAAGACGACATTGAAGAACTGCAACAATCAATGAGAGCAGGAAGCAAAGTAGTTATAGAAGATGGGCAGATTATCAAGGTAGAAAAAGACAAAAACGGCATCATCACCAAAACCATTCTCACCAAAGACTGGCACGACTGGATAGATTATTGGGCAATTGACTTCAACTACGAAGACAAAAAAGAAATCATCAAAATCAAAAACGATTCAGGCGAGATCGAAGAACACTGGACCGGCAACTATCTGTTTGAAAACGAGTGGCAGAGTTTCCGCACCAAGAAAAATCCAACGCTTGAATTTACAAGCATTGCATACGAATACAAGAAAGCAGGTAAATACAAAGTGATGGTTAAGGTGGTTGACATTTTAGGAATTGATACGAGTAAAATTATTGAAGTGCATATCAAGTAAAATTTAATTATGTATCTGTCTCAGTTAATAATCAACAATTATAAAAGTTTTCCGCCACAGGATAATTATGTGAATTTTAATTCACGTAAGACTATAATCATTGGCAAGAATAATTCAGGCAAAAGCAATATACTCTCAGTAATTGAATTTTTACTTGGTAACAAAGACCCTCGTTATGTTGGAATAAATAAATCTGACTATTTCGACAACACAAGACCAATTCGTCTTTCAGCTTTTCTTTATTTTCAGGACGGGGCAGAAATTTACAAACTTGATATAGCCAAGAAATATCAGGGTATTTTGTATAAAGAATTTAAATCAAATTCGCCAGCCTTTATTGAAATTCGATATTCTGATATAGTCGATGGGACTCAAGATACAACAGCTGATGATTCTGAAGATGAAGTTGCAGAAAAAAAGGATTCTAAATTTAAGATTCTGATTAACGGAAAATACCAACTTCACCAAAAAATTAAAGAAGTCCGCTCAGGTCTTTGTAAAATAATTGGCGTAGATTCCTTACGCAATGCAAAGGAAGATTTAAGCGGTTCAAGGTGGACAGTATATGGTCAACTTATGAAATCTGTTTTGGAAGACTCAGGCAGATATAACGAGTTAAAAAATGCACTTAATAGCTTGAATGGTTTGGTTGAAGAAGTATTAGCAAGTCAAAAAAGCGAAATTTTAAAAAATGCCAAAATCATAAGTTTTATAAATGATATTAAATTTCAACTGACAAAAGATAACGAACCATCGGAGCTCTTAAGAAACTTAGAGTTATATGTTAAAGACAAAGATAAATTCATTCATATTGATGAAACTGGAAGTGGCACCCAAAGCGCATTAATTATCGGTATTTTGGAAGTAGCACTAAAGTATAAGTCTTCTAATGCTCGGATATTTTTTATTGATGAGCCAGAATTATTCCTACACCCTTTAGGTATTCGGTATTTAGGTCAGCTATTCAAGGAGTTTATTGCTGACAACCTTTCGCAAATAATCATCACATCACATTCATCGATATTATTGTCAAGTTTTCACCCAAAAGAAATCATAAGATTGGATAAGCCTTCCAATTATACTGAAATAAATCAATTACCTTTTGACTACAAAGACATTGATAACAAACTGGCAAGACAAATAAATAGCGGTCTTTCATCAGAAATGTTTTTTGCCGACAAAGTATTAATTGTAGAAGGTGAAACTGAACAAATCATTTTTCCAAACCTGAGCTTTAAAAACCCTTCTACTCATTTTTACAAAAACAACATTGCAGTAGTTAATGCACAAGGAAAGGAATCTATAATTGGAATAATTAGAACCTTAGAACTGCTAAATATAAAATGGAAGGCAATTGTAGACAATGACTTTCTAGATATGAAAAAGACTTATTCTCCTATCTGTAAGCATTTAGGTTTGAACTCAGACGAAGATAAAGAAACAATTAGGCAGTATTTATTCGATAGGGGTTTTGCTGTGCTTAAAGAAGGAGAAACTGAAAATCTCATCCCAGACAATGATTTGTCTGAAATGACTGGAAAATCCATTGAAGAAGTGGTAAAACTAAAATCTGTTAGACCCAAACTTTCAGACACCTTTACAAATGAATTATTCGGAAAAAGTAAACCTGAAATCGCATACGAAATTGTAGAATACTATGCTACAAAAGAAACATCACCATTTGACTTTTGGGTTGAATGGACAATAAAATAGTCAGTGCACAGGTGTAAGCACATTTGCAATTCGCACAAGCCAATGCACAGACCAAAAATTGCAAAAGAGCTTTCACCTTTCCGACCCAAAGAATGAATTTCAAAATATTTTTCCAACGCTTTTAAAAAAAATAAAACACCCATACGCACAGACCAACACGACAAAGAAAAATGACACGGAAACTCAACAAAGACAATGGTTTACAGACATGGTGGACAAGAACGCCAGCACACAACAGGCGTTTGGCGGCAATGGCGGGTGACGTGGTTAATTGAACATTTTACCTCGCATCAACTTTTGTGGTGTATTGACAGTTTTGTACTCCTAAATCCGCCACTGCGCCAAGCGCCAAAACGTT
>JAAYUI010000072.1 GCA_012517765.1 Caldisericales bacterium | reverse complement strand
TTGAATATACTTTGATGCTGAAATTGCATGATTACTTAACCCCGGTAAACAAATATCGATCAATGAACAGGAACGGCATGCTTTTGATGCTTTGACTTTAGGGGTATATCCCCGTTCAAAATAATCGTGCATTTCCCCTGCGTATTTCCAAACCAGATCTCGTAACTCTGGAGAAAAATTGATCTCTGCTCGTCTTCGAATCGCTCCATAAAATAAAAATCCACTCTCAATTGAAATGCTCAACATTTCTTCCAGACATATCGCCTGTGCACAAAGCTGCATTTCGTTGCTCCGATGAGGATCTTCTTTGCCATGTTTGTATTCGACAATATTTGGTTTATACTTACCTGTTTTTCCATTTAATACAGCCCCAATATTTGAGGGAACAAACTCCACAACATCACATATTCCTGTCAAACCCAAACGATAAGAAACCACTGGCATTGAACGAGAAATTATCACATCCTTTCTGGTCTCGTTATAGAAAGGATCATCAGCCCTTTCATGCATTAATTCGCCGCTGACTGTAAGGACATTATCTTTCCACTGTTGTTCCACATTAATTAAAGCCCAGCGTCGCCGACAAAAACAAAAATGTTGGATTCCAGATAATTGTAATAATTCATCCTCAGCGTATTCAGATTTCATTTAATATTCATCCGGATTCCAAAGTAAAAATAATTTTCTTTATTCAATTTTTCACGATTATGATTTATCAATTCAAAATCATTCGCCTTCAATCACTTCACAAATCAATCCTGTAAGTTCTTTCTCTATTTCCTCTTTTCCGGGAATAATATAATCGCTAATATTTTTTGGCTCGTTCACTCCATCTTTAACCCTAATTTTGTTTCGAACCGAATTATGTACTTTTGCAGAAGAGTACTGTCCAATTTTTGTATTATGCTGCCACCAATATACTCGATGAACTTCCATACTGCCCTCAGGTCTGGCAGAAGAAGCATCGTTGCGGAACAATGTCGAAATCGCTTTCTTAATTAGCTGTGCATCATCGTCCGAAAATCCTGTCCGCTCTGCAAGCTGCGGATTAATACTTCCATAAAAAACATACACACCATGATCAACACGGTGTTTCATGCCCATGGTATCAGATGCCTTTTTATTTCCTTCAACATCTTCACCATTAACACTTTTTGTGATCTGAATACTGGTAATCTGATCAAGAACAGGCGCGATCGAAAAGGCTGGATGGATTGAAACAGGTCCACGAACTCCGATTGATACACCTGAAGAACTTTCTTCCGATGTTGAATCACTT
Organism: Caldisericales bacterium; assembly: GCA_012517765.1. GTDB lineage: Bacteria > Caldisericota > Caldisericia > JAAYUI01 > JAAYUI01 > JAAYUI01. The sequence goes on along the minus strand of JAAYUI010000072.1, from coordinate 5,821 downwards.
TCATTATTCTGATCTTCAGCATTCTTGTCTTTTTGAGTTTTACTGTTCGTTTTTTTCTTGAAGGCAAATACTTGACCAAATGCACGAACATCAAGCCAAGTACTACAAGCAACATCACGAAACTCATTTTCTTTTTTGGGATCGATCTTGATTGTTCCTTCTGCTCTTGAACGTAAGCTGCGAAAATCATCAGTCCGTTTATCATCCGATTGAACGAAAATTGAATAACCTTCATCCATTAACCGGTTACGAATTTTTCTTTTTATACAAACATCGGAAAGCTCACCAGTACCGTCATAATTCGTTCTTGGACGATTTCCATTTAATGGGTCACCATTAGGATTTGCGTTCATTACGTTTACGACAACAGCAAAATCAATTTTATTTTCTAATGTTTTCATAACCTAAACCCCTTTTATTTAATAATTACTCATTAATTTGTTCTAAATCAGCTTTAACAACTCTCCCAAATGAAGATCGAAATTCTTCACGTTGGCAATGGTAACCTAATAGAAATTCTCCGCTCAATTTGTTGTCATTAAGAAATTCTCCATTTCTGAATGAAGCGATTATTTGATCCATCAAGTCTTGATATTTTTGAGATTTCGCTCCCAACCTGGCTTTATATGGAGTCAATGCCAATTCAATTGTTCTCCAGGTAGAAAATGGATGATCCGAAAATCGCTGCATTAATCTTGCAGCATTCGTTTCTCTTTTCTCTCCGGAATCGTTTAATGCCCATCTTTCCAAATTCTCAGCAACTGCCAGCAATCTACCATATAAATAATCCCGATTTTGATTGGTTTGATCTAACGACATATCATATTTCTCCTTTTCATGATATTTTCTGAATAAAGCACAAGCAATGCTTAATGTTTTTTCCCATTCCCATGGTTCCATAGAAATTCGGTTGGAAGCTCTTCTTACTGATGATTCCATTAAATCGCGCGGTAAAGGTTGTTGTTCAACGATACAGGGAAGGATTCGAGAAATGGTATATCTTAAGAGTTTTTCATCGATTTTTTCTCCAAATGCCGCTTTTGCGATATCCACAGGCGCAGCAGCTCCTGTGAAAGGAATGCATATTTTCCTCTTTTTTCCCGTTTCGGGATCCTTGATTTCTCTGAATACAAATCGATGCAGCCATGAACAAGTAGAATGCCATGAATCGATCCGATCGATATAATCCGAACCGCCTAATTGCCGAAAATATGTAACAGCTCGACGCCCTGTTGTAGCCGCATCCGTTGCCAATACAAAGATATTTTTAATATTCCCCAACGCAACTTTGTAACCGGCAATCCGCTTTCGGAATTGGATACCGATATTTTGAGCAGTTTCATACGGCAATGGTTCTTCAGGCATATTACTAATAATTTCTAAAGGACTGTCTGTTGGCTGAGGAATCATTATCCCGGCTGCAGCCCAAGCAACAATTCCCAGATCCCCATTCCGATATCCTTGTCTTGCTAGTAACCAACGTAAGGCAAAATGAGCTTTCTGGGTAACAATAAAATTTATCGCAGCAGCCTGCTCAGCATTCTGGAAACGTCCGCGATAGGTAAAATCAGTTTTGTCATTTGAAGAGATAAGTTTCGCTTTGTCTCCATCTGATACTATTTTTGCAGGATGTAATGTTGCAACAGTCTCTTCTTTTCCACTTACAATACAAAAAGATTTTCTTTCAATAGATTTTGAATAAAAATCTATCCAATTCTTCCAAATTTCACGATCTTTCCATACTGCCGATACCGGATCGCCTGGAATATCAACGATCCATCGAACAAACGTTTCTTTTTGCGATGCAACCGTTCTAAAAATCGGAGGCAAATCTTGGATCCGATCTCCTTTTTTCTTTTCCAAAAAGGTACCATCATCTCCTTTTGCAAATATCTGATATGCCATCAAGTCATCAATTAGATGTTCTTTAGATATATATTTATAGACCGAATGAATTTTTTTGTTATCACTTGCGAAATCACACCAATCCTTAAGAAGTTTTTTATATGAAGGGAAAAAACTTTTTTTTGATGCCTCATATTTGCAAAAATCTCCTGCCACAAATTGCAGCTTGTCACACAATGGATGCGGAGCATCATTACCAACCCTGTTGCTTGATAATTCTGTGCAGGGAATAATGGTTCTGGCATCATTTTTATTTACAATTTCGGCTTTTTGGAAGTTACCATCCTCATTCAGAGTTATTTCTACATGAGCCATCTGAGTTGTATGGCAAATCGGCAACAAAGGAGTTGTATGATTTTTTTCGTCTTCATTTCCGTCTATTCCAATATATTTTTCGCACTGATCATACGTTTTATAAAGTTCCTGAATCCAGCTCATTATTTGCTTCCTTTCTCAATATACGCTTCAAGCAATCCAGCCTCGTTTAATCCGCTGGTTGCTATAATTTCTGGAGCGCAGTTATATATTTTTTTAATCTGGTCACATTTTTCCGGAGGAATAAAGTTCACTATTCCGTTTATCATGACGGGTTTCCAAAAACGTGCACGAAATTCATTCTTTCCAAATTCATCCGGGTAATCAAAGCCATGAAACATCAGATCATACTGCAGTTCGCCATATTGATCATAAAAACCTTCTCCGTCACCAAATCTGCAAGGCTCCACATATCCCTGACATTCTCTGGTACCCAAAAATATATCTCTTCTGCCACCCATCTTAATCATTCGTTTCGTAACAAAATAATGCTTATTTTCATTTCGATCATCGAGAAGATCCTGACGGTTTAAATTCCATACAAAATGTGCCTGGACTTGATATTTCACATCAATCAGGTACGTATACATCGCCAAATCATTTACAGCCGGATAAATACCGCTGTATTTAATGGGACGTATATTTCTCGTTTGTGTTCGTATAGGATTCATGACACGTAATTTATCAATTATCCAAATTATTGTCGGTTTCCAATAAACCGAACTGAGAATTCCTTTTAACGCCTCATAAGTCGGGATTTGATAACTGCACTTTTCACCACCAATTTTTGATAATGGATCTGTAAAAAGAGCGAATTTTCCTGAAACCATAAACTCAACAATATTTTCCATGTTCTTTCCTCAACTAATATAATTCTCCATCGGATTAATGGGATTCAAATTCAATCCTGTTTGATAACTGTAGTACTGAGCATCTAAATAGAAAATTCCAGAATCTTTTTGAGTCTCAAAAATCGCAGAATTTTGATTTAACTTTTCAAACTCAAATTCAAAGAGGTTGACTGAATACCTTTGAGCATCTCTTAAAATTTGAAATTCATTTCCACGATAATGAGAACCACAGAGGTTTGTAATAATATTTTTACCTTCGTCTGTAAACGGAACAATGACCCCTCTTGTACATGAATCGATTACCCAAAAATTTTTCGCAGCGCTCTTAAAGGATTGTTTAAACGGAATTTTCGGTTTTTTATCATTAATCCGAACATATTCAGCCTGTGATGTTTCGTTCACCGACAATACTGAGAACAGATTATCGTCCCTGCCTATCGATGAATTGATTCCAACATGGTAATTCATCTCATTTTTCCGATCAAAAAAATAATATTCATAATATTGATCAATTAAAGTTTTGTTGATTTCAATTAATTTTGAATCTTTGGAAAATTCCCTGATAACCCGATCGGAAGATTCGGCTCCTTTCTTTATATCCGGCATCCTTTCAATATTTTCCTCTGCAGGATTAACAATTAAGACATTGCCATTATCTCGATATCCATGTCGATTACATCGTCCAGCAGCCTGGATGATTGAATCAAGTCCAGCAAAATATCGGACTACGGACCCAAAATCAATATCCACACCTGCTTCAATCAATTGGGTACTGACGCAGACAACTGGAAGTTTTAAACTTAATCTATCCTTTATTGTTGACAAGGTTCTCAAACGATGAGCTGGACACATATTTGTACTCAGGTGATAAACAATATTTTTGCAAAAATCTTTTTCTGATAATTTCTCATATAGTAATCGAGCAGATTTTTTTGTATTGACTATGATCAGTACACTTCCATTTATATTGAGTTCTTGATCAACTAGATTGCATATTTCGTCATCATTCCAGCCGTGATTTTTTCTCAAATCAAAAACTTGATATCTGCTTATTTCAAATGATTTTATTAAATCTGAGGGAACTAATTGGTCCTCTTCAGAAATTTTTAATGCGCGATTTTCAGGTTGAATCCTATTTAATAAAGGCTGTGTTGCAGTACACAAGACCGCAGATGAACCACAATCATGAACAAGAAATTGAACAGACTTATTAAACATGTGAATACACTTTATCGGAATTGTTTGTATCTCGTCAAATATGATGATTGAGTTTGAAAGCTGATGCATCCTTCTCAAATTTCGGGTTCCAGAACCAAACAAGGCTTCAAAAAACTGTACTTGTGTCGTAAAAACAATCGGTGCATCCCAATTTTCTGCTAAAATTCTTTGGAATGTTGTTTCTTTTTCCGGGGTTAAATTTGAATGATGTTCTAAAACAATCTTTCCTTTATAACCATCAGAAGGATATGCTTCTTCAAGAATTTTCCTTACTTCGTCTGCATTTTGATCAATAATCGATGTATACGGTATTACATAGATAATCCTTTCCATATCATGAAAACAGGCATGGTTTAATGCGAAACGAAGACTTGCCAGCGTTTTCCCTCCACCTGTAGGAACACTTAATTGAAAAACGCCTTTTGGCTTCTTATAAGATTGATAACAAGCCTCTGAAACTTGTCTTCGGAAGCGATCGATTTTTTCATTTTTGGGATTATTTTCAAAATCATGCAATTTCTTATTTAATCGCTGAATTAGAATATCCCAGGGTATATATCGAGAATAATTTCTTAAAACAGCGTTTTGCGGAAATTCAAAATCTGCTGTATTTAGTCTGTCTGCATCAATCAGACAACTTAATAGAAAACGAATCAGCAATCCATCTTTAAATTGTAGTGTTTCACAATCATCATCAATTTGCTTTATCGAAATAAATTTATCAATCAACTCATTTATCGATTTTTCGATAACTTGCTGATTCTCAAGTTTTTCATAAACAAAAGCACCAATTTTTTGAGATATTTCTTTAAAATGTGTGCTTTCTTCTTCTTTGTTCATTCTTTTTGAAAATTTATCTTCTCCTTCAGGCGATAGACAGTCGATCAAACCTGAATGATGAGAAGCGATACAAAGTGCCAACACTTGCGCGGCAATATTTTCACATTTTCCTTTTCCATTTAGCTGTTGAAAAATATATTGTGCTCCTGCGCTCGAATGGTCAATTTTCCCTTGCATTGAATCAAAATCAACATAATCTTTGTCATCAGGATCGATAATTCCAAATGCAGAATTTAAGTAATTTTGACATTCCTGACTTGCTTTACCAAAATCATGTAATAAACCTAATACTTGTCCAACATTTTTTAGACCTACATGAGAACAAAAATTTCGGGCAATCTCTGCAGTGCCCAACAAATGCGCTTCCAATGTCTGCGGAGTGCGATCGGATTCGCGCAAATGCGCAATTAAAGTATCATCCATTGTTTCCTTCTTCCTTTCCATAAATCCTCACTGCCTTTCGCAGGTCAGCGGCAACGTAGTCGCGCAGATCGGCCGGCTCGATCACTTCCACCTGACTGCCCCAGCCGAAAATCCAGGGCAGCATTTCGCGGGGCTCGGAAATTTCTGCCTGCCAGAGGAGGCTGCCGTCCGACTGCAGCGTGGTCTTTTCGGACGGATGCCAGCGCGTTTCGCAGATCCGCTTTGCAGCTTTTTCGGAAAAACGGAGGATGACGCGGACCGGTTCCCGG
>JAAYUI010000138.1 GCA_012517765.1 Caldisericales bacterium | reverse complement strand
TTCACGTTCAGGGGCATCTTCAATCACAGTTTCCCCCTCTAATTTTTTAAGTATTTATTTCTATCTAACGTCATAAAATTCAAAAATCCTTAAAAATATTGAAACCTTCTGCAGAACGCCCCTGCCGTAACTGTATCCCGCCTCACGGTCGTCACGGTGGCAGCGGCAGCAGGCGGCATATGCCTGAATCAGCCACTTTAAAAACAGAAGGCGACTAATTATGCAGGTAACTGGTGCAACTCTATGCTGACACCCGATTCTGCAAAAAAAGAGGTCGTAAAGCTTACCCAAGAGCTTGTTAGGATAAAGAGCGTGAACCCGCCAGGCGACGAGCTGCCTGCGGCCGAGTTCTTGGCCGGAAGGCTGAAGCAGTTCGGCTTCGAGACGGAGGTCGTGACCGTCGCGAAGAACCGCGCCAACGTGATCGCCGTCATCAAGGGGACGGGCGAGGCACCTGCGATCATGTTCAACGGGCACCTGGACGTTGTGCCCGCTGGCGACCAGTCCGCATGGGCGAGGGACCCGTTCTGCGGGGACATAGCCGACGGGAAGATTTGGGGCAGGGGCTCCAGCGACATGAAGGGCGGCGTAGCTGCCATGTGCGTCGCGGCGGCACTGCTTGGGGCATCGAAGCCGCGCCTAAAGGGAGACCTGATGGTCACCGCGGTCTCCGACGAGGAGTCCAACAGCATAGGCGCGCGCCATTATGTTGAGCACAACTCGCTGGACAACATCGGTGCCGTCGTCATACCCGAGTCCACTAACCTCGACATCGTCATCGCCGAGAAGGGGACCCTCTGGTACGAGCTCACAACATACGGGAAGACCGCCCACAGCACGCAGCCTGAGATCGGCGTGAACGCCGTGGAGCACATGATGCAGCTCCTCTCCGCGGTCAAGGCGAAGTGGGAGGCGATACCTTACAAGAGCGACAAGTACCTCTCGCCCCCTACGATAAACATCGCGACCATAAGCGGAGGGGTCAAGACAAACTCGATTCCGGACAGGTGCGTCGCCACGGTCGACCTGAGGCCTGTGCCGAGCCAGGGCAGCGCCGCCGTGATGGCCGCGATCGAGGCCGCCGTTGCGGAGACCGGCCGGAAGGTGCCGAAGTTCAAGGCCGACGTGAAGGTTATCAACGAGCGCCTGCCGTTCGCCACAGACCCGAACGAGAGGCTGGTGACGCTCTCCCAGTCGATCCTCTCGCGCATGCTGAACAGGAAGATGGACCTCTTCGGCGTGAACTTCTTCACGGACGCAGCCGTCTTCGCCACCAAGAAGTCCATACCCTCGATAATCATGGGGCCCGGGGAATACGACCTGCGGAACAACATATACCTCGGGCACCAGCCCAACGAGTACGTCAAGATCGAGAACCTGGAGAAGGCGATGGAGTTCTACTACGAGCTCTCGAAGGCGATGCTGCTCTGAGCAGCCCCCCTTCCCTTTTTCCCCTTTTTAACTTCTATTTCTTCCCGCTCCCTTCATTCTTCGTCGACGGCCGGTTCAGGGGAAGATGCAGCATCCGTCCTTCCAGACGACCCCTATCCCTGCGGACGCAACAGACTTCTCTATCTCCGGCGAGGGGTTCGCTATCCCGTCGTAGCCAAGGTTCACTGCCATCATCTCGTACTTCGACCGGTCCTCGCCCCTGCCACGCATGCATCCGAGCGTGAGATGGCACTCCAGCTTCTCCCGGGCGTAATCCAGCACCTTCTCGACC
>JAAYUI010000125.1 GCA_012517765.1 Caldisericales bacterium | reverse complement strand
CGAGCTTAGTTCGGGTGGTCGCTCCACGGATACAACTATTCTCAGTATGTCATTAATACGACGGCTGAGAAATGATCAGGATTTATTACCAAAAGCTAGAAAACTCCTCAGTTTTACCGATAACCGTCAGGATGCATCGCTACAAGCTGGCCATTTTAATGATTTTGTGGAAATTGCGTTGTTGCGTTCAGCCTTGTATCGAGCGGTGAAAGCTAACGAGCAAACAGGAATTTCTCATGATGTCTTGACGATGAAGGTTTTTCAATCTTTAGACCTTCCAGTCGAGTACTATGCCAGCGATCCTGAAGTTCGCTTTGCTCAGAAGGCCGAAACTGACCGCGCCTTACGTGAGGTTTTAGGATACAGAATCTACCGTGATCTCAAACGTGGATGGCGCATTACTTCTCCAAATCTTGAGCAATCGGGTTTGCTAAGAATTGAATATGCATCCTTAGAAGAATTATGCGCTGCGGAAGACGTATGGCAGAATACACATGAAGTACTTACTTCAGCAACCCCCGAAACCAGAATACGAATCGCGAAGGTTTTATTAGATTACATGCGTCGTGAACTGGCAATTAAGGTAACCTATCTCGATCAGGGAGCCCAAGAAAGTTTACGACAGCTAAGCAGTCAACGCTTGATTGCTCCCTGGGCAATGGATGAAAATGAGATACTCGAGCATTCTTCTATTTTATTCCCCCGACGAAAGCTGGGTGACCAGGATGAATATGGCGGAAATCTTTACCTCTCACCCAGGGGTGGATATGGACAATTCCTACGAAGGAACACGACCTTCCCAGAATATCACGATCACATCTCTTTAGATGACACCGAAGAAATCATCGATCAAATCCTCAACAGCCTACGTATCGCAGGCTTAGTGGAGAAGGTTGTCGATGAAAAGAATGATGTCGGTCATAAACCAGGTTACCAGCTACTCGCTTCAGGAATGATCTGGAAAGTTGGAGATGGAATACTCGCTTTTCACGACCCGATCCGTGTTCCACGTATGCCTGAGGGCGGCGGTAAGACGAACGAGTTTTTTGTGAATTTCTATCAAACAGTAGAAAAACAAGTCCTTGGTATCGAAGCTCGAGAACATACAGCTCAAGTACCCTCGGCTCAACGTGAAGACCGTGAAGCAAGATTCCGTACTGGGGAGTTGCCAATTCTTTACTGTTCGCCCACTATGGAATTGGGGGTGGATATCTCCGAGCTTAACGCAGTCAATATGCGTAATGTACCACCCACTCCTGCTAATTATGCACAACGCAGTGGACGCGCTGGTAGAAGCGGACAACCAGCAATGGTATTTACTTATTGCACCATCGGCAGTCCCCACGACCAATTTTATTTCAAACGCCCTGGGTTGATGGTCTCTGGAGCAGTTACCCCACCCAGGATCGACATGACGAATGAAGATCTGGTACGCAGCCATGTCCAGGCAATTTGGCTGGCGGAATCCGGGTTAAGCCTGGGTGCTTCCTTGAAAGATTTGCTTGATCTTTCCGACCCCGCCAATCTACCCTGCCTTGATTTTGTTCAGGATGCGTTAAATTCACAAAGTAACCGTACCAAAGCAAAATTGAAAGCTCAGGCGGCCCTTAGTGATATTGAATCGGAATTAGTGAAAACGGATTGGTGGAATGAGGGTTGGCTGGATAGTGTCCTTTCACAAATTGACCTTCAATTCAACCAGGCTTGTGAACGGTGGCGAAATCTTTATCGAGCTGCAATGAACCAACTGGAAGTGCAGCATAAAATTATCAAAGATGCCAGCCGATCTATTCAAGATAAACGCCAGGCTGAACGGTTATATCAAGAGGCAAAAAGCCAATTGGAATTATTGACCGAGGCGGAAAATATTGTTCAATCAGACTTTTATTCATATCGCTATTTTGCCAGCGAAGGTTTCTTGCCGGGTTACAGTTTCCCCCGCCTACCACTTTCCGCATATATTCCCGCCCGGCGTATCCGAAGTCAGGACGACGAATTCTTATCGCGGCCACGTTTCCTGGCTATCTCGGAGTTCGGCCCACGTTCAATTATTTACCATGAGGGATCCCGCTACATCATCAACAAGGTGAACCTACCCGTTTCAGACACAGGTGAAGGGTTTGCTGTATTACGCGCCAAGCAATGTCCAATCTGCGGATACTTGCATCCAATTGCAAACGGTGACGGACTAGATCGCTGCGAGCGCTGTGGATCCTTGTTAGAAGCTCCAATGAATAATCTTTTCCGCCTGCAGAATGTATCCACCAAACGAAGAGATCGTATCTCCTCGGATGAAGAAGAACGCTTACGTCAAGGGTACGAACTACGAACAGCCATTCGCTTTGCCGATCATGGCGGTGTCATCTCAGCCCGTAATGCAGAAATCCATTTCCACCCGCAAGGGGTGCAAGGCGAAGCCAAATTAATTGGAAAATTAACTTATGGTAATTCAGCTACGCTATGGCGTATCAATTTGGGCTGGCGAAGACGCGCTAATCCACAGCAATTTGGATTTATTCTCGACACCGAGCGAGGTTACTGGGCGCGCAAAGAAGATGATCAGACAGCACTCGAAGCTGATGATCCCATGTCTCCCCGCACAATGCGGGTTGTTCCTTTTGTCGAGGATCACAAGAATTGCTTACTCTTCGAGCCGAATGAAGGATTAGAGCTTGCACAGATGGCATCTTTGCAAGCAGCATTAAAGAATGCAATTCAAGTTGAATACCAGCTTGAAGACAGCGAAGTCGCTGCTGAACCTTTGCCAAGCGGTGATGAACGACATTCGATTCTATTCTACGAATCTGCCGAAGGAGGCGCCGGCGTTTTGCGGCGGTTGGTCGATGATCCAGGTGCGTTTGCCAGGGTAGCTGCTCAGGCTTTGCAAATTTGCCATTTTGATCCGCAGACTGGTGAAGATTTGCGACATGCGCCAAATGCCAAAGAAGATTGCGAAGCTGCCTGTTATGACTGCCTGATGAGTTATTACAATCAAATGGATCATCGGCATTTAGACCGCCAGACGATCAAAGAATATCTACTGCAGTGCAGTCAAAGTACATCAACCTCCTCTCCACAGACCATCTCCAGAACCGAACATTTTCAACACTTGTTGAATCTCTGCCAATCGGATCTTGAGAGAGAATGGTTAACTTTCATTGAAAAAAGGAATTTGCGATTACCGAGCCATGCACAAATTCTTTTGGAAACCTGTCATACCCGTCCTGATTTCTTTTATGAGCAAGCACACGCCGCGATCTATGTTGACGGTCCCCATCACCAATATCCCGAAAGGCAACAGCGTGACCAGACTCAGAAGGATTGTATGGAAGATACCGGATACACTGTCATTCGTTTCTCAATAAAAGATGATTGGGATCAAATAACCAAGCGATACCCCTCCATCTTCGGAGGTAATGCGTAATCATGACTTATACCGTAGGTTCCCTCGTCAAAGCGCGCGGCCGTGAATGGGTTGTCCTCCCTGACTCCACGGATGATCTTTTGGTCTTACGACCATTGGGTGGTTCGGATGATGAAATTACCGGTATTTATATCCCCCTGGAGCCAGTGACCCCTGCTACCTTTGATCTCCCTGATCCATCACATGTTGGGGATTATCGTTCAGCTCGATTGTTGCGCGATGCGATCAGGCTTGGTTTTCGATCCAGTGCTGGTCCGTTCCGCTCTTTTGCACGGATCGGTTTTGAGCCTCGTCCCTATCAACTTGTTCCATTGCTGATGGCACTCAAATTAGACCCGATCCGATTGTTAATCGCGGATGACGTCGGCATTGGCAAAACCATAGAAGCGGGTTTAATTTCGCGCGAATTACTTGATCGTGGAGAAATAGAGCGCCTGGCAGTTCTTTGTCCGCCACCTCTTGCCGAGCAATGGCAGTCTGAACTCCGAGACAAGTTTCATATTGAAGCAGAATTGGTTCTCCCTTCCACCGCAGCACGTTTGGAACGGAATCTCAGTCTGGGTGAATCTCTTTTCGAACGGTATCCCTTCGTTATCGTCTCGATGGACTATATTAAATCCGATCGTCGGCGAGAAGAATTCAAGCGTGCCTGCCCCGAATTCATCATTGTTGATGAAGCCCATACTTGTGCTTACGGTGCCGAAAGAGGTGGACGCCACCAGCGATTTGAAATGGTCAGAGGGCTGGCTCAGAATCCCGACCGGCACATCGTTCTCGTAACCGCCACACCTCACAGTGGAAAAGAAGAAGCTTTCCGTTCTTTACTCACCTTTCTAGATAATGAATTTGATGATCTACCCGAAGACTTGACCGGCGAGGAAAATCTACGTCATCGCAAACGCCTCGCCCAGCACTTTATCCAGCGCCGGCGTGGTGACATTCAGAACTACCTGGACTCGAAAACCCCCTTTCCCAAGCGTGAAGATCGCGAAGACTCTTACAAGCTCAGTCCGGACTACAAGCGTTTATTTGAACGAGTGCTGGATTATGCCCGAGAATCAGTTTTGGATGCCACAGGTGGGCAATTCCATCAGCGAGTACGCTGGTGGTCAGCTTTAGCATTGTTACGCTCACTAGCCTCCAGCCCTGCAGCAGCAGCGGCAACCTTGCGCAACCGTGCCGCGCCAGCCGAAGCTGAAAATCCGGAAGAAGCCGACGAAATTGGTCGCCGAACGATTCTCGATATCATTGTGGATGAATCTGCAGATGGTTCTGATGTCACCCCCGGCTCTGATCCTGGTGGAGAAGAGGATGAAGGACAACGAAACCGCCGTCGTTTATTGGATATGGCCCGGGTTGCTGATGATCTATTAGGTGAGAAAGACGAAAAGCTAAAAAAAGCCGTCGACCTGATCAAAGGTCTGATAAGCGAAGGTTACCATCCGATAATATTTTGCCGCTTCATCCCTACCGCCGAATATGTTGCTGCTGAACTTCGCACGCGTTTACCAAAAGATGTAGAGGTAATGGCGGTCACCGGGTTATTGCCCCCTGAATCACGCGTGGAGACAATACGACAGCTGTGTGAATCCAAAAAACATGTTTTGGTTGCAACGGACTGCCTGAGTGAAGGTATCAACCTGCAGGAGCATTTTGATGCAATCCTGCATTATGACCTATCCTGGAATCCCACTAGACACGAACAACGCGATGGCCGGATAGACCGTTATGGTCAGCCCAGTCCAACGGTGCGTGTATTAACTTATTATGGTTTGGACAACCAGATCGACGGAGTTGTTCTGGACGTATTGCTGCGAAAACATCGAACAATTCGCAGCTCATTAGGCATATCAGTGCCAGTCCCGGTAAATACAGAACAAGTAGTAGAAGCGATATTCGAAGGATTGCTTCTAAAATCCAATCCGAATGTATTGCAAGGCTATCTACCTGGTTTCGACGAGTACATCAAACCGCAAAAAGACGACTTGTACGGAAAATGGGAAGCCGCCTCGGAACGTGAAAAACGTTCGCGAACTCTATTTGCGCAAGAAACGATTAAAGTGGATGAAGTCGCCCGTGAACTGCATGCTGTGCAAGCTGCCATCGGGTCCGGAGTGGATGTTGCCGATTTCACCCGCAGAACTCTGGTCGTATTTGGCGCTCAAACAACTGGAACAGATCCTCTGGACACGAACCTGACAGAGGCATCCTCTGCGCTAAAAGACGTTTTGGCACAATCTTCAGGGTTTGATCTCACCAATCCGAAATTTAGATTCCGATTCAGTCAGCCAGTCCAGGAAGATGAACACTACCTGCAGCGCACCCATCCTTTTGTGGAAACGCTGGCCAATCATGTGCTTGAAACCGCACTTGATCCTCTTTCGGGTGATGCGGTGCGTTACCCGGCAGCCAGGCGTTGCGGAGCCATTCGTACCAAAGCGGTGGACAAACGCACCACATTGCTGGTGGTACGATTCCGTTATCACATCATTCAAACACAGAATAATGTTGAAAGACCTCTGCTTGCTGAAGACTGCCGGCTGCTCGCTTTCTCTGGGAGTCCACAAAGCGCGGTTTGGTTAGAAGAAAACGAAGCTGAAAAACTGCTTTTGGCTCAACCGGATAGCAATATCGCTGCTGATCAGGCTGCCGAGTTTGTCCGCAAGGTCATCGATGGATTTGAACTCCTTCGCTCTCATCTGGATCAAGCTGCCATGCAGCGGGGTGAGGAATTGCTGGAAGCACATCAGCGGGTACGTTTGGCGACGAGAACCCGAAATGTACGCTATCGGGTGGAACCGCAGTTGCCCCCCGATATCCTGGGAATTTACATTTTTCTACCCGCCACTTAACCGCAAAGCCGCTAAGGACGCCAAGAACATGGATATTGAAGAAGTCGGTAAACAAATTGTGGATGCTACCATAAAGGTTCATCGGGCCTTGGGTCCAGGCTTACTTGAATCATCCTATCAAACATGCCTCGAATATGAACTCCACAAGAGGGGATTAAAAGTGGAATGCGAGATTCCTCAACCGGTTATTTACGAGGGTATTCAAATCGATGTGGGGTACCGTTTGGATATGTTCGTGGAGGATTTGGTGATTATCGAAAACAAGGCGGTGGAGCAAT
>JAAYUI010000169.1 GCA_012517765.1 Caldisericales bacterium | reverse complement strand
GGCTGCCGAGAAGGACTGGGAGGCCAGGACCCGCCGGAAGGCCGCCTCGTGACCGGGCTGCTGCCGATCCGCTTCCCCCCGGCCCCCGGGGAGGCGGTGACCTCCTACGCCGCCCGCCTCGCCGGGGCCAACGGGCTGACCGCCGTGACGCTGTGGACCCGCCCGTTGTGCTCCCAGCCCACCACCCGGGAGGTCACCCGCCTCGCCACCGCTGCCGGGATCACGGCCGCGGACGTGCGGGCGGCCACCCCGTTCCACTACCCGACGGCGGTCACCGGGACGAAGGCGAAGCAGTCCGGCGGGTGGCTGCTGAACACCCCGCCGTGGGTGTGCCCAACCTGCACCCCGACCACCGGGATCACCCACCGCGACTGGGTCCTGGCGCTGCACCCCGTGTGCCCGACCTGCGGGGTCCTCCTCACCCGCGACCTCCACGACACGCCGACGGCGGCGCCGGCCGCCCTGCTCACCCTCACCGCGGACCTGGCCGCCCTGGCCGAAGCAGCGATCACCAACCGGCCCGCCCGGGCCCGGCTGCGGCGGCTGCGCCGCCTGTGCACCCTGGTGTCCCAGACCCTCGACGACCAGTGGCCGCCCCTCACCGGCGACGACGACGCCGCGGTGCGCGCCGCCGCCGCCGTCACCCCCTGGGGTGGTCGCCCGGACTCCCACCCCACCGCCGTCGCCGCGGTACTGCTCGCCGTCCAGCACACCTGGCGCAGCCCCACCCGGGAAGATGCCCTCATCGCGGCGGGCTGGGAACGACTGCGGTCCCGGCCAGTCGCGGCCACCCACGGGGCGCCCAGCCACTTCCCCAAGCGCCCCCCCGACCGCACCACCTCGGGTGCGACCGGGAACCCGGCGGCGGTGCGGTGGACGCCGGACGGGTTCACCCGGGAGGACGCCGACCGGTTGGCGTGGGTGCGCCGCAAGGTGGCACAGCTCCGCCGCACCCACGGGCTCGCGGCCCGGCACGTGCCCGCCCTGCTGTTCCTGCCCGGTGAGGACCCGCTCCCACCCGGGGCATTGTGGTGGCACCGGGCCGAAGCCGCGATCGCGCTGCACATGCTCCTCGACACCTACCGTTCTGGCCGGGTCGGGTCTGCCGCGTCCGCGTCGCACGCTTTCGGTACCGCCCGCACCGAGTCCTCCCGCCTCGTCGACGGCATCACCTTCGACGCCGGGCTCACCGACGCCGACGCCACGCTGCTGCTCACCGCCGCCGACCACCTCATCGCCGAGCACCTGGTGGACTACCAGCACCGCCGGGACGCGCTCCGCCCCCACGACCCCACCCTGTCCGCGCTGCTGCGTCGCCTGCCCGCCCCGCCGGCCACCCCGGACTGGAGCCCCGCCGACCTGGCCTACGGGTGGATCTGGGTGCACCACACCCGCGGCCCGCTCTACACCTCCACCCTCACGGACCTGCCCACCTCCACGGTCCTGCGTTTCGGCCGTGCCCTGGACCCCGAGGTCCGGCTCGCGCTCACCGACCACGCCCACACCCGCCTCGGAGGGGCCCTCGACGACGCCGTTCCCGCCGCCGTCGTTGTCCCCCGATTGTGGGACCTCGCATGACCGCCCGCCTGCCGGTCACCCTCACCCCCCACGAGGGGCAGGCGCTGGACTGCTACCTCGAGCACCTCGCCGCCGCCAACGGCATGACCACCGCCGCCCTCACCACCGCGCTCGGTGGGCGGGCCGTGACCCCCGTCGTCGGGCTGCTGGCCCCGTCTCGGCCCGTCGCTCGCCGGCTCACCGAGCTCACCGGGCTGCGCACCGCAGAGCTGCGGGCCACCACGATCGCGGTCTACGGCGGCGGCCGGCCCCTCGACCTCACCGGCCTCGACCCGGACCACCCGGACACCTACCGAATCCTCGCCGCCCGCGGCTGGATGCCCGGGCAGGGCACCCAGATCTGCCCCGACTGCCTCGCCACCACCGGGGTGTGGCAACTGCGGTGGCGGCTGCCGACCACCACGGTCTGCGCCCTCCACCGGCGGCACCTGACCGCGACCTGCCCGGGATGCCGGCGACCGTTCCGCGCCCAACGGCAAGCCCCGTTGCGGCCCGACGGCGTCGGCACCAGCTGCGACAATCCGACCGGCCGCGGGCCGGCTCGGCACTGCGACGCCGACCTGACCGCCCAGCCTCCTGCGCCCGCCACCGCCGGATGCCTGGACCGGCAACGTCGCCACTACGACGCCGTCGCCGGGCACGCTGTCGTCGTCCTCGGTGAGCCGGCGCCGGGCGAGGACTACCTCCGCGACTCCCGCGCCCTCGCGATCCTGCTGCTCCACCTGGCCGTCCAGGCCGGCGCCGACCAGCTCGCCCCGTGGGCCGGTGCGCTGCGGGAGGAGGCCCGGCGGCGGCCCACCACCAGCCGTGGGGTGCGGTGGGGCATCCGCCCGCCCACCAGCCCCGCCATCCGCAGCCACGCCCTGACCGTCGCGGACGGGATCCTCACCGCCCCGGACGTCGAGATGGCGGCCGCCGTACTCGTGCCCTGGTTGGAGCTCACCCCGCACACCCCCGACGGGGTCCTCGGATGGCTCGCCGACCACACCGTCATGACGCCCACGCTCACACGGGTGGTGTTCGCGGCCCGTGCCCCGCACCGGCGGCTGTCTCACCACCTCGACACCCGACCTCCTATGCCGGACCTGAGGGCGGAGCACATCCCGCAGGTCATCCCCGCCGACCTCTACCGCCGCCACCTCGCCGGCACCATCGACCGCGGGGACGACACTGCCCGCCTGTTCGCCGCCCTCGCCCTGGCCCGCACCCTCCCGGACGTCTACAGCTGGGCGGCCGCCGCCACCGTCCTCGGACTGCTCCCCGACCTCGGGGTCGCCGCCGCACGGGCGTGCTCCGCCCGCCTGCGCCTGCCGCAGGAGGCGCTCACTGCGCGCCTCGAGGACCTCGCGGCCGACCTCGCCGACGTCGACTACCGCTACCACGAGGGCACTGTCCGGGCCCTGACCCGGCGACGCCGCTGGTTCACCGACTACGCCACAACCCGGCCCGGAACCCGGCCCTCCAGCAAGGGGCACGCGATCACCTGGCTGTGGGTCCACCACGCCCACGGCCACCTGCTCACCAGCCCCGCCTGGCTGGCCCCACCCGACCGGCAGGCCCGGGCCCGCTACCGCGCCTTCGAACGCGCCCTAACCGAGGCGCACGCGCAAGCGCTGGCCAGCACTCTGGAAGCGCGATGAGTCGGACACGGCGCACCATCGCCCGGCGGCTCGCCAACTCCCTGCCGACGGCCGTCTGTCACGGTCGCGCCCAGTGGTGGGCGATGAAGGAGGCCGAATACGCCGCCGCACGCACTGCCCGAGAGCGCTCCTACGTCGCTCGCCCGGTCTTCACGCTCTGCGCGGGGTGCCCCGTTCTCCTCCAGTGCGCCGAGTGGGCCGAGGTCTACCGGTACACCGGGCTGGCAGCCGGGGCCGCGTACCGTAACGGCCGCAAGGAGGACCACCGAAACCGTCACGGGCTCGGGTCGGGTCACGCTGCCCGCGTCACCGTCGCAATGCTGCTCGCCCATGCCCTGCCGCGCGGAGCCTGCCACGGCCGCGGACACTGGTGGACTCACCACGAAACCCAACACATCGCCGCCAAGGATCCGGCATCACGCCAGGCAGCGGCACGCCCAGCATTCGAGCTGTGCTCCACCTGCCCGATCACAGCCCGGTGCCGCCTCTGGGCCGAAGTGGACAGCTACACCGGACTCGCCGCCGGAAGCGCGTACCGCGACGGCCAGCGAATCGATCACACCGCCCGCAACGGTCAGCCCTCACGACGCCGCAGCATCGACGGCAAACGAACTCCCAAGTGATGACCAATTGCGGGGCCGGGGCGTCCCCGCTCCGACGCTGAAGGCCGACTGGCTCGTCTGCAGGACCGTCTCCGTCGGTGCACGTCGTAGCGCGGCATCGGATGTCGGCGACGAGAGTGTCAGCCCCGCGAGCTAGCTTGGACTCATGTCAGAGCACCCCTTGAGGAGACTCCTCATCACCGACCTCGACAACACCCTGTGGGATTGGTTCGCAGCGTGGTACGCGTCGTTCTCTGCGATGCTGGACCGGCTGGTTGAGCTCAGTGAGGTGCCACAAGCGCAATTGGAGGCCGAGATTCGGGCGATCCATCAAGCGCGTGGGACCGCTGAATACTCCAATTTGATCAGCGAGGTCCCTTCTTTGGTTAGGGCGGCTGCTCCTGAAGACCCAAGGCGGGCTTTCGACGACGCACTTCACAAGCTTCACTCCCAACGAAGGTCGTCAACGAGGCTCTATCCAGGAGTGGAGGAGGCTCTCAGGACCATCAAAGCTGCGGGAGTCTCGGTCGTTGCCTACACTGAGTCTGTGGCCTACTGGACCGAATGGCGCATTCGTCACACCGGTCTGGATGGGGTAATCGACGTTCTTTATTCGGCACCTGATCATGATCTCCCGGCGGGCATGACGGTTGAGGACCTGAGAACCGGCTACCTTCCCGCCTCCGCGTACGGACTGCGAGTAACGCAGCACCACCACGTGCCGCGGGGTGCCATCAAACCGAATACCCAAGTGCTCGGGGCCATCTTGGACGATCAGTCGTGCAGGCCCGAGGAGGCTGTGTATATCGGCGACAGCCTCATGAAGGACATCGCCATGGCGCAGAGCGTCGGCGTCCTGGATGTACACGCCAAGTTCGGAGAGGTGCAGAACCGACCCGAATACGAGTTGCTGCGCCGCGTGTCGCACTGGTCGGACGAGGATGTTGAGCGCGAGAGACAGTTGGCGGAGACGGCGGGTCTGATAGTTCCCACTCTCTCGTGCACCGCCGAGTTCGCTGAAGTACTCCCGGTCTTCGGGCTCTGATCAATGCCAGGAGACATGGACGAAGCTGTCCGCCAAGGGCAGCCAGGTGAGGTCTCGTTGGTGCCAGAGGGCACTTCAGGGCAAGTGCAACCAATCGACCCCCGAACCGAGTTGAGTCTGAACGAACAGGTCGGTCATTACGTTGACATGTGGAAAAAGTCCGTCGATGTCCAGCAGCACTTCAACGACATCGAGTGGCGGATACGGGGACTCGCACTGACGGTCGCGACCTTCGCCCTGGGAGCCGCCGGGGTGGCAGCGAAGGACGGGACAACGGTCGGCGGGTTCAGCCTCGGCGCCCTGATCGTCGTCCCTGGCCTCATACTCTGGTACGCCTTCTACTTCGTTGACCGCACTTGGTACCACCCGCTACTGAAGGCCGCCGTTGCCCACGGCACGCTCATCGAAGCGGAGATCAAGAAGACGCTTCCTCAAGCCGGAATGACCGCATCGATTACTGCCGGAAGCCCCCAAGAGACGGGAAGGCTGACGGCCTTCCTCAGTCGAAAGCCGAGCATGCACTCAGACGACAAGCTCGTCTGGTTCTACAAGATTGGTGCATTCGCCCTGTTCTTGGCCGCAGTCGCTCTGCAAATCGGCGTCATGTCCGCAGGTGCGGGTGTTTCGACATCAATAGATTCCCCCACTGGCGACCTGACGCCGACAGTGGAAACTACGGACTAGCTGTCGGTCGTGCATCTTGGACCCTTCTCGATGCGCGCCATGGCGCGTCCGACCATCCGTGAATGGTTAGGCGCAGTCACGTCGGGTGGGGCTCGCCCGAGCGAGACACCCGACCACCCGCGACGAGGGATGGTTGGGGGTTCCTCGGCCACGGGGCGGGAGGACCCGACCGCCGGTGCCGGGTGATCCGCGTTAGTCTCGTGCGATGAGCAGCGAGAACGAGCCGAGTGTCGGTTCCAGAACGCCGTATGTTCTCAATCGGCTCCGCGAGGACTGCCGACACACCGTCACCGGTGCCGCAATCGATGGCGACATCGGTCACCCTGGGGTCAAGGGACGGTTCCGTGAACTCCTGCTTAACAATCTCTTTGCACCGTGGCTGCCTGCAGCGGTCGGCTGCGGAACAGGGGTCGTCGTTGATCACGAGCAGCGTGTCATGCAGGCCGCGCAGGACGACATCATTCTATTCGATTCGCTCCTCGCACCTTCAGTGCTCGCGTCCTCCAACTCGTCGCACGGCGTGTACCTGTTCGACAACGTGCTCTGCCGTGTGGAGGTGAAGTCGGTCCTGACGAAGAATGACCTCGTCTCCTTCGCGCAGAAGTCCAAGGCCATATCGGAACTGAAGGTCACTGCTCCGCTGTACCCAGCGCCCGAAGTCTTTGGTGCCTTCAACATGCTGGTGGCCTTCGACTCAGAGGTGGCCCGCGGTCAAGAGCTTGCCTACCTACAACATGCCTTGGAACAGGAGGGACTCGACCCTGTCGGCGGTGTGGTCTCCTCGATGTGCATTGCCAAGCGCGGCTTCTGGCTGCTCGCATCTCACGACGATGGGACGAGGGGGTGGAAGCAGTTAAGAATCAATCAGGAAGACGACCCCTTGGCATACTTCGTCGGAGTCCTCTCCAATTCCTGTTTCAACCAACGCGCGACGAGGCTGGGCATCAAGCCCTTGGGAGGCGGGATCGGAAACTACCTTGACCACCCGTTCGAATGGGTCATTGATGGCGGCCCCGGGGGTGGCAGCAGCACGGCGGTCTGACGCTCGGCCCCAAGTCCGTTCAACGCAGCGATACTGTCAGGTGTGGAGCCTGCTGTGTATTCTTGAGGACCCCACGCCTAGGGTCCCGATTCTTCAAAGATGACCGGCGTGTTTCCTCAGTCTTCGCTGCATCTCGACAGATGTTGTCGAGATGCAGCGAACTTTGAAATCTGAGCGCTGATTTCAACAATGAATCTTCAACCGAACCGGCGGCGCGCGGATCAGGGCTCAGCGGTCGACGACCGTCCACTGTCCGGGTTCCTCATTCCAAGGGCCTTTCATCCGGAGGGCGGCGAACAGCTCGTCCCACGCAGTGACGTCGAACGTCTCGCCGCAGGCCATGCGGACCGTCGTAGTTGTGATCGTGAACGGCGCGCCCTCGAGTTGCAGCCAGTTCACCTCACGGCGAGCGGCTAACCGCTCCGGACCCTCCGGGCCCTGTCCCCCCACCATGGCCAGGTTGTAACCTTGTGTCGGGGCCGTCTCGAAGGCAGGCGAGGGCAACCACACAAACTGACTACCGGTCGAATCCACCGTGACCCGCAGGTCAGCGGCGACCTCCCTGACGGCCGCGACCGCGGCGGTCTCCGGATCGCCTTCGGGATCCGCCACCGCTTCCACGTCCACACGTGCGGACGCCACACACCCCGTCGGGCTCTCGCCGAGAAGCACCCACACCCCCGGTGCCGGAGGTGTCGAACCGTCATCCGGCGAATCCCATCCCTCCGCGACCTGCACAAGCCGGGGAATCATGCCCTCAACGAAGTCCTGCGTCAACTCACTGGTTGACCTGCTACCGGCGCCCTCGGAAGTGTTCGGCTCGTCCCACCCCACCGGCGCACTCGACGGCGCCGCCGGGCCGTCGTCGTCGTCGACGCTCGCGCACCCCGCCACCCACATCAACACGCCGAGAACGGCCAGGGTGACGGCGACAAGAATGAGGGGTTCCCACCACCGGCGGCGGGTGTGGTCCCGCCAGTCCTGGTTCATCGTCAACCAGTTCGGCACCGAGCCACGCACCTGACGCTCGACCCCGAGGTCGTGCCGGTCCGGGTAGGCCGGGTCCGGGTCCGACCACCGCCCGGTGGTCACGATCCCTCCGTGGACGGGTCCCCCGGGGTGACGAACCGCGCCATGACCATCGCCGCGACGGGACCCAGGACCGGCAGGGCCACCGCGAGGAGCATCAGGACAACCTTGTTCCCCGTCGTCAGGCCGGCGCGGAACACGACCACCGCGGCCGGCAGGAGAAAGAGCGGCGCCAGTATGACGAACGACCAGAAGAGGTCATACCCTGCCGGTAGCAGCGGGCTTTCCATCGAGCATCCCCCTCGTCAATCTCGTGGAATCCACCGTAACTCCCGGGACCCTGCTCAGTGCGCTCAACCAGCACGACCGCTTCACAACGGCCGTTCTCGAACGGGTAGCCGGCAATCTCGGTGTGGAAGCCTCTTCTGAACCAGCACGAACCTCCCGAGCCCGATCCGTTACGCCCTATTCGAGCCCGATCGATCCATTCCGCCGCGATCCACCTGCACATAATGGGGTTTCGGGGGTGGTCGAGATGTCGAGTGGTGTGGTCGTGCGGGACGACGTCGTGACGCCGGTGGCGCCGCCGTCGCGGCTCGCGGTGATGGTCCGGGTGGTGGCCGCCCTGGTCGTGGTGGCCGCGTTCGCACACTGGTTCACCCAGCCGGTTGAACGGTCCATGGGGGACCTGCTTCGCGGCCTGGAGGCTGGTGAGGTCACCCGGGTGGTCCTGGGACCGGCAGCCGACGAAGGCATGGTGGGTGGCTTCGCCCAACGGGTGGAGTGGGAGGTTCCCGGGCGGGACGGGTACGCCACCTACGAGGTGAGCACCGTGCCGGGGGAGCGGGTGGACGAGGACGCGGTCATCGTGCAGGCGGTCGCCGACTCACCCGGTGCGGTGGTGCTCGAGCGGCGCGCCGAGTACTTCATGGGCCCCTCCGGGATCCGGTGGAGCCCGTTCGCGATCGTCCATCTGGTGATGCTGTTCGTCCTTATCGGTGGTCCCCAGCCGCGGTGGGCGACGAAGTGGGCGTGGTTCTGGCTCTCCTTCCTCCCCCTGGGGTGGGCGGTGTTCCTCCTGCTGGAACCGGTCCCGGTGTGGCGCCGCACCATGTCCCACCCACCGGAGCGCCGGTTCACTGGGGGGTGGGCGTGGATCACCGCGGTCATAGCCCAAAGCGGATTCGCCCAGATGATCGAGGGCTGGTACGACTCCGTACCCTGGAACTGAGAAGGAGACGAGCATGCCACCACAGGTGACCACCCGAGGACTGTTCTGGACCGGAGTGTGGTGCGTGATCGCAGCCGTACTGGCGTCCTTCGTCCCAGCCCTCTATCCGGGTAACGCACTCGGTACCACGTGGCTCATGCTCTACTCCGGACTTTCCACCCTGCTGACGGTCGTCCGCGACTTCGGAGTCCTCGCCATCGTCGGATCGCTCGTGCTACAGGGCCTGACATCTCACCACGACGTCAACCATGACGAGACCCGCGCCCGCCGCGAACTTTGAGCAACCAGCTCCCACGGGCCAGTTTCTTCAAAGATGGCCGGCGTGTTTCTTCAGTCTTCGCTGCATCTCGACAGAAATTGTCGAGATGCAGCGAACTTTCAGGAATCGCACTTGTACTTCAAGTACGCGTCTCACATGTTGGAGATCCCATCAACGGTCGCTCAGCAGCCCGGTGCTTCAGTCTGCGGCGACACGGACGCCACGCTGCTGCTCACCGCCGCCGACCACCTCATCGCCGAGCAGCTCGTGGACTACCAGCACCGCCGGGACGTGCTCCGCCCCCACGACCCCACCCTGAACTCACTGCTGCGTCGCCTGCCCGCCCTGCCGGCCACGCCGGACCGCAACCCCGCCGACCTGGCCTACGGGTGGATCTGGGTGCACCACACCCGCGGCCCGCTGTACACCTCCGCCATCACGGACCTGCCGACCTCCACTGTGCTGACCGCCGGGCGGCTGCTGGACCCGGAGGTGCGGCTCGCCCTCACCGACCACGCCCACGCACGGCTCACCGCCACCGTCGACGACGACGCCGCGACTCCCGCCGTCGTTGTCCCCCGTTTGTGGGACCTCGCGTGACCGCGCGCCTGCCCGTCACCCTCACTCCGCACGCGGGGCAGGCGCTGGACTGCTACCTCGAGCACCTCGCCGCCGCCAACGGCATGACCACCGCCGCCATCACCACCGCGCTCGGTGGGCGGGCCGTGACCCCCGTCGTCGGGCTGCTGGCCCCGTCCCGGCCGGTCACCCGGCGGCTGACCCAGCTCACCGGGATGGGCCCGGAGTGCCTGCGGGCCACCACGATCGCGGCGTACGGCGACGGCCGGCCCCTCGACCTCACCGGCCTCGACCCGGACCACCCGGACACCTACCGGGTCCTCGCCGCCCGCGTGTGGATGCCCGGGCAGGGCACCCAGATCTGCCCCGACTGCCTCGCCACCACCGGGGTGTGGCAGCTGCGGTGGCGCCTGGCGACCACCACGGTGTGCACCACCCACCGGCGGTACCTGACCGCGACGTGTGGCAGTTGTCGTCGGCCGTTCCGCGCCCAACGGCAGGCACCGTTGCGGCCCGACGGCGTCGGCACGACCTGCGACAACCCGACCGGCCGGGGGCCCGCCCGGCACTGCGACGCGGACCTGACCTTGCAGCCCGCCGCTCCCGTATCCGCGGGATGCCTGGACCGGCAGCGCCGCCATGACGACGCCGTCGCCGGGCAGGACATCGTCGTCCTCGGGGAGCCGGCCCCGGGCGAGGACTACCTCCGCGACTCCCGCTCCCTCGCGATCCTCCTGCTCCACCTCGCCACCCAGGACGGCGCCGACCAGCTCGCCCCGTGGGCCGGTGCGCTGCGGGAGGAGGCCCAGCTGCGGTCCACCACCTCCCGCGGGGTGCGGTGGGGCATCCGCCCGCCCACCAGTACTGTGATCCGCAGCCATGCCCTGACCGTCGCGGACGGGATCCTCATCGCAAGCGACGTCGAGATCGCAGCCGCCGTCCTCGTGCCCTGGCTGGAGCTCACCCCACACACACCCGACGGGGCACTCGGGTGGCTCGCCGACCACACCGTCATGACCCCCACCCTCACCCGGGTGGTGTTCGCGGCCCGCGCCCCGCACCGGCGCGGCCGAGGGTGATGATCTCTTTCAGCGCGCCGGGCACGCCGTGGCTGATCTTGTTGATCAGTTCGGTCATGAGCTGGCGGCCGCGGGCCTTGTCGGGTTCGCGGTAGGCGGCGATCATGCGCTGGTAGATCTCCCAGGTGGCCTCGACCTCGACGTGCTCGTCCCGGGTGAACAGGGTCTCGAGGCGTTGTTTCTGCTGGTCGGTGAGCAGGTCGGCGCCGGTGTGCAGGGTCCGGCGGGCGGCGTACAACGGGTCACCGGCACGGCCGCGGTGCCCCCTGGTGGTCTGCTGGACGCGTCGGCGGCACTCATCGAGCGCGTCCCCAGCGAGGCGGACGACGTGGAACGGGTCCATGACCGCTTTCGCGTCGGGCAGTTCCTCCGCGGTCGCGGTCTTGAACCCGGTGTTATCCCGAACTCGGGATAACACCGGTTATGCCGACGTCACGGTTATGCCGAACCTTGAAGTGTCGTGCTTGGTGGAGAGCGTGGCGGGCCGAGGAACTTCGGCATAATCACAGGGATTGGAGCCAGGCGAGCAGGGGGTCGTCGGGGTGGTAGTCGCCGG
>JAAYUI010000228.1 GCA_012517765.1 Caldisericales bacterium | reverse complement strand
GAGATCAAAGCCATCGGCGAGAAAAATCCAACTGGTCACATCTTCCATGACCGCGGATCTCTCCCGGATCGAGTGCGCGAACAGGTGCGTAAAGCGTGTAAAGCTCTCGGAATTCCTTGCCTGGGCACACACGGCTTCCGGAAAACATTCGCAGCGCAAAACTATAAAAACAGGATTGAAGCTGGCGCGGATGATGACCAGGCGTTATTGGATACATCCATTCAGTTAGGCCACAATCGTAAGGAAGTCACCATCCAGAGTTATGTTCCTCCACAGGATCGGAGAAACTAACCCGTGACGAGCTGCATCCTTAACACAACTTCAAATCGATTATTGGCAATATGCCGGCTGCTTTCTCAACCTCCGTTTGCACATCCTGAAATTCACCTTTCTGTGATGGTTGAGAAATGGGAGATCTCACTGGAACATAAAACTTGGGGATCATTGGTGACGTTCAGTGTTTCTGCCCTACCGGCTTCACAATCATTTTTAATCACTCATTTTCCGGAATATCCAAATACCACTGAAACTCAGTTGTTTCGCACTGCCCTTTTATTGAAGTTGAACCAGATTCAACCGGATATACGCCGATTAGCCAACTCCGCTTCTAATGAAGAGCAGTTGTTAGCGCGCCTGGCAAACGAACTATTTCAGATACGCTCAGAACAGCGTGCCAATGCAATGAATTGGTTTTTGAATGTGTTGAGAATTTGGGGAATAGACACGTTGGATCAACCACAGAGGGATAAACCCAAGGACAGTTTATGGGGTCAATGGAGTAAAAGAATAGGTTTACTCCAGATACCACGAGCTGCCTTTGAATTTGTCATTCAGGGTTCGCCGGCTGAATTTGCGGTTATGGCTCGCGAATCGATATTGAAGGAGATGGGGCTGGTCTGCAACGTACTTAATCCTGGCACGCAGCGTAAAATCTTGGAATTTCCGCTGGATATTAATCCGATTGCAGTTCGATTTTTGGACAGGGATACTTCTCTTGACCTCGTTGCCCACAAACTACTGAACGGAAATACCCTTCTCAAGGTTTCTTTGTTTGATAGTGAAAAGGGGTGGTGGCTTTGGGATGCTTTTCGGGACGAGATGGAACGGCTTGGCTGGTTTTCGATACCCACTATAGAAAAAATATCTTTACCTGTTGATTTTAAAACCCCAGAGATAAAGGGCTCAGAAATTTCCTCGTCAAATACTGATTCGGAACCTTTCCCGCCGATCGATGAAATCAAGAAAGAATCTTCTCAGACCTGGCTAATGATTCCAGACAGGGGTTGGGATAGGGAATGTATTCGTCTGTGGCATCGTGGGTTGTCCTGTAAAGATATCGGAATACGTCTCCAGAAAACGGATAAGACAATTCTCAACCGTTTGAACCAGTTGAGGAAGGAATTTGGCGAGCAAATTGTGCCATATCGGAATGCAAATTACCGTTCAGGTTAAATTGGGATGTTTCAGGACATTTCGGGATATTCTAGGATATTGCAGCAAGGATATCCTTCGATAGAAAATGGCGGCGAAACACAGAACCGCCATTTTTCTATTGAGGAGCTAAATGATCAATCGCTT
>JAAYUI010000012.1 GCA_012517765.1 Caldisericales bacterium | reverse complement strand
GGCGTCAATATCCAATGCAAACAGCTTGGTCAGTTCTCTGAATTTGTCCTCTGAGATTCTTCCATGAAAGACATACTTGTTTTTGTATTTCACAGCTACTCTTATAGGACAGGTTGGATTGGTTAGCTAGGCTTAAGCCATTATTTATTAGAAAATGTAAGCTTGAATTGTATAGAATAAATATGAAATTATTATAAATTTCTACGGCACATAGTACATCACAAGCGAAGTAAAGAACGCCACAAGGGAGAGGACAATCGTCACCAGCGCGGCCTTGTAGCACCACCCTTTGAGGTTTGCGGCCCTTTCGCTTGCATGGATTGCCTTGAATATGGACCTTTTTGTTATTTCCAGGTCGTGTGTGACCAGCTCGGCGAGTGTGTATTTTGGGTGGCCCTTCAGGTAGTCTGACAGTTTCTCCATCCAGGAAAGGTTCGGCAGTTCGACAAATTTCCTTGGCCAGAGGCCGTTTATCAGCAGGGCGAGGGTGGTCACGAAGCAGAGTGCGAAGATGACGAAAACTACCGTGTAGTCGGCGGCCTGGGTGAAGATGAAAGTCAGGTAGTCCTTGTTTACAACGCCGATCAGGATGCCCATTGTGGTGGCGTAGAAAATGAAGATCTGGTTTAGCTTTGAGTCCAGATCGAGGATGGTTTTGTCTGTTGTGTCCACGAGCCTCAGGATTATGTCAAAAAGCATTTTTTCGGATTCGATTGCTTCTTCGGTTAACTTCTTTTCGTCCGGCATGGCCCCCGCCTTCTGCCCGATTGTTTGTCGGGCAATGTCTTTGCTAGCAAATAATATTGTTTGTTTTTTTAATAGTCAATATTTGCGGGTGTTTTGGCAGGTGGTCTTGAAAAGACTGGAGCCGGCGAACCGATTCGAACGGTCGACCTGCTGATTACAAGTCAGCTGCTCTACCAACTGAGCTACGCCGGCGTCGACTTGATATCCTATTATTGCCAGTGCCCCAAGTCAAGAAAAAACATTGCCTGTTTGGACAGACCAACATATACAAAGCACTACCTGCTTCCAAGTATGGGTTGCCTTTAACGCAGGCCCCTGAAAGATTGACAAAAAACACCTCTGGGCGTGGAGTGCTGGCCCTGAGAAGCCTGGATGACTTGTAAATCATTTGTTGCTAATATCTTTACCAACCCCGTTGACCGGAAGTTTTTGGGGTAATATCATGCCTACCCATGGAGCAGAAAAAAGTTGTCGTGAGCCCTGACACAAAAAGGGAGAAGAGGATTCCGCCAGGGCAAAGGGAGATTTCATCTTTTCCGGTCCTGCATTATGGCCAGATTCCGGAGATCGACACTGGCAAATGGAGATTTTCGATTTTTGGGCTGGTGGAGGAGGAAAAGTCTTTTTCTTACGAGGAGTTTCTTGGTCTGCCAATGACCGAGGTCAGGTGCGACATTCACTGCGTCACAGGCTGGTCAAGACTTGACAATGTTTTTGAGGGCGTGTCTGCGCTGGTGATACGCGACCTCGTGAAGATAAGGCCAGAAGCCAAATTTGTTATGGTCCATGGCCATAATGATTTTACAACAAACATTCCGCTCCATGATTTTTTTCAGGACGATGTGGTTTTTGCGCTGAGGTTCAACGGCGAACCAATTTCACCGGAACACGGTTTTCCTGTCCGCCTGGTTGTCCCTAGGCTTTATTTCTGGAAGTCGGCCAAGTGGGTCACCGGCCTGGAGTTTATTCCGCGGAACAAGCTGGGTTTCTGGGAATCCTACGGCTACCACGAACACGGTGACCCCTGGAAAGAGGAGCGCTACGGGTACTGAGCCTGAAAACTAGTTCCCGTGGTCGTGGTTGCAGCTGCCCTCGAAGTTTACACTTGAGCCTTTTTTGAAACTTTCTACTACCTGTTCAAGATCCTCTCCTTGTGCCAGGAGGACGGCTATTCCAAGCTGGTCAAGAACAGATTTTGGTCTTTGTCCTATCCCCTTGACCAATACCGCTTTTACGCCGAGTTTTTCAAGAGAAAAAGCTATGTCTCCGCAACCACCATGATCAAACGAGTGGAATTCCTTTTTCCCACTTTCGAGATCAAGCACCGCAAAAAACGGTGATTTGCCAAAATGCCCTGACACGGTTGGATTTGATGTGTCCTGTTCAACTGGTACTGCAATAATTTTTGCCATTTTTTCTGTCTCCTGCATCTTCCTTATGTTGTGGTGCCCTTCGGCTAATGTGATTGCTTTTTGGTTGACCAGGGCGTCTGCAACTTTTTTGCATGCGCTGGTGAGTATTCTGGCGTAAGTAGTTCTCGATACTCCCATCATCCTGCAAGCCTTTATTTGGAGAAGATCTTCACCAGAAAGCTTGAGTGCCTCAACCTCGTCGGCAGTCACAACGATGTCGCCGTTTGGAGTTGAGTCTGGAAGAAAGCGCGCCCCGATAAAATTTCTATCAACAAACCGGCAATTCTTTGGCCTGGACATATTTATATTATGAACATATGCACATAATATTCAAGTACTTGTGGCTTATTTTTGGTCGTTTTATCGGTTTTTCGGTTCCATGCAACAGAAAGGATTTGAGTTTTTGCAGTATCTCTTTGGTTTCTTAAGTGTTTTAATGTGGCCTCCCAAATAAACTTCTTGCAAACATGTCTAATGTCTTGTTGGATATGAGGAAAGGATTTGAAATGGAAAACACTGACTACATAAAAGCTTTTGATGGTTCGATTTCCGGGCTGTTCAGGGACGCTGCCAGAATAACGCTTTCATCGCCACGCCGTGCAATTTTCTTCGGAAAAATGCTCATGGCACAGCTTCGGGCCTCAAAAGTGCGTGAGAGATTGCTCAGGGAAGAAAACCTGAGAGTGCCACCACTTTCCATAATCAGTGTTACCAGGCAGTGCAATCTCCATTGCAAGGGATGCTATGCACATGCACAAGACAGGATAGGCGGAGAGGGACTCACAAGTGAAAAGCTGCTTAATGTCATCTCTCAGGCTGATGATATTGGTATGAGGATTGCTGTTGTTGTTGGAGGGGAGCCTTTCACCAGAAACGACCTGTTCAAGCTTGCCCAGTCTCACAAGAGCATGGTTTTTGCGATTTTCACAAACGGTCTGCTGTTTGATGACGATGTAATTGCCCTCCTCAAGCGCACCCCAAATCTTGTTCCGATAATAAGTATCGAAGGTGGCAAGGAAGAAACTGACAGAAGAAGGGGCGAAGGAACTTTTGAAAAAGTCCACGAGGTGATGAGCAAGCTCAAGAGGGCGGGAGTGTTCTATGGCAATTCGATAACAGTCACATCAGGGAATACTGACCTTGTCACATCAGGTGCTTTTGTGGAAGGACTCCTGCACCTTGGTTCAAGGATTTTCTTTTATGTGGAATATGTTCCTTTTGAGGCAGGCACACAAAATAGTGTTCCAGATGATGCCCAGAGGGTCCAGCTTGTCAAGAGCGTAAAATCATTCAGAAAGCATTTTCCGGGTCTTTTTATAGCCTTTCCTGGAGAAGAAAATGAATCAACTGGTTGTCTTGCCGCAGGAAAAGGTTTTGTGCACATAAGCGCAAGGGGCGAAGTCGAGCCTTGCCCGTTTGCTCCTTTCTCGGACTCGTCATTGCAGGACATGAGTCTGAAAAATGCACTTCGCTCGGAGTTTCTCAGAAAAATCAGGGAGTCACACGGGATGCTCGATGAGAGTGGAGGCTGTGCACTGTTCAACCAGAGAGTGTGGCTTGAGAGAGAGCTTGGGGCGTGTGGGAAAGAGCCCTGCAATAAAAAAGAGAAAGTTGTTGTATTAAAATAAATCTTGATCTTGAACAAATTGTTTGAGCGATTTCATTTGCCGGTGTACTCATGGTGAGTACACCGGCAAATCTTTTATTGGGGGGGATAAACAGATTTGAAACGGAAATTCCAAGAGAGATAGTCAATTTGATTACCCCTATCGAAAAGACAATGTTTGACAATTTGGATTGACTTGGATAGAAAACAAATTAACATACCCTATATAGGTATACTTGATATTTTAATATATGGCATAGTATTTTATCTTCCATAAAATGGATAGTATGTCTAACCCTAGTTTGTTATAATTCTACCATTAGAGAGTGAGAGGAGGAAAAGGTGGAAGAAAAAGTTGTTCCCAGAAAACCAAAGTCTTTTTTCAAATGGAGGTATTTAAGGTATCTTTCCCAGGCGATATTTGCCGGCTCGGTGGTTTTTCTCTCGTGGAGACACCTTGCTTTTGCGACAAAAATGGCCGGCCCTATTGACACTTATTGTCCTTTTGGCGGGTTTGTGACAATCCCAAAACTTGCAATGACCGGGGAATTTGTCAGGCGTACAAGTGATTCAAACATTGTTTTGCTGGTAGGTCTCATTATTGCCGTTCTGGTTTTTGGTGGTGCTTTTTGTGGGTGGGCCTGTCCTCTTGGCGGAGTGTTTGAATGGCTTTACAGGCTCAGATTGAAACTGTTCAAAAAACGCATTGAGCTCCCAAGAAAACTTCACAATGCCCTGAGATGGCTCAGGTATGTTGTTCTGGCGCTCATTCTGGCAATGACAATAATAAAGGCCGATCTGTGGTTCAAGGCTTACGATCCGTACAGCATTCTGTTCACGTGGGGACATGCCGCAGACATTGTCGGGATAATAATTCTTGTGGTTTTGCTTCTTGGATCGCTTTTTGTGGAGAGATTTTTCTGCCTTTACCTGTGTCCACTTGGCGGATTGATCCATCCGTTTGCAAAGGTTTCTGCCACTGGAATCAGAAGGTATGAGGACATTTGCATCAATTGCGGAATATGTGACAAGGTTTGTCCATACAGGATACCGGTGAGCAAGCAGGTAAAAATAGACAGGGGGTCATGCATCGAATGCATGAACTGTGTTGAAGAGTGCCCTGCGCCTGGCTCGCTTGAGTTCACAATTGGGTATGGAGGTGGAAAATGAAACTGAGACCATATGCCCTTGCAGGATTTCTTTTCCTTGGCGTTTTCCTGCTTTCCATTGTCGTTGGAATGGCAATCGGAAAATGGAACCCGGCTGGCCTTGGCGAAACACATACTGAAGAGCCGGGTGAAGAACACGAAGAAACAACTCTTCCAGAACTCCATGGCTACATGAACCTGCTTGAATACTTGAAAGCGAATGGCATTTCCCCGGAGTGTGTGGCACAAAAGCTTGGTATTGCCGAATCCGACCTCAACACAGAGGCAAGAACTGTTGCCGAGAAACTTGGTCTGGAAACCTACCAGCTACCCGAAAAGTACAAGGATTGTCTGCCTATCCAGGAAAAGGACGAGGAAGAAAAAGATGAAGGTCAGGAAATTCCGGAGTTCAAGGGTTACATGAACTTTTTGGACTGGCTTGAGAACAATGATTACTCAACCGATTGTGTCGCCTCAAAACTTGGCATTCCCATGATGCAGCTGGATGCAGAGGGTAAACAGGTTGCTGAAATGCTGAAGATAACACCAGAGGATCTGCCAAAAATGGTCCAGGACTGCAAGGGGCTTCCACCAAAAGACCAGCAGCCTGCACCTGGTGATGGAAATGGGAGCCAACCATCAGGAGGGCAATTGCCATTCTTTAAAGGTACCGACAATGTTCTTGATTATTGTAGGGCAAATGCAGTTCCGGCGGATTGTGTTGCCGGGAAGCTCAAAATAAAGGAAGCAGACCTGAATAAAACTGGACTGGATATTGCCGCCCAGGTGGGGTTTGCGCATGTAGAGGAGATAAGGAAAATTATTGGGGAGTGTGCTAAGAGATAGCAATTTCCATATGAGTATCAATCAAGCCCCCCTTGTTACAAGGGGGGCTTTGTCATTTCATTCTGGTGGTTTGATTCTTGTCGCAATTTTCACAGGCTGGGCTTGTTGGCGAGTTGCTTTTAATATAAGTTTCATGGGCGGTTTTTTCTCATTTAATAGAGTTTTTGTCAAGTTGAAATAAAATGTGGTCAGGTTTGCAAAGGAGACCAGATGACAGATAGAAATGACATCATGAAGGCACTTGGCAACGTCATGGATCCTGAACTGGGCGTTGACCTGGTCACCCTCGGAATGATAAGGGACGTAAAGATGCAGGGAGATACTGTATCTGTAATGGTTGCTTTAACAGCACCAGGCTGTCCGCTCAAGAATAAGATTGGAAAAGATATCGAAGAAGAGCTGAAAAAGTTGCAGGGTGTTTTCAAGGTGGAAGTCCTTTTTGGAAGCATGACCGAGGCCGAGCGTGAAAACACCTTCCAGAAGGCTGGTGGCAAGGGCCAGGCACAGCAAACCGAGGACCCACTCAAAAAGCTTTCTGGCCAACCCATAAAAAGGATTATTGCAGTTGGTTCCGGCAAGGGTGGTGTTGGCAAATCGCTTGTGACTTCATTGCTTGCGGTTGCCGCCAACAGAAAAGGCCTCAAGGTTGGCGTTATTGATGCCGACATAACCGGCCCTTCGATACCGACAATTTTTGGACAAAAAGGCCTTCTTGTTGCTGGAGAAAAGGGCGTCGAACCAAGGAAAACCAAAAAGGGGATCGAGATGGTTTCAATGAACCTGCTCATTCCTGACCCGACGACTCCTGTAATCTGGAGAGGCCCGGTGTTGGCCGGTGTTTTGAGACAATTTTATACGGACGTCAACTGGAGCAATCTTGACCTGCTTTTTGTGGACCTCCCGCCAGGAACTGCCGATGTTCCGCTGACAGTTTTCCAGATATTCCCGATTGACGGGATGGTTGTTGTGACAAGCCCTCAGGAATTGGCGAACCTTGTTGTCACTAAGGCTCTCAAGATGGCTGCTGAAATGAGTATCCCGCTTGTTGGTGTTGTGGAAAACATGACCTATTTTGTCTGCAAGGATGGCGAAAAAGTGGAAGTATTTGGCAATTCAAGGGTGCAGGAGAGATGCAAGGAACAGGGCGTCCCTTATCTTGGCGGCATGCCCATAGACCCTTCATATGCAAGAATAGCAGATGAAGGCGCAATTGAAGACGCAGTGATTCCTCAGGCAGTTGAGGACACCCTTAAAACCATATTGGGGGAAAAATGACCGAAAATAATAAAAATGCAAACATCATAACCGGAGACGAGACCTTTGGTGAAGTGATACAGAAATATCCTCAGGTGATACCGGTATTTTTCCAGTTTGGACTACATTGCATTGGTTGCCATATAAGCGCCTACGAATCCATCAAGGATGGCGCCGCTGCCCATGGTGTGGAAGTTGAAAAACTCATTGAGGCCCTGAACAAGGCAATAAACGAGCCAAAAAAAGACTAGGGGCTATTTACTTTTGCCAAAAAACACATATCTGTAATCCCAAAGAGCAATGCGCAAACTTGCAATTGCAATAATTGTTTTTTGGGTGGCAACCAGCCCTGTCCAGGCCTTTCCTTCCGGGTGGCCTTCATACAGGCATGACCATTCGCACTCGGGAACTTCAAGTGCTCCCTTGTCTCCCCCACTCGTTCAGTCCTGGTCGTATCAGGTTGGTGGCGAACTTTCGACCGAAGTGGCCAGTTTTGGCCAAAGAGTTTATGTGGGAGTAAAAAAACTCTACTGTTTCGACAAAGACAGGGAAGCAGACAACCTCCTGTGGTCAATGGACCTCCCTTCAAGCATTATAGCAACACCATTCACAACATTTGATACCGTTGTCCTGGCCCTGGACGATGGATCTGTGGTTTCAATAGACACTGAATCGAAAAGCCAGAGATGGAAGATGCAGATAGGCAAGGTACAAAGGGGTATTGGCTCTTACAAAGAATCCTGCATTTTTGGAAACGAAAAGGGTGATCTTTTGAGTGTTGACATAAAAACGGGCCAGGTAAATTTCAAAGTAAACATATTGTGTCCGATCTCTGTTCCACCCTGTATTGCGGATGACAAGATTTTTGTTTGCTGTGATGCCGGGAAGCTCTATTGCCTGAACGCAAGCAATGGTGCCTTTATCTGGAAAAGTGATGTCACAACAACAGATGTTATAGGTGGGATGCTCTACCATGAAGGTGCAATATATTTTGGCAGTTACGACAACAGGGTTTATGCAGTTTCTGCAAATGATGGCAAGACGATCTGGTCAAAAAAAGTTGATGGCTGGATAGGTGCGCATCCAGTTGCTGTTGGAAACGAGATTTTTGTAAGATCAAAACTCAGCACATTGTGGTGCTTTGATTCAAAAAGTGGCGAAACCATATGGCATTTTCCCCATGAACCAACGAAGACTGAACCAGTTGTGTCTGGTGATTACATTTATATTGGTTCAAATCGCCGGATAGTGGCTTTTTCTGTCTCAAAAAGGATCGAGATCTGGTACTTTGAATTTGCCAAAGAACAACCCACATCACTTTCAATATCAGGGGGCAAATTTTTTGTTGGTACCAATGGAGGTCGGATATATTGTCTCAAAGCTGGACCGGGTTTCGAGCTTTCTAACGACAAGATCGAGCTTGAAGTCATGACTACTGATGAGCACCCATCCTTTGAGCTTTCAGTAAAAAATAACAGGGAAGACCACTGGCCTTCAATGCTAGTCGGGGATGTCACGACCGATAATCCTTGGATGGTGCTTGAAGACAAGGTCTTCAAGCTGAGGACAGGTCAGAGCAAGAAATTCATTATCAACGTAAAACTTGACGAACTCAACAAGGTTGGCGTCCATGATGGGAAGCTTTATATCAGGTACCTTTATGGTGTAAATGAGGCCCTTCCGGGAGAGGAACCGGAAACAGTTGTCATAGTTCCGGTGGCTTTGAAATATATAGATCCATTCCCGCCAAAAATATGTGTTGAAAAGGAATTTGTAGATATTGGAGCGGTAACGCTTGGCCAAACAAAAAGAGCCAGTTTTGCAATAAAAAATTGTGGGAAGGGAAAACTCGTTTTTTCTCTGAATGCGCAATCGCTTGAGGGTTGGCTGAAGATTGTTGATAACCAGCCAACGTTCTCCCTGATGCCGGACGAGACAAAAATTGTTACAGTAGAAGTTGCCGCTTATGGCTTTGCTATTGAGCCTGGCGATGATTGTCAAAAGACGGGGGTAATTGAAATTCAAAGCAACACCGAACAAAGTGTTATTCCTCTTACCGTTACCTGTAGAGTTTATGACATGGTTTTGCCCACCGTTGTTTTGATTCCGATTGGCTTGAATAAGGCTAGCATAAACGGGAAAAAAGTTGATGTTGCTCCACCCTCCTATGTCTCCGGGTCAAGAACGATGGTGCCACTGCGAATCATTGCAGAGGCCTTTTTTGCAAGGGTATCATGGGATCCGTCTGACAGAAGCATCACAATAACAAATTGTACAAGCCAGTCGAGGTTTACCGTTGGCAGCAAAAAAGTTGAAATCATTGGAATGGGCGAGGTCAAGACAACGACAATCGATTCACCCCCCGAAATCAGGTCGGGCAAGACCTTTATCCCTTTACGTGCCGTCTCTGATATTCTTGGCGCATCGATTGCCTGGGAACAGAAAACAAAAACAGTTACGATAACATATAGTCCCTGATGACAAAGAGGATTGTTTTCAGGGGGACAGTTCAAGGTGTTGGTTTCAGGCCATTTGTTTGGAGAGTTGCTGATTCTTTTGGCCTCAAAGGTTTTGTCAGGAACATTGGCAATGGTGTAGAGGCTGTTTTTTGCGGTGAACCATCTACCATCCAGAATGCAATCGAAATGATAAGGATTTCTCCGCCGCCACAAGCAATCATAGAATCGGTCGAAATTGCTGATTTCGCAGGGGATTACAAAGACCTTAAGATCCTCGAAACACCAGAGGGTACTCCATCATCGGTGCTTGTACCGCCCGACATAGGCATTTGCGATGATTGCCGAAGGGAACTTCTGGACCCTAAAGATCCAAGACATCTCCATCCTTTCATATCTTGCACAAATTGTGGGCCGAGACTTTCGATAATAAGAAGATTGCCCTATGACAGACACACCATTGCGCAGGGTGATTTTGATCTTTGCGACAGGTGCAGGAATGAATATATGGACCCATTGGACAGGCGCTATCATGCCCAGACCATTGCATGCCCTGATTGTGGTCCGACTGTTTTTATGGGAGAACTGAAGGGACAAGAGGCAATCCTGGAAGCAAGAAGGAGCCTTCTTGCTGGGGAGATTGTTGCGATCAAGGGAATTGGCGGTTTTCATCTTGCCTGCATTGCCACTAATGAAGCCTCGGTCAACGCTTTAAGAATGCTCAAGAACAGGGGCAATGAGCCGATGGCCGTCATGTGTTTTGACATTGCCCAGGCAAGGGGGCAGGCAGAGATTGGCCCATGTGAGGAACAGTCGCTCTCTTCCTGGAGGAAGCCCGTTGTACTTTGCAAAAAATCAAACAACTACAGTCTTGCTCCATCGGTTGCACCAGGCACCGACAAGATCGGTATCTTCTTGCCTTATACACCGCTCCATGTTCTCCTGCTTGATGGCCTTCCACCAGTTGTCCTCACCTCGGCGAACCTCCATGAAGAGCCGATAATTGCTGATGGCAAAGAAAATCTCATGGTCACAAAGGTTTTGGACAATGACCGTGAAATCGTGGTTCCCATTGATGATTCGGTTGCAAGATGTTTCAAGGGCAGGCAACAGCTTTTCAGAAGGGCAAGAGGGTTTGTTCCGGAGACACTTTTAGTTCCAAAAGGGCCAAGCATACTTGCGCTTGGTGGCCAGATGAAGAACACCTTTACTTTTGCCTATGATGGGAAGGTGATGGTATCGCACCATATCGGCGAAATGGGCAACGCGGCAACATTTGCAAGATTTACCGAGAGCCTTTGCCTTTTCAGGGAGTTGTTTGGTTTCAAGGAAGAATATTGTGCCCACGATGCGCACCCTTCCTACACAACAACGGTCCACCGCAAGGAGCTTTCCAGATCTGACAGGTTTATTCCGGTATTTCACCATCATGCCCATATTGCATCGGTGATGGGCGAGTACGGACTTGATGGCGAGGTGATAGGTGTTGCGGCCGACGGGACTGGTTTTGGGACAGACAGTACAATATGGGGGTTCGAATTCCTTGTTGCCTCAAAGTCAGAGTTTCAGAGGATTGGCCACCTAAGAACTTTCCAGTTGCCTGGAGGCGAGGTTGCGATAAAAGATTGCAGAAGGATCCTTTTTTCACTCGCCAGACAAGCAGGATCCACAATTGATCTTGGCATTGGCCCTCAAGAAAGGGAACTTTGGGGTGTAATGATTGACAGGGGTATAAATGCCCCGATTACCTCAAGCCTTGGTAGACTATTTGACGGTTTTGCGGTTCTTGCAGGGTTGGGGCAGAAGGCTACATACGAGGCAGAACTGGCTGTGGCGCTTGAGTCGGCCTACGATCCGGGCACAAAACCTTTTGATTTTCCTTTAAGAGATTTTGGGGACCATTTCGAGATTGACTGGGCTGTTGCCCTGAAGCAGGGGATTGAGGACCCAGCTTCAATATCTGGCAGATTTCACAAGGGAATAAGTGAAGCCATCGTGAAAGGGTGTTTGCTTGCCAGGCAAAAAACCGGCCTGAAAAGAGTTTGTCTCAGTGGGGGCTGTTTTCTGAACCTTGTCTTGCTGGAGCTTGTTTTTGACGCCCTTTCAAGCGAAGGTTTTGAGGTGTATACAAACATTAGTTTGCCGCCTGGCGACGGTTGCGTCAGTTTTGGCCAGGCCGTTGTTGCCCTTTCAAGGGTTGGAGGTGTGCGATGTGTCTAGCTGTACCAGCAAAGATATGTGAAAAAAACGGGCTTGATGCCGTTGTGGAGTTTGGGGGAATAAAAAGGCAGGTAAGGCTTGATCTTTTGCCGGATGCCGAGGTTGGCGAGTTTGTACTTTTGCACACAGGCTTTGCAATAGAAAAAGTAAACAAGGAAGAGGCGGAGAACATACTCAAAACCATTCAGGAGGTGTTTGGTGACGTCCCAGTCTGATGTTGCCTCCAGACTTCGTGGAATGATTGAAGGACTGGCCACTTTCCCCATGACTCTCATGGAGGTGTGTGGAACACACACTCATGCAATATTTGCCAACGGCATCAGGGCACTTCTTCCCAAAACGATAAAGATCATATCCGGGCCTGGTTGTCCTGTTTGTGTGACATCCCAGTCTGATGTGGACAGGATGATATGGCTTGCCTCGCAAAAAAATGTTGTAATCTGCACCTTTGGCGACATGATAAAAGTGCCTGGAAAAGGCGGCTCCCTTGCGGTTGCAAGGTCAATGGGCTCAGATATAAGGGTCATGTATTCCCCCTTTGATGTGATTGAATGGACCAGACAGGAAAAAGGAAAAGAATTTGTCCTTGTTGGTGTTGGTTTTGAGACGACCACTCCTGGTTTTGCCGCAACCATAAAACAGTCAAAGGCACTTGGCATAAAGAACCTGTCCATGCTTTCTCTTGGCAAGACAGTCCCTGAGGCTCTCAGGGCGCTTGCACAGTCTGGTGAAGTGAAGCTGGACGGATTGATTTTGCCGGGCCATGTCTCGGCGATCATTGGGCTTGAGCCTTATGAATTTCTTGCGAAAGAGTTTAGTGTTCCCGGAGTTGTGACGGGTTTTGAAGGTTTCGACATTCTCTCCGGACTGGCAGTTCTTGTGAAAATGATTGCAGAGAAAAAACCTGCAATAATCAATACTTACACGAGATCTGTAAGGCCAGATGGCAACCCAACGGCAATGTCTCTTATGGGCGAGGTTTTTGACAAATCACCTGCAGTCTGGAGGGGCATCGGGACAATTGAAGGCTCGGGGCTTGCCCTGTCAGTCGAATACACTGGTTTCGATGCGGCAAAACGGTTTGAAATGCCCAATTTTCCTGATGAAGAACCAAAAGGGTGCCTCTGTGGGAAGGTGATTACAGGTGCAGTCACTCCGGAGGAGTGCCCACTGTTTGGTGTTTCGTGCACTCCGTCAGACCCGGTTGGCCCCTGCATGGTTTCAGGAGAAGGCACATGCTCGGCATACTTCAAGTTCAGGAAGGGCCTCAGATGAAGAGATTTTTGCCCCTGTTCTTTGCACTGGTTCTTTTTGTTTCTGGTTGTGGAAGTGGCAGTTCCCAATCTTCAAAAGGCACTAACTGGAAAGCATTTTCCGGCTCCAGTTTCACAAGAGGCATCCCGGACAACGGCGATGTTGATATAAAAACATTCAATTACGGCCATTTTGCCGGAACCGGAGAGCTGAAAATGAGGTTTGAATCAAAATTTCAGCTTTTCGAAAGGATGCCCGTTGTCCCCTTTGGCGAGAAAAAATGGCTTACAGACAGCTATCAGGGACGAATTGTAATATACGCAAATGACGGCATAAAACCTTCTGATTTCCCACAATCATTGTCTCTTCATGGTTTCTCGTCTGGAGAAAATTTCTATGCGATGGAGGCAGAATATGGAGTTTCCTGCTGGAACATGAAAACCGGTTTTTCAAGATGGGACAAGCAGGTCCTTTGCGCCGATGTTTTTGAGTGCGGAGGCAAGCTTGTTGTTTTTAATTCCCCGGATGGCTCTTTTACGAGACTGCATGCACAAACCGGCGATGTAATCTGGAGGCTTGCAATTTCTGATGGGCCATGTGGCCCGTTTGCCACCCTGGACGGGAAGATATATTGCCTTGTTTCAGGAGTGCCTGGAAAAACAACGTTATGCAGGATTGATCCGGCAACCGGTGCAGTGGTTTCGATTGCGCTGGAAAAGAAATATATTGCTATTGCCGGATTCAGGGGAAGATTATGGTTACTGGCGCAAGATGACACGATTGCAGAGTTTGATTCACAGGCAGGCACAATAATAAAGGAAACTGGCTTGAAACTGACAAACCCGAAGAAGGGCAATTTTGGGGCCGGGCTTGATGTTCTGGGGAATGCCATCTGCGCCTCATGGCATGACAATTCGCTTACGATGACAGAGATTGTTTCATTTGGCCCAGACAGTGGGAAAACCGTTGAATTTGCTGAAAAAAATTCCACCTTCCAGATAATAAATGGCCAGCTGGTTGAGAAGAAGGATGATGGTTTTTATTGCCTTGATCCGTCCTCTGGCAGTGCTATCTGGTCAGTAAAAACAAACAGGGGTGCCAGTCTTGTCTGGGCCGATGAGGATGGAGTAATCATTACTTCTGATGGTTCAACCATGGTTTTTGGAGAATAACAGATGAAAAATTTTGTAACACTTGCGCAGGGCGGTGGTGGCACCGAATCAAAAAAGCTTGTTGACATGATTGCATCATTTATTGGTAATGACGTGCTTGCGCCGTTTGATGATGCAGGTGTTTTTGGGGTGGAAAAGGGGAGGCTCGCTTTTACAACCGATGGGTTTGTTGTCAAACCAATCTTTTTTCCTGGAGGCAACATTGGCAGGCTTGCGGCATGTGGAACGCTGAACGATCTGGCCGTAATGGCCGCCAGACCTTTGGCCATCTCGCTCTCACTTGTGATTGAGGAGAGTTTTCCTCTTGAAAAGCTGATGCAAATTATGGAGAGCTTCAAGACCGATCTGGGCGGGACAAGAGTGGTTTGCGGCGACACAAAGGTTGTAGAAAAGGGTTCAGTTGATGGAATATTCGTTACGACCTCAGGCATTGGCCTCCAGATGGATGGTTGCCACCCAAGCGGCTCCAGTCTTGAGCCTGGTGACGTACTGATTGTTACTGGCTCCCTTGGAAGGCACGGGGCCTGTATAATGGCCTGCAGGGACGAGCTTGGATTTTTTGGCCAGATACACTCTGATGTTGCCCCATTGTGGCCCATGCTGGAGAAGCTTTTTGTCAGGTTTGGTGAAAATATCCATGCCTGCCGGGACATCACAAGGGGAGGATTTTCTGCTATAGTCAACGAATTTGCCCAGTCCTCCAACGTTGGTATTGATATTGACGAAGCGCTATTGCCAGTTGACCCTGATGTGTCTGGCATGTGTGGAGCGCTGGGACTTGACCCGCTGACGCTTGCCTGCGAGGGTAGAGCGCTTGTTTCGGTCAGGAAAGGGTTTGAAGAAAAAGCACTGGAAATCCTGAAGGGCAGCGAACAAGGTGTTGGTGCCTGTATCGTTGGCTCTGTTTCAGAAACCCGTTCCCAGCTGGTGTACCTCAAAACCAGGATTGGTGGTACAAGAGTGCTTGATCCACCAGCTGGAGAGCTCCTGCCAAGAATCTGCTAGGAAACAATCCTACCGTATTCCCCGTCAAAACCTGGCCTGATTCTTATGTTCCCCGACCTTACTTTCAATATCATTTCGGTGGTCTTTTCGGGCAATATTTTTTCAAGCTCGCCCTCACCAGCCTCCATAAGGATGTAAAGCTCGGGCCCAATTGCTTCGATTGCCTTTTCTGCCAGTTTTTTTGATTTTGCGGTTGGAGAGGAAAGCCCAAGCGAAAAAGCGAGCAAATCATTTAAAGGAATGATTTTTTTGAATGGTTGTGTTTTTGGATATGCGCTTTTTTCAAGCTTTCCAATCCTTTGTGCCACACCCAGAGTCATCTTTTTGCCACATTTGGGGCATACCTCGAAATCCTCATCTTCCTTGAGGCCGATACCACAAGGTTTGTGACCGGTTACATGATATTTTCCAAACTCCGGCCAGCACTCTATTGTCATGAGTGGTGTCATGAGTGATTTTTTCAGCGGAATGCCATTTTCGATGATTGTCGCTTCCCTGCCTATTGTTTCCGGGCTGTGCGCATCCGAGAAGCTGACAATTGGTATCCCTTCAAGAGTCTTGAGACTGGCACACATTGATGGGTCTGCAGAGATGCCTGTTTCGCAGGGTGATTTTGAAATCCCCAGGTCCTCGAATTTTTCAACACCTCTTCGGCCCAGTATTGAAAAATATGGTGTGAATATGTGTGCCGGGATGATTATTGATCCAGAATCGGAAGAAAAGATTTCCTCTTCAAGACGTGCCGGTTCCATATAGAGGTCAGGTCTGGCAAAATCCCCTATCCTTCCATATTTCGAGAGCTTTTCTCTGACAATGCCGATGACCCCAAAATTTGAAAAAACCAATATGAAGTGAAATGCTTTTTTGGCGCCACCAAAAGGAAAATGCACCGAAACTTCGGTTGTAGGAACAACCCCAATATTTTTTGGTCGTTTTGAGAGAAAGTCTTTCCATTCCATCTCCCAGGGTGGATAGAGGATGTCACCTGTCCCCACCAGATTGATCCCTTTTTTGATGGATGTTTCCACAATATCGGCAGGGGTTGTTGTTCTAGAACAGGATATGGCATATTTGCCGTGCAGGTGCAAATCGGCTATTGATAAGTTTGGATTGTGGTATAAATTCCTAGTTATGGGTGATTCTGAAAGCATTGGGCAAAGAATAAGAGTTTTAAGACAAAAACTCAATTATACCCAGACACAGGTCGAGAAGGCCACCGGTATCCCGCAATCGAACCTGTCGGAGTTTGAAAATGGCAAGCTTGTACCGACCATACAGACACTGTTCAAAATTGCCAGGTTCTTTGGTGTCAGTATTGCCTATCTCGTAGGTGAGGGAGACCTTGAAGGGCTAAAGCTCAATGTAAGGCTTTTGGGTGAACTGTCCGAGGAGGGGAAAAAACAGATACAGGATTTCATAGATTTTGTAGTCCAGAGGGAGACGGAAAAAGAAAAAGGTCAATAACAGTTCTTGCCGAGGGCCTTGTTGCCGGCATTGAAAGACCTTGCGATATCCATGTCCTTGAAATCTCCAGACATCTGGGACTTGAAGTTGTATTCATGCCGCTTTGCGAGGCCGATGGTGTTCTTGTCAGGACCGGCAGAAACGCCTATGTTGCCATCAATTCGCTCAAACCCTTTACAAGAAGGCGCTTCAGTATCGCTCATGAACTTGGTCACTTCCTCATGCATGACGGGGAGCCTGCTATTT
The DNA here is from genome assembly GCA_012517765.1 of Caldisericales bacterium. Lineage (GTDB taxonomy): Bacteria > Caldisericota > Caldisericia > JAAYUI01 > JAAYUI01 > JAAYUI01. The sequence continues at coordinate 81,610 of JAAYUI010000012.1, read as the reverse complement.
CAAGCATCAACCCACTCGAAATGGAAGCAAACTTTTTTGCATGTAACCTTCTGATGCCTGCGCGAATCGTAATTGATGTTTTCAACAAAATTGCAGGTCTGGGTTTAAGGATTGAATTGATTGCTGAAATGGCCTGGATTTTTAGAGTATCCAGAGTTTCTATGGCAAGAAGACTATACGAACTTGAAATAGATACCGAAAATCTATAAAGGCATATAACATAATTTAGTATATGATTTGCTTGACTAGTTGTGTCATAATTACCCGAAAATAACCATGTGCTGACTGTTCCCATTATTGCACATCCCAATCCCTTTACGCACCAAATTCATTGTTTTGGTGTGTTTCCCCATACTGTAGATCAGGGTTTCGCTTGACACATAAAATGAGGCAAATACAATAACATCTGTTTGAAGAATTCATTGTTTGTCTCAAACATTACCAAACAATGAGTTCTTCTGTTGTGTTTTGCTATTCCATTGATGAGGTTAGGTGTGAACCAGAAGCAGACGAAACGGTTTTCGGTGATTTTGTTGCCGGGACACAAAGGAGTTTTTTCGTTCAACCTGAAGTGGGCAGGCATCTACGGAGGAGTTGTGACATTTTCCGCACTCCTGTGTATGCTCGTCAATTTTGTTGCCGTTTCATATCCAACCAGGGTCCATGAGTTCAACATGCTTATGTCCACTGGCACTGGAAGACTCTCCTACCTGCTCTCGGAGCAGATTGCCTATGTAAAGTCTGAAGAGATGATATATTCCGAATCGGCGACGCAACTTCTCGAGGCCGCAAAACAGCTTGAGTCAAAAGACAAAGTAATCAGGGAAAAGGACGAAATAGCCCCGCAATACAAGACCCTCAAGGAGATCTTCAATTCAAAACCATACCGTGAACTTGCCACGGCCCCCCAGCTTTCAGGCCAGGGCTCCACAATTTCTGCCAAAGCCGCAACTATACTCCAGAAAATTGACAGCACCACACACATTTTTGCCCAGGCAGAGCGCATAACAGACAATCTTTACTGGCTCAGGACCCACACCCCGAATTGCTATCCGGTCCCGGACGGTGAAACAAGAAACCATGATCCTGCATTTGGTTACAGGATCCACCCGATATGGGGAACATTTGATTACCATACCGGGATTGATATCGAAGGCAAGCTTGGAGAGCCTATTTATGCAGTTGCCGATGGTATTGTGACAAGATCAAACTGGTACGGTGGCTATGGCCTCTGCATAGATGTTCTCCATCGTAAGGACGAAGGTGGAATTCTCTCAAGGTATGCCCACTGCGATGAGATTGTTGTAAAGGAAGGCGACATGATCAAGAGAGGTGACCTGATAGGCTATGTAGGCTCAACTGGCACCTCAACTGGCCCGCACATCCATTTTGAAATAACAATCAACAATAGGCCTATAGACCCGGTCGAATACATCAATAAAGTCAACATGAGCCAGAAATACCTTAAAAAAGAAGCGCCAGCACAGCAACAAAAACAGGACGGGGGAAAATAGTGGTGTCCTGGACAAATAGAGCACAAAAAAGAGTCTTCTGTGGAAAGTTTTTTCAATGGAGAAAAAGGAGGGTTGAATGCTGATGGGCGGGAAGAACAACACAAAAAGGGACCTTGGTTTTAAAATTCTGGTTATTTCAATATCCTTTGTCCTAATTGGTTCTTTGACGACAGCTCTGGTAATCACAAACAGGATGGCCGCTGAAAAAAGACTGGCTGAAATTGAGGGTGTTGTAAGAAAACAGGCCACCACAACAAAATCCACAGCCATGGTGTTTTTGACACGCCAGATAGTCGAAATGGCCACAGATTTTCCAATCTATCCTATTAGGGATTTCACAAGCAGGAGCCATGATCCTGCATTTGGCTACAGGATCCACCCAATTTTTGGATCATTTGATTACCACACCGGGATTGATATAGAGGCGAAACTTGGGGAAAAAGCATTTGCTGTGTATGATGGCAAAATAATAAGGGCTGGATGGTATGGTGGGTATGGTCTTTGTGTTGATCTGGGTTTTAGATATCGCGATGAAGATTATGTTGCCAGGTATGCAAATATGAGCGAGGTGCTTGTTTCAAAAGGTGATATTGTTTCAAAAGGGCACGTTGTGGGCCTGACTGGTTCAACTGGAGTTTCAACAGGACCACACCTTCACTTTGAAACCATGCTAAAAGACAGGCCTGTCGACCCGATAGATCTTTATGCAAAGTTTGGAGCTATGATTGCAAGGGCAGGACCCAAGTGATATTTTTTGTAGTAGAGACCCCAAAGCGAGGTGCCACGGGCGTTGATTTATTAAGCGTCGATTTATTGACCCCAGGCGCCAGAACCCTCGGAGGTGTTAAATGCTTTTAAGGCACAAAACAAAAACAAACTCTCTCACCATGATGTTCATGCCACACTATGACTCACCAGTCAGGATAATTAGATTGCCGTTTGCGGCCCTTTATGCCTTGCTGGTGGTTGTTGTCATGGCCTCCACCATGCTGGGCCAGCTTGTATTCAGGTACAACCAGATGCAGGCCAACATAGAAACGTTGCGTCAGGGTTCAAGCCGCAGACTGGTTGATCTCCAGAGGGAAATGCTTTACGACTACTCAAACAGGCTCAACAACATCCAGAACAAGTTTGCAGTCGTCGAAGAATACCTCAATTACCTTTCAAATCTCAACAAAGAAGTAAAGGCTTCCGTTGCAATAATAACCCCGGACAACAGCCTCGAACAGGTGATTGCAGAAAACAGCCTCAAGCAGGAGTCTGTCCCGAAACCGGCCGCCTATTTGCCCGTTGCCTACGACAATCTGCAGAAAACATCGGAACGTATAATCAAAGAAAGCGACGAGAGAACAAGGGCGCTTTCCGTAATGAATGCTTACGCCCAGGAGTACAAGGACCTAAGGGATCGTACACCAACTGGATGGCCGCTTCAGGGAAGACTGACCTCTTTTTTTGGCTGGAGAGAGTGGACTGGTACCTTCCATGAGGGAATAGACATCGTTGCCCCGCTTGGAACACCACTTCATGCTACCGCCTCTGGAACTGTAATAAGAGCTGAATGGTTCTCTGGCTATGGTCTCTGTGTTGATATTCTCCACCGCGATGGCATTGTTACCCGCTACGGTCATTGCGATAAAATACTGATCAAGAAGGGTGATGGCATAAAAGTTGGTCAGGTCATTGCGTTGACAGGTTCAACCGGTAATTCCGACATACCACATTGCCATTACGAAATAAGAATCAACGACAAATCGGTAGATCCGATGAAGTTCCCGTTCTAGGAGTCACAAAAAATATGTTTGGAAAACCAACATCAGAGGTGAGGGACCGTTCTGAGTCCTATATATCCTCAACGCTGAAGATCACAGGCACAATTTATTGCAATGGCATTCTAAGAATAGATGGCACACTTGAGGGCAATGTTGAGGGTGAAGGCCATCTCATTGTTGGCCGTACTGCCCATATCAAGGGTGACATCAGAATGAAATCCGTGACCAACCTTGGCACCATAGAGGGCAACCTCTTCTGCACGGATGTCATTGAGCTCCTCGAGGGTTCAAAACTGCTGGGTGACGTCAATCTCGAAACGTCCCGTTTCAGGATTGAGGAAAATGTCACCTTCTCTGGCAGGTCAAAAACAAACCTTAAGATACTGGCAAAACAGCAGTAGCAATGGCTGTTTGGCAAGGAAAAACAAACAGGCTGGACCAAAGTCGGCTTGAAATCCCCGTCACTCACAAAGCTTTTATGAGGGTGCCGGGGATTATCTTTTGTTCTGTCCCAATGGAACAGGGCCTTTTTGCAGACAATGCCCCAGAGCAGGTTGTCAATGTTGCTTCTTTGCCCGGCATTATTAAAGCGTCATTCGCAATGCCAGACATCCATTGGGGTTATGGTTTCCCGATTGGTGGCGTGGCTGCGTTTGATGAAAAAGACGGAATCATCTCCCCTGGTGGTGTTGGATACGATATAAACTGCGGTGTCAGGCTCCTTCGTTCCAACCTGGTGGCCCACGATGTCGTAAAACACGTCGAGAAAATAATTGGCTCGATTTATGACAACGTCCCGTCTGGTGTGGGCTCTGAGGGAAAAATAAGACTGGAACGCCAGGAGCTTCAGAAAGTACTGGTTGAAGGTTCTGCCTGGGCGGTCAAAAAAGGTTATGGCTACCAGGAGGACCTGCAATTCATTGAAGATTATGGGCAAATGACTGGTGCAAACCCTGATGCTGTTTCAAAAGAGGCAATAAAGAGGGGTGCACCACAACTCGGAACTCTGGGTGCAGGCAACCATTTTCTGGAGATTCAGGAAGTCACCGAGATTTATGACGAAAAAACAGCAGGAACATTTGGGCTTTTTGTCGGCCAGATGGTCGTATTAATACACACTGGGTCGAGGGGCCTCGGGCACCAGGTCGCAACTGACTACATAGATGTCATGCAAAATGCTGCAAAAATGTATGGCATCGAGCTTCCAGACAGGCAACTTGCATGTGCACCGTTCATGTCTCCCGAAGGCCAGCGCTATTTTGGTGCCATGGCCGCATCAGCAAATTATGCCTGGGCGAACAGGCAGATGATAACCCACTGGGTCAGGGAAAGTTTTGAGAGGTCTCTTGGGATGAGTCAGGAGAAACTCGGTTTGGGGATTGTCTATGACATTGCCCATAATATTGCGAAGAGGGAAATGCACGTTGGTAGAAAAATGGTTGTCCATCGCAAGGGCGCCACAAGGGCTTTTCCAGCAGGGTTTCCTGGGCTTCCCGAGGCATATAGAGAAACCGGCCATCCGGTCCTGGTTCCAGGTGACATGGGGCGATACTCTTTTGTCATGGTTGGCACCAAGAAAGGCGCTGAAGAGGTTTTTGCATCTTGCTGTCATGGTGCGGGAAGGGTCCTTTCTAGGACACAGGCGATCAAAAATTACAGACCCGGGCAGGTCATCGAGAAACTGAGGCAGAATGGGACATACCTTAAAGCCGCAAACTCCGAAACTGTCAGCGAAGAGGCCCCTGGTGCATACAAAGATGTTGCAATGGTGGTTGATGTTCTGGATGGTGCAGGAATTGCCAGAAAAATTGCAAAAATGAGACCGCTTGGTGTTGTGAAGGGGTAAATATAATGTCAAACAAAAGCCGTTTATCAAAAATAAAGTCCCGTGGTGGTGGGACAGCGGGCAAGCAGAAAAAAATTAAAAAAAACTTGCTTTATGGTCTTCTCGTGCTCGTTGTCCTTGTTGTGGTGGGTACGGTAATTTTCTTTCTAGCGAGATCCACCCCCAAAAGAGACAATCTGTTTGGAGACCCAAATGGCCTTTTCGAAATGGAACTGCCGGAAGACTGGATATATTATAAAGGCGCTGATGTTGTCAAATTTGACAGCTCGCTTGGTCATGCAAACTATTCCTTCGTTTTCTATCCCAAAGGTCAGAATATGGATGACCAAATGAAGAATTTTACTGGTAATGTCCTCACCTGTGCGGTTTTTTTGAAAGAATGGGTTGGAGACAAAAACCACTATGACAAGTTTTTTGGTTATATTGGTGGCGTTAAAGATCCAAAGAAGTATATGACCGAAGAAATCTTCCAGAAAGGTGAAAAGATTCCGGGAGCAAAAGAGGAAGGGTCATACACTTTTGAGAAGGGCTGGCCTCTGGCCACCGTAAAGTCAAAGGGTGCAATAATCTTCTTCAACGGGTCTTACTCTGGGGATGAAGAGAAAAAAGCAATAGAAAAAATGATTCTTTCAATAAAAACACCATGAAGGCCGATCTAATACTTCGCAACTGCTCTGAACTTGTGACCCTGGCTGGCCCGTGCCCCCGAAAGGGTAACCAGATGAATGACCTGGCAATCATTAAAAACGGTTCCTTTGCTGTCAAGGATGGCCTTTTCGTTGCTGTTGGAACAGAGAGTGAAATCGTTTCAAATTACGAATCGGAAACCATTATTGACGCCAGTGGGTGTTGTGTTCTGCCTGGTTTTGTGGATTCTCATACCCACATTATTTTTGCCGGTGACAGGTCGGCCGAGTTCGAAATGAGGCTCCAGGGCGCGACCTACGAGGAGATAATGGCAAATGGGGGTGGCATACTCAATACTGTCAACGCCACTAGATTGGCCTCTTATGAAGAGCTTTATACCCAGTCGGCAAAGCGCCTGAAGACAATGATCAAAACCGGAACGACGGCTTTTGAGATGAAGTCAGGTTACGGGCTTGAGGCCAATGTAGAGATGAAAATGCTCATGGTTGCAAAAAAACTCATCCATGATTTTGGTGTCGAGGCCAAAACGACTTTCATGGGCGCCCATGCCATACCCAAAGATATTGACAGGAATGATTTTGTTTCCCTCGTAAAAGGGGAAATGCTCTATGTATGCAAACCCTATTCTGATTTTATCGACGTGTTCTGCGATAAGGGGGCATTTACAAATGAGGAAACAGAGGAGATTGTAAAAGATTCAGGCTTGCCGGTAAGGCTCCATGCAGATGAACTTGCTGACACTGGTGGTGCTTCCCTTGCCGCAAAACTAGGTGCTGTTTCTGCGGACCATCTGATCGGCGCTTCTAACAAAGGTTTTGAGGACATGGCCAGATCAGGAACTGTTGCAACTTTCCTTCCTGGAACGTCTTTCTTTTTGGGCAAACCCTTTGCCAGAGCCAAAAAAGCTATTGAATTGGGCTGTGTTGTTGCCATTGCTTCTGACAGGAACCCAGGTTCCTGCACGATCCAGTCAATGCCGTTTGTTATCGGGCTGGCATGTTTGAAGCTGGGCATGACGCCAGCACAGGCAATATCTGCTGCCACAATCAATGCTGCGTATTCCATCAGGTCACACGACAGGGTTGGCTCTATAAAAAAAGGCAAGAGAGCTGATTTTGTCATTTATGATGTTGAATCTTACAGAATGATACCCTATGAACTTGGCGTGAACCACGCAAAAATGACATTCATCAAAGGCAAGGAGGCATCATGGCCAGACTAGTTGAATGCGTACCAAACTTCTCTGAAGGCAGAAGAAAAGATGTAGTAGACAGAATTGCTCAAGTTGCAAAGGACACCCCGAACGTAAAACTGCTTGATGTGCAGATGGATGCTGATCACAACAGGTGTGTCGTGACATTCGTCGGGGAGCCGGAGGCGGCCGCCGACGCAGCATTCGGGATGTGCAAGGTCGCATCAGAGCTGATTGACATGAACACACACAAGGGCGAACACCCGCGCCTTGGCGCAACGGATGTTATCCCATTTGTCCCAATTTCCGAAGTCACCACCGAAGAGGCAGTCAAACTGGCGGTATCGCTTGGCGAGAAAATATGGAAAGAACTGAAGATTCCGGTCTACCTCTACGAAGATGCCGCAAGAACTCCTGAGCGTCAGGACCTGTCAAACATCAGGCAGGGCGAGTATGAAGGCATTAAGAAGGAAATGGGCGAGAAGCCTGAAAGAAACCCTGACATAGGCGAACCTGTAATGCACCCGACAGCCGGAGCGGTTGTTGTTGGAGCCAGGATGCCACTTGTTGCCTTCAATGTAAACCTTGGTTCCCAGAATATCGAAGTGGCAAAAGAGATTGCAAAGCTCATCAGGTTCAGGAGCGGCGGGCTAAGGTTTGTCAAAGCCCTTGGTTTCTCGATCAGGGAGAGAGGTTTTGTCCAGGTTTCGATGAACCTTACAAACTACAAGAAGACCTCGATAAGGACCGCCTACGAGTTTGTCAAAAGAGAAGCCGAGAGGCTGGGTGTTCTCCCGATAGGTGCCGAAATAGTTGGTCTCCTGCCGCTTGACGCACTTGTTGATGTTGGTGTTTCATATATGAACGTATGGGACTTCAAGAAGGCGCAGATAATTGACCTCAGGGTCGGCGCTTCGGATTCTGGGGAGGTTTCCTGGATACCAAAGAATTTTATCAGGGAAGTTGCAAGTAAATCACCAGCCCCGGGCGGTGGCTCTGTTGCCGCTTCAGCCGGTGCGCTTGGTGCCGGGCTTTCTGCAATGATCGCCAAGCTGTCGCAGGGCAAAAAGTATGCCGAAGTAAAAGAAGAGATGGAACAAATTGCAGTAAAAGCAGACGAGATAACTGAAAAACTCCTGTTGCTCATCCAGGAAGATTCAGATGCATTCAACGAAATGCTTGCATGCAGGAAGCTTCCGTCTGGGACTCCCGAATCGGACGCTTTCAGACAGAAAAAAATGCAGGAAGCAATTGCAAAAGCGAGCCTCGTTCCTCTCAACACTATGAGGACTGCTGCCATGACAATACCACTTATTAGAACAGTTGCACAGAAGGGAAACCCAAATTCTATTTCCGATGCCGGTGTTGCCGCTTTGTCGATCAAAACTGCAATTTATGGTGCACACATGAATGTAATGATCAACCTACCATCCCTTGAGGATAGGGGAATGGCATTAAAAATGATGGCAGAAGCTGATGGTATTGAAAAAGAAGCGATCCCGCAGTGCGATGAAATCCACAGGCTTGTACTCGAAAAAATAAAGCAAATGTAACCAAAAAGCTAACATTTTGTGTTCATGCTTGCAAGAAAATGCCGGCTTGCCAATAAAATATAGGCTATACCGGCGTTTTTATTTTCAATGAACTCATTGTTTTTTGAGGGACTGTTGTCAAAACAGTGACATCGGGCCAGTCAATTTCTTTTCCATTGTGTTGACTTAATATTGATTTATACAGTATTTTATCATGTCGTTTTTTTGTCCTTCCCCACGATGTTTGAATGACTTGCTCCTAAAAAGTCAAGCCCATCCGAAGTCAGACTAATTGACAAATGGAATGAATTGTGTATATTAAGGAACCATGAAACCGGTCCCGAAGGCTATTAGAGTTGTTTTCTTGGCTGCTGGGATTTTATTAGTGATAATGATTTTCCTGTCATTTTTTCCTCCATTGGTGCCGATTTCGAGAATCAATATAGATAAAACCGAAAGAATATCTGTTCCAAAGATAGTAGATTACCTGGAAACCAAGCTTGTAATGGGGCTTGTTCCAACCACAAACTCGATATTTGATGACGCAAAAGACACCTTCGGGCCATTGCTCGAGGATGTGGTCATAAAGAGGCATTTTTTCTTCTCTGCCACAGTAACGGTCAAGGAAAAAAAAGAGACCTACAATTTGAAGATGAATGCAGGCAAGGTGGCTGTTGATGTAGAGGGAAGAATAGTTGATTCCATAAGAGTTTCCGAGGATGCACCCGTCGAGATGGAAGTGGCATACCTGCAACCAGGTGGTTTCGGGATGCTTGATGCAAGTTTCTACAATGATAAAATGGCACCTGTTATCGCAAAAGTGCTCAAATACAAAAAATTGTTGCCTGTAAAAATAAAAACCTTGTTCTATAACAATTCCGAGTATGTTTCATCTTCCGGGTCCAGGGGTGGAGTGTTTCTTGCTCCGGTTGGTCACCCCGATGGGACAGCAAAGGCAATGTTTGGCGAAAAATACAAGAGGGTGTATTTGGAAAACATGCAGGGTTTTTATGCTGAAACCTCCCAGGGTACCCTTGTTGTATTTGGCTTGGCAGACGAGTTTATGGACGCGAGGTTTGGGGCACTTGTTCACTACCTGAAATCCATTGGAGGCAGCGGCCAGCTCCCTGCGGTGATCAAGCTTGATGTTCCGTACCAGGTCACGACATGCCCCTATTGAGGGTCATGTCGGAAATGTTGAAATTTGTTGGCAAAAAGCTATAATTTTTGAAGTTTTTTGCTAGAAAAGGAAGGCACCTATGTCAAACGCATTTGATGTTTGGGAAGGCTCAAACGCCCTCATAAAGGTAGTTGGAATCGGCGGTGGAGGCAACAACGCAGTCAACAGGATGATTGAATGTGGTCTCGAAGGAGTTGAATTTATTTCCATAAACACCGACACCCAAACCCTCAGAATGTCACAGGCACCATCAAAAATACAAATTGGCCCAAAGGTCACGAGAGGTCTTGGGGCCGGCAGCATCCCCGATCTAGGGGAAAAATCTGCAGAGGAGAGCAAAGATATAATTGCTGAAATGCTTTCCGGGGCCCACCTCATATTTGTAACCGCAGGCATGGGGGGAGGCACTGGTACGGGTGCTATACCCGTAGTGGCACAGATTGCCAGGGACCTTGGTGCGCTCACGATCGCCATTGTCACAAAGCCCTTCAGCTTTGAAGGTGACAGACGCATGACTGTTGCGGAGAATGGGATTGAAAAGCTCAAGGACAAGGTCGATGCGATGATATGTATCAACAATGACAGGCTTTTTGATGCGGCTGACCGGAATACAAGCCTTACAGAAGCATTTTTGATGGTCGATGAGGTGCTCCGCCAGGCAGTAGAAGGCATAACAACTATCATAACGGTACCCGGCCTCGTAAATGTAGATTTTGCTGATGTCCGCACAATCATGAAGGATGCTGGCACTGCCTGGATGGGTATTGGCACGGCCAAGGGTGAAAACAGGGCCGAGGAAGCGGCCAGAATGGCCATCAGCTCGCCATTGCTCGACCACTCGCTGGAGGGGGCAAAAGGCCTGCTTTGCAACACTATAGGCGGGAAAGATTTCAAGATCTCGGAAGCAAATGATGTAGCGCGATATATAACCAAAAATATTGATTCAAAGGCCAACATTGTCTGGGGTGCCGTCATCGACCCGAAGATGGACGACCAGCTGAAAGTCATTGTTATTGCTACAGGGTTCTCCACGCAACCGCAGAACCTGACCATCAAGACACCAACAATAAAAGAGGGTGACCTCAAAAATCTTGTTAGCAACAAAAGAGAACTTGACATACCACCATTTTTGCGCAAAAAACAACAATAGTGCTCTCGGAAAACTACGAATCCATAAAGGACAGGGTCAGGCAGGCAGCAATTTTGGCCGACCGGGACCCTTTTTCCATTAAAATACTTGCCGCAGTCAAGTATACGACCATCGACAGGGTGAACATGCTGTTTGACGAGGGTTTGGCGATAATTGGCGAGAACAGGCTCCAAACTGCCATGAGGTGGGAGAATCACCCGCTAAGGCGGGATTTTTCATTGCACATGATCGGCCATTTACAGACTAACAAGGCCGCGAAAGCGTGCGCAATTTTTGACACTATAGATACAGTAGACTCGACAAGGCTTGCCCAAAATCTCAATAAGGTAACCTTGAGACCGCTACCCATCATGGTGGAAGTGAACATATCCGGAGAAAGGCAGAAGTCAGGCTGTTTTCTCCAGGAATTTGACCAGCTTTGTGATTTCATTATAAATAACTGTAAATCTTTGGTTCTCTCCGGCGTCTTTACGATGACCCCTGTTGACGCGCCGGACGTTTTCAGGGAACATATTTTTGATAAGGCGGATGGTCTGGCCAGAAAACTGGAAGACAGGCTGTCAGCGAAGATCGAGCGCTCATATGGCATGAGTGACGATTACGAGCTGGCAGTAAAGCATGGGTCAACCATGATAAGGCTTGGCAGGGCGCTGTTCGGAGGTGAATAATGGGCATTGGCGATTGGTTTAAAAACATACTCGGGTTGTCAGAAGATGAAGAAGATGAGCCGATACTTGAGGCAGCAATCCCGGCAACAGACCCCTTGCCAAAGAAATCTCCCCAGGCATCCCAGCTTGCAAGCGTCCTCAAGAAATTGACGGTGGTTGTCATAACTCCGTCTTCTTTTGACGAGGCCAGAAAAGCAGTTGATTCGCTCAAACATGGTAAACCCATCATGGCCAATTTTGAGGACACCGATAAGGAAATTGCAAGGCGCTTTATTGATTTTGTCTCCGGGGCCTGCTACGCTCTGGATGGCGTTGTCGAGAAGATTGGCAAAAATGTCTTTTTATTTGCCACTTCCAATGTTGCCGTTGCATCAGAGCGCTTGAGGAATTGGGAGGAGGGCTCTAGGTCAGGGGCACTTGACGACATAGACTAATCCAGAGCGATTGCGACAATGAAATCAGAAGATATCAGGGAGAGTTTTCTCTCCTTTTTTGCTGAAAGGGGCCATTACAGGCTCGAAGGTGCCTCGCTAATTCCGTCAGACCCGACGGTCATGTTTACCCTTGCAGGCATGGTGCCACTTAAGCCTTATTTTACCGGGGAGCGCAAGCCAATCTCCAGAAGACTGGCCAGTTGCCAGAGGTGCCTGAGAACAAATGACATTGAGAATGTGGGTAAATCTCCATTTCACCATACCTTTTTTGAAATGCTTGGCAATTTTTCCATTGGTGACTATTTCAAACAGGACGCCATCCCATGGGCATGGGAGTTTCTGACCAAAATTGTAGGTCTGGAAGCTGAAAAACTCCTCGTCACGGTTTACCCTGAAGATGATGAAAGCAGGGAAATCTGGAAGTCGGTTGGAGTAAGGGAAGACAGGATACAAAACAAGTCAGACAACTTCTGGATGATGGGTGAAGTTGGCCCCTGTGGTCCCGATTCGGAGATATATTACGATTGGGAAGCCGGAGAACCGGTACCATTTATGGGGAAAGAGTTTGATTCTGACAACAAACGTTTTATAGAATTATGGAACATCGTTTTCACACAATACGATGCAAAGCCGGGTGGACTCAGGGAGCCACTTCCAGCAAAAAACATAGATACTGGCGCTGGCCTCGAAAGGATATCTGCAGTATCTCAAGGTGTCAGGTCCAGCCTTGAAACTGACCTTTTTACCCCAATAATTTCTGCAATTTCCAAAATTGCACCTGGCAATACCGACATACAGAGAAGGAATCTCATTGCAGACCATATAAGGGCCTGTGTTTTTCTTGTTTCTGACGGTGTTTTCCCTTCAAACGAGGGAAGAGGTTACGTCCTCAAGAGGCTTATCAGAAGAGCGGCCCTTGCTGGTAAAAAGATAGGTATTTCAGAATCGTTTCTTGGGGAACTTGCAATGCCTGTAGTTGAAAATTATTCGAAGGCGTACCCTTTCCTAAATGAGAGAAAAGAAGCAGTCATAAAGATATTGACTAATGAAGAGGCACAATTCAGGTCAACACTTGCAATCGGGCTCCAGATGCTCTCCGATGAGCTGGCTTTGATAAAGGACAAGAAGGGCAAAATACCAGGCAAGGTGGCATTCAAGCTTTATGACACCTATGGATTCCCGCTTGATCTCACACAGGAAATTGCTCGTGAAGAGGGAAGCGACGTAGACATTGAAGGTTTCAACGCCGAGCTTGAAGCACAGAGAATGCGTGGAAGGATGGCATTTACTGGGCAAAAAGAATTTGAAATGGCCACAGCGCTGATTGCCTTCAGGGACGAAACCGGATGGTGCCATTTTACTGGATATGACAGTTTCACTGGCACATCCAGAATTCTTGGAATACTCACAAAACAGGGTTCTGAAAATGCAGCTACAGAAGGGCAGACTGTCCAGTTCACGGCCGAGGAGACCCCATTTTATCCAGAAAAAGGCGGACAGGTTGGTGACACTGGCAAGGCATCCACTGAAACCTGCCAGCTCGAAATAATTGATACAACATCCCCAGTCGAAGGCCTTGTGCTCCACAAGGCCCGTATAATCAAGGGAACGCTCAAGGTTGGCCAGGTTGTTGCCCTGGAAGTCAATGCTGATAGAAGGTCAAGGATAGTAAAATCCCATACTACGACCCACCTTTTGCATGCCGGACTCCGCAAATTTCTTGGAGAGCATGCGGCACAGGCTGGTTCCTGGGTTGGCGAGGAAGAGCTGAGATTTGATTTCACCCAGATGGGAGAGGTATCAAGGGACGATCTGTTTTCGATTGAAAGATGGGTTAATGAAAAGATTTTTGAAAATATAAAATTGAGCATGGCCGAAATGCCCATATCAGAGGCAAAAAAAATTGGTGCGGTTGCGCTTTTTGGCGAAAAATATGGCGACATTGTAAGAGTTGTGACTGTTCCGGAAGTTTCAATGGAATTTTGTGGGGGCTGTCATGTGGCTTCGACTGGGCAGATAGATTTTTTCAAAATAGTTTCGGAATCTTCCATAGGCGCCAATCTTAGAAGGATAGAAGCAAAGGTTGGAATGAAGGCCCTTCTATACGTCCAGGAGCAGGAGGCAAAGCTTTTTGACGTGGGCGAGTTGCTTGCATGCGGGCAAAAACAGATAAAAGGCAAAATAGAGCAAGTCCTGGACAACCTGAATGATCTACAGAAGAAAAACAGGGCAATGGTTGCACAGATGGCAAAGGCTGAAGCCGAGAAAGTGGCTACCCAGGCAAAGAAAATGGGTGTAACACAAGTCATCATCGCCAGATCGGACGGGTTTGACATGGACGGCGTCAGGATGGTTGCAGATTTTGCCCTTGAACCTTTCGACCATGGTGTTGCAGCAATTGTTTCGAAGAATGGCAACAATTTTGTTCTTGGTGTTATAAGCAAAGGCATTCCGGTAACAACGCTCCATTGTGGCAAACTTGTAACAAAAGTGGCGAGCATAGTCGGTTTCAAGGGCGGCGGAAGACCTGATCTTGGCCAGGCTGGCGGCATAGACCCTTCGAAATTTGGCCAGCTTACATCGACCCTGGAAACCGAGTTGCACCAGATATTGGCAAAATGATTGAGAAGATACCTTTTGGAAACACTGGTCTTGATGTCTCAAGGCTGTGTTTTGGAACACTAACCCTTGGACCCCTCCAGGCAAACCTGTCTGTTCAGGAAGCCGTCATGGTCATGTCTTATGCGTGGGAGAGAGGGATCAATTTCTTTGATACCGCCGAGTTGTACGAGAGCCAGAGCCATGTTGGAATGCTTCCTCCAAGTATCAGGCACAATGCTGTCATAGCAACCAAATCATATGCCGATACCCCTGAAAAAATGAGGGAATCTGTTGAGAAGTCCCTCCGGGAGATGAAACTTGATGTAATCCCGATATACCTTATTCATGAACAGGAAACGGCCCTTACACTGAAAGGACACAGGGGGGCCCTTGACGTGCTTCTTGAATACAAAAACAAGGGACTCATAAGAGTTGTTGGTGTTTCAACGCACACAGTTGAAATAACAAGGCTTGTGCGCCAGTTTCCCGAGCTGGAATGCGTTTTCTCAATGTTCAATGTCGAGGGATGGGGCATAAAGGACGGATCAATAGAGGACATGGAAAAAGAGCTTGAGTGGAACCACAAGGCAGGCAAAGGAACGTATTTGATGAAGGCCCTGGCTGGTGGCAAGCTACTCCATGACGCAAAAAGAGCGATAAAATATTGTATTGATTTCCCGTATGCGCACTCTGTTGCAATAGGGATGAAACACCCAAGCGAAGTGGATTGGAACATTGAACTTTTTGAGGGCAAAGATCCTCCTCCACTCAAGGCAGTTCCAAGAAAGATGCTTGTTTCGTTCTGGTGCATCGGTTGTGGAACTTGCGTCAGATTTTGTCCCCAAGAAGCCATAACCGTCTCTGAAAACAAGGCGGTCATTGACCATGACAAGTGTGTTGTCTGCACTTACTGCACCGGACAATGTCCGCTCCATTGCCTCAGGGTCATCTAGTGTCGATAGTTGCGCTTGATCTTGGAACAAAAAATATTGGTGTTGCGTATTCTCCTGATGGCCTGTTTTCTTTCCCCCTGCCATCAATCAAACGAAGTGATCTCCCTTCAGACATTGAAGCCATAAGAAAAGTTGTTCTGGAAAAAAATGCCAACCTGCTTGTTGTTGGCTATCCGGCAAGCGAGGTTGAATCGGAATGGGCAAAGTTTGTAAGAGGTTTTGCCAGCAAACTTAAAGAGGCGCTTGGCATTGATATTGCCCTTGTAAATGAAAGCCTTACTTCAATCGAGGCGCGAAAACTTGGCCACGAGATGGGCAAAACCGACAAGCAGATGAGAGGAAACAAGGACGCCATTGAAGCCCAGCTCATTCTTATGAGATATATGGAAACTTTTTCGCAAAGAATAACAGAGATGGATACCGATTAGAGGGATTTATCTGCCGTAGGTACCCGTAAACTCCGTTTCGGCAATTATGTGCCCTTGCATGGCCGTTTCAACGGCGTTTCTTTTTGCTCCCAGATCAATATTGAGCATTTTGTCTAATGCATAAAGCCTGAACACATATCTGTGTGTTCCTGATGGCGGGCATGGTCCTCCCCAGCCTATCTCTCCAAAATCGTTTTGCCCCTGTCTTGAACCGCTAGTCATTATTCTTGTTTTTGGTTCATTCTCGTTTATATAAAATGCAAGGGGATGGATATCATAGACAAGCCAGTGTGTGAAGCGTCCATTTAGCGCATCGGGATCATCACAGATGAGAACAACACTTTTTGTGTTGTCAGGAAAGCCTGAGAATACAAGTGGTGGATTGATATTTTCCCCATCACAGGTGTATTTTTTTGGAATCATTCCACCATTTTCAAAAGCATTGCTTGATATCTTCATTGTTCCCCCGGTAGATTCTGAAGGTTTTCCACCTTCCGTTCCGCAACCTGTCGCCAATAGGCACATGGTGCATATAATACCAAGAATTATATCTAAGGCGCATTTTTTCATATTTAAATTCTATTTGGACGTTCCTGTTCTGTAAATGCCCCCATATTTCGTTTTTGTTGAATCCTTGCAAGCTCCCCAATCTCTTTGTAAGATCTTGTCCGTGAACATTCTTGAACTTTCCAGGGAAGGATTATCAAGTTGGTTTGAGGGTTTTGGGGAAAAGCCATTCAGGGCAAACCAGGTCATAAGGTGGATTTGGGAAAAAAGCATACTTGATCCTGAAAAAATGACTGATTTGCCGGAAAATTTGAGAAAAACAATAAAAGAATACTTTTCATGCGGACCATATGTTGAAAAAACCGCAGTTTCATACGACCGTTCTGTCAAATTGCTCGTGAGGCTGGAGGATGGAAATGCCATTGAATCTGTCCTCATGAGAACGGCAGGGCATGTGACGATCTGTGTTTCAACGCAGGTTGGTTGCCCATTATCCTGCACATTCTGCCAGTCGGGAAGCACAGGCTTGGAAAGAAATCTTGAATCATCTGAAATCCTTTACCAGGTGGCACTGGCCAGACCCAAACCAAGAAATGTTGTTTTTATGGGCGTTGGAGAACCAATGCTCAATTGGGCAAATTTCAAGGAATCCGCATTGAGGCTCCAGAATGAAGCTGGCATGTCGCAGAGGCACATGACTATTTCAACTGTAGGCATACCCGGTATGATAACAAGGCTTGCACAGGAACTCCCCAGGGTCAATCTGGCCATATCCTTGCACGCCCCAACTCAAAGGCTGAGGGAGAGGATCATGCCAAAGGCCGCAAAGGTAATGCAGATACAGAAGCTTATCGAGGAAATAAAGCTTTATCAGGGGCTGACGGGCAACAGGATCACCTTTGAGTATGTGATGCTTGATGGTGTCAATGATGGGCTGGACAGTGCGGACACCCTGGCAGACATCACGGATGGTATAACTTCCCTTATAAATCTTATCCCTTACAATCCGACAGACTGTGCGTCTTACAGGCCATCAAATCCTGCAAGAATAAGATTTTTCCTTGAAAGATTGAGATTGCAGGGCAGAGATGCAACTGTCAGGAAAAGTCTTGGGCTTGGTGTTGATTCTGCATGTGGCCAGCTCCGCGCAAGAAGGAGCAATGATGAATAGAGTCCTTTTGTGGGCAGGTGCATTCTTTCTCATTCTGGTCCTTGCCGCAGGCGGTTTTTACCTGTGGATGCAAAATGCCATTGCTACTCCATATGGCAATACCGAGTATCCGGTCACTTTTGAAGTGAAGGCCGGTTCCTCTCCTTCCCAGATATCCAAGGTACTTGCAGACAAAGGGCTCATAAGCTCTGAATGGCTATTTCTTTATGAAGTTCGCAGGGAAGGGGCCGGGCCAAAACTCCAGGCTGGCGTTTTCACTTTTGGCGAACCACTTTCGATGCCCCAGATAATAAAAAAACTCATGACAGAAGGCAGGCTCCCACCGACAAGGGTCCTTGTTCCAGAAGGCAGGACAGCTCGGGAAATCGGGATGCTGCTCTCTTACCTGCGCGGCTTTGATGGTGAAAGATACAGGGAGCTTGCCCTGAATTCAAAAGACAGTTTCCAGTTCAAGTTTTCAAAATCCATAAAAGGCAAATCGCTTGAGGGTTATCTTTATCCCGACACATACTTACTTGACGACGTGTCTGCAGAAGGACTTGTAAAGCGTCAGCTGAAAGAATTTGAGCAGGTGTTTAGCGACAAGTTTGAAGCAAGGTGCAAAGAACTTGGGCTGAGCGTCCACGAGCTTGTTACACTGGCCTCCATAATCGAGAGGGAATCCGGAACTGCCGAGGAAATGAAGAACGTTTCATCGGTTTTCTGGAACAGGCTGAAAGCAGGCTGGAAGCTCGAATCATGCGTGACTGTTGGCTATGTTCTCGAAAAGCCTTCGGTGATCCTTACATTGAAAGAGCTTGCAGTCGATTCACCCTACAACACCTACAAATATCCCGGGTTGCCTCCTGGGCCGGTGTGCAATCCAGGGCTGTCAGCCATTGAGGCGGCGCTCTGGCCAGCCAAGACAAACTATTTCTTTTTTGTTGCCACTGGTAAGGGCTACAACGATTTCTCCGAAACCATTACAGAGCACAACCGGAAGATCGCAAAATACCTCAAGAATGGGCTGAGATAGAACAGTAAAAGTTTATTGCGGCTATTGGGTGCCAGCTTCATTGACCGACTGGCCAAAAAGGATAAAATAAGCAGGTAAACCGCAACCTGAAAGGAGCCTATGGCAAGGGTACTGGTCATTAACCCAGGCTCCACCTCAACCAAGGTGGCAGTCTTCGACGACGACAAAGAAGTGGCGCAGGAGAACATTACGCACAGCAACGAGGAACTCGCCAGGTTTTCAAAAACCGCAGACCAGGCACCGTACAGGCTCAAAGCGATAAAAGATTTTCTTTCAAGACACTCCGTCCCCGAGGAAAGCATTGAATGTGTTGTTGGGAGGGGTGGACCAGTCAAGCCTATTCCTGCAGGGACCTACAATGTCAATGGAGCCATGCTCGCCGATCTTGTTGAGGCAAAAAGGGCCGACCACCCATCAAACCTCGGTGGCATCATTGCTGACATGATAAGAAAAGAAAGAAGCATTCCTGCTTATATCGTTGACCCAGTTTCTGTTGACGAGTTTGAGGATTTTGTGAGGGTGGCTGGTTTCCCGGAGTGCGAAAGGGCATCATTGGGTCATGCCCTCAACATAAGGGCAGTTTCAAGAAGGGCAGCTGCTGAACTCGGGATACCATTTGAGAAAGCAAACTTTATTGTCGTTCACATGGGTGGTGGGATTTCTGTTGCACCAGTACAAGGCGGCAGGATTGCCGACTACAACAATGCAAATGAGGGTGGGCCAATGCAGCCAGAGCGCTCTGGCGGGCTTCCACTGGCCTCACTTGTGGAGCTTTGTTTTACAGGAAAATATACAGAAAATGACATCAAGGTCATGACCACAAAAAAGGGTGGTCTTTATGCCTACCTTGGCACCAATGACGTGCTTGGGATACTTGAAAAGATAAAAAATGGGGACATGGAAACCCAGCTTGTTTTTGAAGCTATGCTCTACCAGATAGCCCAGGAAATTGGTGGTATGGCAACTTCACTGAAGGGTAAAATTGATGCAATCATTCTGACCGGATCCATTGCCTATTCTGAATATGTTGTTTCAAGAATCAGGGAATACACAGGCTACATAGCCAAGGTGATGGCCTATGGCGGACAGATGGAGATGGAGGCGCTTGCTCAGGGAGGACTCAGAGTCCTGAGGGGTGCCGAGAAAGCAAAGGAGTACTAGAAAAATGGCGACACTCCAGGATTTTGTACAGGTGCCGACCAAGGACCTACTGCTAAAATTCCTGGAAGAAGGTCCAAAGGTCGAAGGCAGGGAAAGGGTCAAACTTCAGCGAAAGATGCTTGCAGACCCGCTCCAGGCATTGTGGGACCTCATGAGCCAGGGAATGTCTGGTTTTTCCGGCTACCAGCTTTTGAGGCTGGGGATGCTTTTTGATCCGGATGATGACCTCAGGGAGGTGAGGGCGGCCTATGATGCCCTTGTTGCCTTCCAGGCCTGGGAAAAGGTCGAAGATGCACTTAAAACTTCACGCAAGTATTTTGGTGGGCCAGCCGCGATTTGGGCACTCCTAATTGCAGACAGGACAAAACCTGATGTTGTCGAGCGTTTCAAAGGATATACAGGTTTTGGCAGTGTGCCACCATACATAATCCTTTCAGTCTGGCCAACAACCTACTCGCTTGTTCACCTGAAAGCATCTGCAGTGAGGGAGTATCATCACCAGATGAGGGCCACACTCTTCCCGATCGGTGGTCCCCATTTTGACCTCGCCTCTGCTATTGTCAACGAGGGCCTTGCGGAGGTGTTTGTGGAAGAACAGTGCGGACAGCAATTCGTTTCAGAAATTGCATCCAGTCTCTCTGTTGACCAGGTAAAGGTCCTTTGGCCGAAATACAGAGAAAACCTCAAGCTTGTCGGGATGGATAGGCACAGGCCATTCCTGTATGGCGGTTATGGATCAGACCTTCCTTTCTGTGCCGGTTTTGCTGTTGGATACCAGATCGTAAAGGGATACCTTTCAAAGCACAAAGAATCTACAAGTAGAGACCTTATATCAATGCCTGCACAAAAAATTGTCCAGGGTTCAATTTTCCAATAATCAAGGAGAAACATATAATGATTGAGAATTTTACACAGCTTATTGAAGTTGCCAAAAACAAGGGGCCAAAGAAACTTATTGTTGCTGCGGCAGAGGACGACGTTGTTCTTGAGGCAGTCAAAATGGCAGTTGAACAAAAACTTATCCACCCGATCCTTGTTGGCAATGAACCTGAAATCAGGAGGATTGCATCACAGCTTGGCATGGAAGTCCCATGGCCAATAATTCATCAGTCGGACCCGACAATTTCCCCAAAAATTGCCGTTGAGGAGGTAAGGAACGGGAAGGCCGAGATAATCATGAAAGGTCTTGTTGGCACGCCGATACTCCTCAAGGCTGTTCTGGACAAGGAGAAAGGTCTTGCAAAAAGCAAGCTGCTTTCTCACGTAGGCCTTATTGGGACCAGCACATACGGGAAACTCATGATCATGACTGATGGCGGAATGGTCCCAGCGCCAACACTTGATGAAAAGATGGAAATCCTTAAAAATGCAATCATTGTTGCCAGAGCGCTTGGCATCAGCCCGATAAAAGTTGCCGTATGCTCTTCCATTGAAACTGTCTCGGACAAGGTTGTTTCAACAATGGATGCAGCAATACTTGCGAAGATGGGAGACAGAAAGCAGTTTGGGAAAGACGTGATTATTGATGGACCTCTTGCGATGGATAATGCCGTCAACAAACACGCCGCAGAGCACAAGGGTATCGTATCGGAAGTCGCCGGAGACGCCGATGTACTGCTTATGCCAAATATTGAATCAGGCAATATATTCTATAAGGCACTGGTTTACCTGGGCAACTGCAACGCCGAGACGGCCGGAATCGTCCTTGGCGCCAAGGTCCCGGTAATTGTACCTTCAAGGTCTGATACGGCAGAGTCGAAATTGAATGCTATCGCAGCATCCGTCCTGATTGCTGGAATCTAGGACTTCTAATTGACTCGCGCTTTGCAGGCGGCGCAAAAGATGCCTGCGCGTAAAGAAAAGGAGAGTGTAGGGTGTCAAATTTTGTTGACGAGATTATGTCTATTGTCAAACAGAGGGATCCGGCTTCGCCGGAGTTCCATCAGGCAGTCCACGAAGTTGTGGAAAGCCTGGAGCCGCTCATAGAGCGCAATCCGGTCTACAGGAAACTGCGTGTCGTTGAGCGCATCATTGAACCCGAAAGGGTAGTCATGTTTCGCGTACCATGGGTCAGTGATGCAGGGGACATCATTGTAAACAGGGGGTTCAGGGTAGAATTCAACAGTGCGATTGGACCGTATAAAGGTGGTTTGAGGTTCCATCCAAGCGTCAATATATCAATCCTGAAATTCCTCGGTTTTGAGCAGATTCTCAAAAATGCCCTCACGACCCTTCCAATGGGTGGAGGAAAAGGCGGGGCGGATTTTGATCCCAAGAACAAGTCTGACAATGAAGTAATGAGGTTCTGCCAGAGCTTCATGAACGAGCTTTTCCGCCATCTTGGCCCAAACACCGATGTTCCTGCCGGAGACATAGGTGTCGGAGGCAGGGAAATAGGCTATCTGTTTGGTCAGTACAAGAAGCTCATGAACGAATTCTCGGGTGTATTTACTGGAAAGGGAATTACTTTCGGTGGTTCACTCATCCGTCCTGAGGCCACAGGTTATGGTGCAACATACTTCCTGATGAACATGCTTGCCACAAAGGGACTTGATCTGAAGGGCAAACTGGTAGCCATTTCAGGTTCTGGAAATGTTTCACAATATGCCATTGAAAAAGTAACAGAGTTTGGTGGCAAGGTCATAACCTGCTCCGATTCTGACGGCTACATCATCGACGAAGCTGGAATCGACAAGGAAAAGCTACATTTCATCATGTGGCTCAAGAACATCAAGAGGGGCAGAATCAAGGAATACGCGGAAAAATATAATGCAAAATATTTTGATGGTGCCCAGGGAATCTGGAAGGCCCATAATTATCATGTTGCCATGCCTTGCGCAACACAAAACGAGCTTGATGAAGTATCTGCGGAAGCACTCGTCAAAGGTGGCTGTGTAGCCATTTCTGAGGGTGCAAACATGCCTTCCACTCCGGGAGCGGTCAAGGTGTTCCTTGGCAACGGTGTTCTTTATGGTCTTGGAAAGGCCGCCAATGCTGGTGGAGTTGCTGTTTCAGGCCTCGAGATGACACAGAATGCCCTGCATATGGCATGGACTAGGGAAGAGGTTGACAAACACCTGCAGAGAATAATGAAAGAGATACATGACTCAGCCTACAATGCAGCCGAAGAATTTGGACAGAGACACAATTATGTCCTTGGTGCAAATATTGCCGGTTTCAGAAAAGTTGCCGATGCAATGATTGCGCAGGGTATAGTTTGATCAGATTGGCAGAAAGCAGAAACCGGGGCGGCCAGAAGGTCGCCCCTTTTTTAAAAGAGGTGCGTTTTATGAAGAGAATTTCGACAATTGCAGTTTTAGGGCTGGTTTTTTCTTTTCTGGCCGGTTGTGGCAGCAATACTGTAAAAGGGCCATTTTTTGAAATGAAGATCCCAAAAGGCATGTATCAGGTTGACGTGCCAGACGGTTTTTCTTACCAGATTGTTTTGATGCCTGACAGTGAGAAAATTGAAAGCATCAATGACATGACTGGTAAAGTTGCATTTTGTTCTCTCAAGTGGTTTAAGGGGGCTTTCAAAAAGGGGATTACAAAGGGACTTGGAACAGGGACACTGCCGCCTTATGCAGAGAATATCTCGGGAGATGAAACAAAGATTGGCAAAATGACGGCTTTTTCAGAACAGATCAACCAGAAAGACAAGGGCGGGGCACAAGTCATAAGGTCCATATTCAGGACAGTATTTCCATTTGATGGATGGTGTTTTGAAATAATAGCTTCTGTGCAACCAGGTTCCTCTGTGGACATGGAAGAAGTAAAAAAGGCGATTAAAGAGATTGAATTTACCGATGCCTCTTTTGCTCCTTGAAACTTGCTGCTCAAGGTGGCACATTAAAGACATGAAAATAGCCAAATTTGCCATGGTGGTTTTACTGGTGACTGCCCTTTGTGCCTGCTCGAGCAGCATTCTGGTAAAAGGGCCGTTTTTTACGGTGGTTGTCCCGGAGCGTTTTCCAATAGAAAATTCCCCCCAAAGGGTGGCTTTCCAGGGTCCGGAATGCAGGGTCCAGATAAAGTGGTGGCCAGATGGGATGGCATGGAGAGAGTCCATGGAAGCCAGTGAAATGGAAGGTGATGAAATCATTTCAACATGGCAGGAAACAATTAATGGCAGAGCAATGGAATTTACAAACGCCAAAAATGGGCAAAGGGAAAAGGTATATTTCAAACTTCAGATAGACGGTGGTTTCATAATGGGTTTCGGGACCATAATAACTTCCAGGGAACCAATACTTGAGGCCGCAAGATCGATAAAGATAACAAATGAAAATTATTTCCAGGAAGAACACTAGTTTTATTGTTGCCTTTCTGGCAATAGCACTTTTGATTGGAATTTTCTATTCTTGCAGATTTTTTCTTTTTTCATCTTCAACCCACAATGGCCCGTTTTACAGCCTTCAGACAGGGAATTCATGGGAATCATTCGAATATTTCGGGGAACTAAGAAAAGAGACCGGGGCTTACAGTTACGCAATATTTCAAAAAGCACCAATAAAAATATCCCAGTGGAGCGATGAGGAGAATTATGAGTATGGCCTTGTCTGCGCATCATACAACGATGGCAATGTATCTCTTGGTGATTTCAGGAAATTGATGGAATTGCCAATATCAAACAATGTAAAACTCCTCAAAAGGGACAATGTTGTTTTGGGAGGTCTTGCTGCAAGATGGTATGAATATGAAATATCAACAACGTCCGGGACCAAGGTTTTCAATCTTATTGTGGATTTGCCGGTTGACAAAGGCTATATCGAGATAAGGGCATGGGCGCCAATGGGTGACGAGGGTGTAAAGGAAGAATTCAGAAAAATTGCCTTGACCCTCAAAATCACCGACAAGGAATATTTTGCTAAAAACAAACACATGGAAGGTGGCAAATGAAGATACTGACCCTGTTCCCTTCGGAGAAAACCATTGAGGCATCTGTTTTTAATGACAGAAACATACTTTCCAGTGTCAGTTTTGCTTACCCGGAGTGTCCATGCGAATCTGGCTCGATTGCGGAAAAGATTGCCATGCAAATGGGTGGAATGTCAGCTGACGTAGGAATTACATGCTATTCAATGGCTCCTCAGACGTGTGAAAAAATTACTCTTCTGGACAATGATCTTTCCTCAAAAATTGTTTGTGGTGAATTTGGCCATGAAAAAACAAATATTTGTCCTCAAATACTTTTGTCTCTGGCACCCAAAAAAGCCTTACTTGCCTACCCGTTGACTTATGGAAAGCTCCCTCCAGTTGCAGTATTTTCTGGAACGCCACAGATACAGAGGCGCATTGTTGCAAGAACATTTGAGCATCTTCTTGGCGCAAGGGAATTGTGCAGGATGCTTGGAAGAGAGTATGAGCAATCAAACATACTGTCAGTCTATATGAGTACCGGTGAGATATCTACTTGTGCTCATGAAAGAGGCGGGTTGCTGGACATTGAGGACTCCTATGATGGTGAAGGCGCAATGACACCCACAAGATCAGGATTTTTCCATCAAAGGTGTGTTTACAAAATGGCTCTTTCCGGCAAATACTCAAAAGAGCAAATGCTTGAGAAGATAAGAGAGAAATCTGGGATTCTTGCACATCTTGGAACGACGGATCTTGGCGAAGCAAGGAAAATGGCAAGATCTGGCGATAAAAAAGCAGAGATGGTTTATAAAGCTTTTATTTATGGGGTGGCAAAATCAATCGGAAAAATGGCCGCTACCCTCAAAGGTAATATTGATGGAATGGTGTTTATCGGACCACTGTCTTCTGATGGCGAATTTGTAGCAGAATTGAAGGACTATACCGAATACATAAAAAATCCAGTTGTAGTAAAGATTGATCAACCATCTGCCCTTGTGGAGATGGCCATCTCTTACAAGGAAGATTGAAATGGAAGCAAGAGTGTTCATTTTTGCTGGTACCACTGGCACCGGCAAGACAGAGGTTGCAATAAATTATGCCCTGCAGCTCCACCAGAACAACGAGAAAGTTGCACTTCTGGATTTTGATGTCGTAAAACCTTACATAAGGATAAGAGACAAAGCCGAAATTTTGAAAAAAGCAGGACTCGAGGTTCTAATGCCGGAAGGGGCATTAGCGTTTGCCGACATGCCTGTGATCCCGACCCACACATATGCATGGGTTGCAGACAAATCAAGAAAGCTTGTTGTGGATGTTGGTGGAGACAAACAGGGTTCAACGGCACTTGCCCAGGTGATGCCAAGGATTGAGCCTGGAGGATATGAATTCATACTGGTTATAAATCCCTTCAGGCCATTTTCAAAAACAGTTGACCAGATAAAAAAAATTGCAGGTGAAGTCGCTTTTGGAGCACGCACAAGGTTTACGCACATTGTTGCCAATCCGCACCTAAAAGAAAAAAGCACCAGAAAGGATTTTCTTGAAGGTCTGGAAACAGTAAAACAAGCCTCGGAGGAAATGTCGCTCCCGATAAAATTTGTGGCCGTCTCGCAGGAATATCTGAAGGATGTCACCCAGGATGATCTTCCGGCACCAATGCTTCCACTCCAGCTTTTCATTAAATACCCATGGGAAGAGAAACCAAGGGTCAACTGGATATACAAAAAAGGTTAGGAACTAATATAGAAATTTGTCGATGTCTTTGTTTTCTTTTTGCAGCTGGTTACTTCCCTCAGAACTGATTCCCCGCACAGTGGAGTTATTCCAAAGAAATCCAGGATTGTTGCTCCGACATCGCAAAGCGATTGTCTTGTGTCAAGATCAACACCCTCATAACCTTTCATGTAACACATCAAAATGGTGTATTCCCTTGTGTGGTCGGTGTGATTTTTGTGTGTTGGGTCGCATCCATGGTCTGATGCCACTATCAACAGGTCATCATTGGCAAGCGACATAAGGAACTTTGGCCACACCTCATCAAGCTCCGTGAGTGATTTCGCATACCCGTCTTTGTCGCGCCTGTGACCATACAGCATGTCCAGATCTTCAAGATTGGCAAAAACAAATCCATGGTACATCTGTCTGTACATCTTTGTTCGCTCCAGACATTCGATGTTGCCTGGTGGATTATCGAAAGTGTCAAGGTACTCAGGGAAGAGGTCTGCTATGCGACCCACTCCAGATATATTGATATTGTGTTTTTTGAGTTCTGAAAGAACGTTTGGCTCAGGGATTTTGAGTGTAAAATCTCTTCTTCGGGAAGTCCTGTAATAATTTCCTGGTTCACCGGCAAACGGTCTGGCTATAACTCTTGCGAAGCTGTCTGGCTGGTTGAAATTGTTTCTAATTGTTTTGCAAATTTCATATAGCTCATTTACAGGTATGATGTTTTCGTGGGCTGCAATCTGGAGGACAGAGTCGGCAGAAGTGTAGATTATGGGCATCCCGGTTTTCTGATGGCGCTCCCCAAGCTGTTCGATAATTTTTGTCCCTGAAGCCGGTTGTCCCCCAAGCAATCCTCTTCCTATAAGCCTGGATATGGTGTCCATCATGTCTTGCGAGAATCCATCTGGGAAAAAAGTAAAAGGATCAGTTTTAGGCTGGCCCATCATTTCCCAATGACCCTCCACAGTTGATTTCCCAACTGACTTTGAGATCATGCGCCCTGTTGATGCCTGACTTGGCCCGTCTCTGCCACAAAACTTGTAAATTCCAAATTTTGTGAGGTATGGCAAACTTAACTTGCCATTTTCAGTTACATGCGAGAGTGTTGATGTGCCTGTATCCTCATATTTGGCGGCATCGGGTAGACATCCAACCCCCAAACCATCAATGACCATAAGGACAGCGCTTTTACCGTTCATATAAAGCTATATTAATGTTTGTGTTTACAATTCTGGTTAAATGGGAATAAACTATAATTGTAAAACCTGCATTTTCAATCTGTTTTTGAAGACCTTCTCTTTGTGCATCCATTTTTTTTGGCACCTTTCCTGGGATATAATTTAGTTTCTTGCCTCAAGATTAACAGGCTCTAAAAGTTCCAAATATAAAATTATTGTTGAATATTTGAATATGTTTTGATTTGTTAGTGTTTTATCAACAACCAGTCGAAAATATACCGAAAAAAATCGAAATAATTTGATGTTGAGTTTTTGTAACGAGAAGGAAGAAGCCATATCTGATAAATGGTTACTGACATTTATTGCGAAAAATAGATGTAAAAATGGCCAAATTGGACCATTGCATTTTAGATCGGATCGTGATTGAATATTGGCATAAATTCCAGGCGAAAGGAGCCAGACGTATGAAGAAACTTATAGTTGTTTCAGTACTGTTTGCCTTAGCCTGTGGTTTGATGATCCCGGCGACCTTTGGAACAAATGGGTCAACGGTCTTCAGACCATATGGCTGATGCCCCTCTGGAGGCGGTGCGCCTCCTCCACCACCCGCAGGTGCAGCCACCGGTGGGTCAGCTGATACCGATTTGGCATCGGATCCGACGCCAAAGAGCTGGTGCAGCAATGTTCTTGAGAATGACACAATCAGGCTTCCGTTTGATCTGATGGGCGAATGCAAAGGCCAGGCCCCGGTTAGTGGTATTGAAGTATCACTTGACGGTGGATCAACATGGTTCAAGGCAAACCTGAACACCAAGACAAATGAGTGGTCCTATGAGCTCAACACATCAATCCAGGGCTCAACCTACCAGCTTCTGACAAGGGCAACCGACAAGGCAGGCAGGACAGAACGCACGGTCAACCCGAACCTTGATGTCAGGTATCGCAAGCGTCCGCTTACAATCAACATCGTTTCACCAGGGACCGGAAGAGAATAGTTTCAGGGATCAGCTCTAGATCAAAAAGGCCAGCTTTCAAGCTGGCCTTTTTGCATTTGTCGGACCAAAATAAAAAACCAAGTTCCGCTTTGGGTAACTTGGTTTTTTGAGATGGCTTGGTCAGAGGTTGCTAGCAGATCTGGGAGCCTTTGTACTCTTCGTCTTCCTCGTCATCATCGTCAAAATCATCATCATCCATTTCAAAATCTTCCTCGTCGCCCTCGTCTTCAAACTCACCGGCAATGTCCGGAACTGCCGCGAGATACTCTTCAAGCATCTCCTGCGCCTCGTCAAGTGATTCATCAGGAACGAGAACTGGAATTGAGTTGGCAGAAGATGGCCTCATTGCCGTCATGAATCTCATTGGTGAAGTCTGGTCAATATATGTTGCAGCAATATCATTGTCCTTCAAAAACTCCACTATGGCCTGTGCTTCCGCCAGATTGTCAGCCATGTATAGGATTTCGGGATCAAATCCTGACTGGAGTTCCTCTTCGTCGTACTCGGAGAAATCTTCGCCACATTTTGGGCAAATATCATCGGTTTCGTCACATATTGTTTTGCATTTTGGGCAGATGTTCATGTTGTTTTATCCTCTTTTTGGATTCTAAAAGTGCTGCAACTCTTGTCAACGATAAGAATGCGGGCCCCGGTATTTTATGGGAGCATGCGAGAAAATAGCTTTAGAATATAATTTTTTCATATCTGTGCCTGCCCCCTTAAGGATACATTTACTGGAAGTGGCTTAATCATGTGCAAAAATGACCCAATTATAGAGCAAAATCATTCTATAGGGTCGTTTTGGGTCCTTGTCTGGGCAAGATATATCCCGATACAAAGAAATGCCAATGCACCAAGAATTGAAGGAAGCCATCCGAACCAGTAGTTCGTTGGCATTATTGGCCATGAAATTGCCAGCAGCATTGCTGAAACGGCCAGAACTCCGCCTCTGGACTGGACAATGAAGAAACATGAAA
This sequence comes from Caldisericales bacterium, assembly GCA_012517765.1. Taxonomy (GTDB): domain Bacteria; phylum Caldisericota; class Caldisericia; order JAAYUI01; family JAAYUI01; genus JAAYUI01. Next base: position 52,106 of record JAAYUI010000012.1, on the reverse strand, counting down.
GTGAAGATACCAGGATTGACAAAATAAGCGCCGTTGTTGTAAAGGGACCTTCAATTGGAAGATTGGTGGCCAGAAAAACAGCAAAAACAGGCCCAAGCACTGAAAGGTACCTGCTTTTTGTATTAACCGTTCCAAAATTTGACGACCACAGGATGATCCATATTGATCCAATAAAAGATAGGCCAAGTGAAATCCATGACCAGACGGGATAGACCAAGCCAGCTTTAACAAGAGATGCAGCAAGGAATGACAGGAAGAGTGTTGAAAAACAATATGAAAGAGTGCGTTTTTTCTGCCACAGGGTTATACCCAGGATCGTTCCAGGGAGTATAATTTCAATGAAGTTGAAGTATCTGTCATTAAAACCCTCAATAGGTACATATCCCATTGATATTGCCTTGCCAATCGAGAGCGCAACACCAAAAATGATTGATGCTGCAAGGATACCCCTGTTTTTGCTTGCAATTCCGATGCCGACGATGAGGACTGCAACAAGAATATATATGAAAAAACCGTTCTTCAGGCCTCCTATAAGACCAAGTTGATCGAGTATGATTGATGCAAAGGCAAGAATACCAGCAACAACGAGGGCAATCGTTTTCCTATCCATGCAGAGCATTCTAGCAGGGCTTGCGTTCTTTTCAATAAACAACAATTCTGCTATTTTGTTTTTGCACAAGGAGGAACATCAATGAGTAGAATTTATGACGAAAAATTGAAAAATTCAGGGCTTTTGAAAATAGAATGGGTTTCAAAAAGAATGCCTGTTCTTACAAATCTCTCGGAGTATCTGAAGGGCAGGTTTGATGGGGTCAAAATCTCAATGTCGATACATCTCGAGGCTAAAACCGCATATCTTGCAAAGGTACTCAAATTATCAGGTGCCGAGGTTGCAATTTGTTCATCAAATCCCCTCACTGCACAAGACGATGTTACTGCTGGCCTGGCCTCCCTTGGGGTAAATGTTTTTGCAAGAAGAGGTGAAAGCGAGACCGAGCATGAAGAAAACATTGAGAGTACCCTGGCAATTGGTCCTGACCTTGTGCTTGATGATGGTGCTGATCTTGTTGTGACAATGGTCAGAAAGCACCCAAACATGAAAGTCCTTTGTGCAACAGAAGAAACAACTTCTGGTTTGACCAGGATGAGGGCGCTTGCACGGGAAGGCAAATTGCCATGCCCCGTAATTGCAGTAAATGATGCCCAGAGTAAATACCTTTTTGATAACAGATATGGAACCGGCCAGTCCTCCTGGGACGGGATAATGAGGACCACCAACCTCACAGTGTGTGGGAAAACAGTTGTAATAGCCGGTTATGGCTGGGTAGGCAGGGGACTTGCAATGAGAGCAAAAGGTCTTGGCGCCAGGGTTGTAGCGACTGAAGTTAACCCTATCAGGGCAATGGAAGCCTATTTTGACGGCTGTGAGGTCATGGAGATGAAAGATGCAGCCAGAATTGGCGACATCTTTGTGACCGCAACAGGTGATATAAACATAATCGATAGAAGGCATTTTGATCTGTTGAAAGATGGGGCAATCCTTTGTAATGCCGGACATTTTGATGTGGAAGTGTCGATGGCTCAACTCAGAAACTATGCGGTTTCTCACAGAGAAGCCAGAAACAATATCCAGGAATACATACTGCCTTCTGGAAAAAAAATCTATGTGCTTGGCGAGGGAAGACTTGTCAATCTGGTGTGTGCCGATGGCCACCCTGCGGAGATCATGGACCTCTCGTTTTCTTTACAGTCACTTTCCCTGCTTTATGGCCTGGAAAATGGAAAGAGCCTAGCAAAGGAAGTGGTCCCTGTTCCACAAAAGGTGGATATAGACGTTGCCAGGCTCAAATTAGAATCAGTTGGAGTAAAGATCGACCAATTGACTGAAGAGCAAGTTCGTTATTTGGCTTCTTGGGAATAGGTGTTCCTGGAGAGAATAAATCCATTTACTCCAGCCCAGACCTGAACGATTACTGCAGCAACTATGAAGAAGAACATAAATGTGTTTGTAGAGGCGGTTTTGTTCAATGCATCGAACCCATATATATAGCCTAGGAACGCTGCTACAATCAATGAAAGCCCAAGCTGGGCAAATGCCGCGTGCCATGTTGCAAGGAGTGCAGAGCTCATTGCTCTGAGTTTCTCCTTGTTTTCAGGGGAGACCTTATCCCACTGAGCAATGAGGGTTCTCTCGTTTTTCTTGAATGTGGCGAATGAATAGATGAGTGCCACTATTGGTACGAAAAGAAATGTAATTCCAAGTATGATACCTGATGTTTTAATCTGTGAAACTTCGGTTTTGTCCATGTTGTACCTCCACACCAATTATATCTTGTGCAAGATTGTTCTTCAAGTTACTGAGAGATCGTTTCAACTGAAACTAAAATGTGTAGGAATATGCTATTTACATAATTAAATATGGCTCATTTAAATTTTGTAATAAACAGCATTTTATGTATAATGTTCTTAATCAAAAAAATAGAGGGCAATCTATGGAAAAAACTTATACTGAAACTGACATCTTGGGCTCAATCAGGAAGATCAATCATGCGATTGCAAAAAGATCAAAGCTTGCGGTAAGCAAGTCAGGGCTTACCTTGCCACAACTCTCTGTCATGCAGGAACTTCTACGCAAGGGCCCCATGACTGCAAGCGAACTCTCCAATTCTGTTTCAATAAGCATTTCTACCTTAACTGGTGTGGTAAGCAGGCTTGAAGCGAAAAAGATGGTGAAGAAAAACCAGTCAAAGCGTGACAGGCGGTCTGTCGTCATTGCGATAACCAAAAAGGGAGAAGAAAAACTTGATTGTCTCCCGCCCTCTGGACTTGAAGATGCTCTTGAATCACTTGGGTCCTGGGACAAGGAAATTTTTGGCCCAATGGTCTCAAAGCTTGCATCAGCGCTTGAAACAGACGGACTAGCTAAAAATGAGGATGATGACCCTATGCTTGTTGGCACATTTGATGGTGATTGTGGGAAAGTAGAAATCTATAGAGTTGATTCGCTGGGTTCGCTAGAATTCTTTACAACGGCCGACGGCCTTGCGCGTTTTATTATGGATGCCCTCCACCCTTACGAAGATACTTTTGAGGACACGCTAAGGGGTATAGATGATGCCATAGGTGGTGATCCGCGAAAGGGCGGTTTTATTGTCCTTGCTGTACAGGGCAAGCAAGTGCTTGGTGCTGTGGTGATGCTCGAAACGAGAATGCAGGGTTACATCCCCGACAAGTGCCTTCTTTTTGTCGGGGTGGACCAGAACAATCGTAGCCACGGGATTGGGAGAAAACTTATAGAAACGGCCGTAAAGGAGTCCAGGGGAGATATTTATCTGCATGTCGAATATGCCAACAAGGGCGCCCAGCGCCTCTATGAAAGGATAGGTTTTGTGAACAGATATGCCGAAATGAGGTATTACAGGCATTCAAAGTAATCTGGATTTGGGTTTTGCTTTGATATTAAAAAAGGCCCTCCATAATGGAGGGCCTTTTTTAATTGGTTGTTGCCTAATTTATTTCATGTGGACGGTTCTTTCGACCTTCTTGTTGAGGCCGAAAGCATCGTCTACGGAAATGACCACTTTGTAGTCACCAGCTGAGGTGTAGGTGTGTGCAAGTGTGTGAGGTTCTTCATTTATTGCGGTGAAAGTTTCTTTTTTGGAGCTGTCTCCGAAATCGACAGTAACTTCATATGGTGAGGCGCCATCCTTGCAGACTATTGTGAGCTCCATTTCCTGGCCAGCTTTGCCTTCAGAGGTTTTTGTGTCTATTCCCTTCCAGGTAGCGACAACACTGAGCTCTCTTCTGGCATTGTCAGGAACGATGATGATTGTTGCGTAGGCGTATTTGTCCGGAAGACCAAGAGCCGACACTTTCCCAGTGTTGACAAGCACCATGTTGCTGGTTCTTGGAAGCATGTCCGGATTTTTGATCCTGAATGTCAGAACAAAGGTCTTTGACTGTCCTGGCTGAAGGTCGCCAATATCATACTTCACAGAAGCTGCACCAGCCTGGTTCGCAGGCCTTGATGATACAAATTCAAACTCCCTTGGGAACATGTCTGTCATGAACACTTCGCTTGCAATATCACCACCAACATTCGAAACAGTTACTGTGAAGACTATGAGGTCCGTTGGCCTCAGCACCATTGCTTTTGCGGTCTTCTTTATTTGTGTTTTCGGCCTGTATATCCCAAAAGGTGCCTTGGCTGTTATTGGATCAAGCTCGTTTGTAAAGAGTATTGCGTTGTTTACAAATTCCAGGGTCTCTTCGCCAAATATCTGGTGTTCATCAATGTTGAAGCTCAAAACATAAGTTAATGATTCACCTGGCATGAGAGTGCCAATATAGAGTGTCCAGATGCCATTTTTAACTTCTCCAAGTGGAGGTTCAACCGGGATATAGGCAAGAACATTTGGCAATTCATCGACCAGAGTGACCTCGGTGAGTGGGTCTGTGCCGCCATTTGTCACAACAAGAGTAAACTGGACTATTTCATTTTTCCTGAAATAGCGCTGATTGACAGTTTTTGTTAGTGTGACACCGCGAGTATGGATTGTGACAGTGGCCTGGGAGTTGACCGGTTCAATGCCCCTGGCAGTGCATGTGGCATAGTTTGTCACTGTGAGTGGCTCATTGCCAAAATTGTAGTCAGGGAGGACCCTGAAAGAGATGGTCAACGTTCTGATCTCACCCACTGCCATGTCACCAACGCCCCACAGTATTGTATTTCCGTTGACCGTAACTGGTTCTGAGGAGGAAAGATACATGAGCTCAACTGGGAAAGTGTCTGTTACTACAACATTGGACGAAGCATTGAATGCTGAATTTACTGTGAGTGTAAAGATAATTTCTTCATTGGAGAAGTAATCTATCTTTGGTGATGTTTTTATAAAGCCGATGTCACCTGATGTGTTGCAAACTTCATTTGAAACGAGCGGGATATTTCTGTCAAAACGGTGCCTGAAGGTTGCTCTGTTGCAAATATTTGAAGTAACGCTCTCATCAACCAGTACCTGGAAGAAGAATGTAATTGCAACAGCACCATTTGGTAGTGCCCAGCGAAGAATCGTGCCGCTTGGGGAACCATTTGGCGCATCACCAGCGATCCATGAAAAACCACCATCAGTTGAGTATGAATCTATTGCTGGGTTAGCAGAGCCACCGATGTATGTTGTGCCGTTTGGTATTGCATCAGTAAGGTATGCGCTTCTAAGAGGATCATTGTCAGGGTTGTTGAAAGACCAGGTGAGTCTGTAGGTAAGTGTGTCGCCACCCCTTACTGGTGCAGTATCATCGTCAAAATCAAGATCTCCATCGACATCGACTGCTTTTGTGAGATCAAAAGTGCCTGTCATGTTGAAGAAAAGCCTCACATACATTATTTCCCAGTTTGAATCGTATGTGTTGTCTTCCCATGAGATGTGTGGCATGTCCGATGTATCAATAACAAGATATGGCTCGAGGGACGCACCGGAGTTTGCGCTGACAACAACATTTGTCCCATCAATTGGAGAGTATGTCTGTTTGTTTCCACAGAGCCAGTTTGATCCGTTCCAGTAGAAATAGCAGATTTCAAAATTGCTGTTCCAGGTTATATCCGACCATGATATGTGCGGATTGTCGCTCGAATCGAGCTCAAGAGATGGAGCGTTCGAGTCGCCAGTGTTGTTTGTGATATTTGCATTGATGCCATTATATACAACATTGGTAACGGTGACCCATGAAGAGCCGCTCCATCTGACATAGAAAACGTCAAAATTCCCGCCGGCTGTCATATTTGACCATGCGATATGTGGCCTGTTGTTTGTGTCAAGTTCGAGGGATGGTCTTATGGAAATTGGAGTGTTGTTGGAAACGTTGGGGCTGTTTGGTGTCCATGTGTTCCCGGAGACATTGAGCCAGTTTGTGCCATTTGAACGTACATAAGCAATTTCCCATGCCATGCCCCAGTTCATGTCCTGCCACGCAATATGTGGCCTGTTGTTTGTGTCCAGAGAAAGTGACGGGAAATCAGAATCCCTGTTCGGCGTCTGGCTGACATTGACGGCGGCTAGACCGCCACCACCGGACCATGCAGTGCCATTATGACTCACCCAGTTTGTTGATCCAGCAGCAGTCAGTCTTGCATAGATTATTTCTTTATCGCCCCTATCGTCTGCCGTCATTGAGACGTGTGGGAGATTGTTGGAGTCGATCCTGATGCATGGATTGTAGTAGTCGGTTTGTCCAGGAGGGCTTATCCTGCAGTTTCCAGTGGCATCGTAAGATGAGCCATTGTCCTGTTCCCACTGACTGTCTACTGGATCCCAACAAACATATGCTGGCTCATAATTGCTTCCCCATGTCGCATCTACCCATATGATGTGTGGCATGTCGTTGGAATCGAGCTGGAGTGACGGATTGATTGAAGCGAGCCTTGTTTTTGAAACATTGGCATTTGAACCATTGTAGATTGTTCCTTGCGCATTCACCCAGTTTGTTCCGTCCCACCAGGCATAAAATATGTCTGTGGCAACTGGACTTGTTCCTGTGTTGTCTGTCCAGGCGATATGTGGTCTTCCGAGTGAGTCAATCGCAAGCGAGGCCTCTGTAGAAGTCCCGGTGTTTACGCTGACATTTGCGTTTGTTGGTGGACCAGGGATGTAGGCCTGGTCTTTTACGTTTACCCACAAAGTGGCACTTGCAGCATTTTTAATAAAAGGTGTTGCTACAAAAGATGACAGCAATATTAGTGCAGACAAAACAATAGCTATATACCTATGCTTCATTTTTCACCTCTACAGAATAAACAGCCGTTGCCATTTTATGGGATAGATACCAATAGTCAATGGGTTGAATTACTATATTTTCGTAGTTTCTGAGAGAAATATTCTCATTTTCTTCAGTATTGCCAAATTTTAAACTATAAGTAAATATATTCTAAATTTTAACACTAATATGATTAATTTTTAATAATTAATATAATTTTTGGGAAAAATGCGAACACCAAAAGAGATTCCATTAAATTGTTTTAATCATTTTTCTGATTAGCGTTTTAAAACCCAGCAGCTCGCAAGCTTCTATGGATTCTTTATTGAACTCATGGACATCCATAATTATTTGCCTTATTTTTCTGTTTTTTGCAGTTTCCTCAATTTTACCCATCAATGCCTGTCTGATTTTGTTTTTGCAGCAGTTTTCATCAATTGCAATTTCATTCATCATTATGAATGGTGGTGAAACAAGATCATCGTATCTATGGCAGATTTCGCCATAAGCATACCCTATGATTGAGTCGCTATCATTTGCTACAACAAATAGATTGTTTGGATCATCCAGCGCCATATCATAAAAATATTTGTCTACCTCATTTGTATCCACATGGTTTTTTGGGATATCAAGGTGTGAACGCATGATTTTCTGGTATTGCCTGTTCAGGGAGATTATTCCTTCGACCAGTTTTCTTTTTTCTGCCTGGTTTAATCTGCCTGATTGGACTATTTCGATGGCCACCCTGTTCTTGTCTGTCATGTTCTCCTTGCTACTGCCACGAGTTTTTTTGTAAAAAGAAGGTTTTGCCTGTCAAAAAATGCACTCAAGTAAGTGTAATCGATTGCCTGTGAAAAAGGGAGCTCCAGTGACTGGTCAACAAACATGACAATGCCAGTCCATGTTATGATGATTGACGAATCATCTGAAAAAACTATCCTCCTTGACCCTTCTTTTATGGCCCTGCCTGGCCCATCAGGTGTCAATATCTCCGTAAAAGGTTCCAGTAGTAAAATTTCTTTTGTGATCTGAATGTTGCCATTGAAAGCTTGCTGGCATGTTTCTAGACTGGGGTTTGCAAGCCTGACCTGGCTTGTGGTTGTGATCTGTCCTCCACCTGGGTATGAAACAATTTCTTCGGTATCATAATTGCCACCGGCTAGATTGAGGAGGTTGATTGCACCTCCGGTCTCCATACAAACAGAAAGATGGTGTTTGCATGCCCAGGACCTGCAAGCTAGTGGCGTGAAATCAAGAGGAAAGGCCGTGAATTGAATGCTGGATGAAGATGTGCCATTTTCAGTATTTGCTGTACCGCCATGGTTTCCCTGAAACTGGACACCGTTGATGTTGCCAAAAATTGTGCTTGTTATTTGAATCACGTTGCCCCCCATGTGTGCGTGGTTTCAAAATAATCAAGATAACAAAAAAGACCAAACCGGTTGTTTCCTACCGGTTTGGTCGTGTCTGTTCATCCAATGGCTACGGTGCAGTTATCAAGAAGGATATATGGAAGTACCATCTCGCCATTAAAACCCGAAACTTCAACATCCGAGCTTATCGCGGCTATGCTGTTGTTTAATGCTTCAAAAAGATTGACCGATACCATGGCATCTTTTATCCTGCCGACAATCTCGCCATTTTCCACCAGGAAACCAAGATCAACATTTCCCGCGAGTTGTCCTGTAAGCGGGTTGCCCATCATGGTCCCGATGAGCTCCTCAAAATAGAAGCCCTTTTTGATGTTTTTCAGGATATCACTGTGCGGTTTGGCACCTGGCTGCATAAATATTGTTGACTGGGATATCACAGGAGCATTGTCAATCTCTGGTGGAGGATTGAAGATGCCACTTTTCTTGAATGCGTTGCCAGTGGGTTTCATTGAAAGCTTTTTTGCAGTCCTCTTGTCCAGGAGGAAATTTTTGAGCACTCCATTCTCTATGAGCGGTGTGCGCTGGGTTGGTGTACCTTCATCATCATAAGGACAGGAGTGGTTTCTGAAATCAATCCTTCCGTCATCGATGAGAGAAAAAACATCAGAGGTCACCTTGGTCCCGAGCTTGTCTGTCCAGGGGCTGACTTTCCTCTCCACACTTTTACCTCCGACAGAAGCAAGGAGAATGTTGATAGCGTGAAGGAAAGCGCTTGGTGCGAACATTACGGGATATTTGCCGGTTTCAGCCTTGACGTTTTTCTGGCCATGTTTGAAAGTCTGGATCAGTTTTTCAATTTTTTCTTTTTTTCTGGCCTCGTCTTTTATTCCAACAAAACCCTCACCGCAGCTGAGCATGTTGTCGCCATCGGTCAGGTCTATGTAACACCCCCATGAGAAGGTGTCCTTTTCATAAGAGCCATTAAAGCCGTTGTTTGTTGCCATTTCGGTTTTGAAGTGGCTTTTTGTTACACCCGCGTGCGCCCTGGCTTTTGGGTGGAGACCAGAAATTGCAACAATGGTTTCCTTGCCCATATCCACCATCTGCTGGACTGTAATTTCTCTGGTTTCCTTGCTTGTTATGACCGGAGATGCAAAACTGGCTTGTGATGAAAAATCGAAGTCCATTGCCGGGGAATACTGTATTGTTTCAAGCGCCTGCTTTATTAGTCCCTCAACATCGCCTGGTTTTGTTGTGGTTGAGAAAGCCAGTTTGCCGTCTTTCACGGCACGCATTGAGTAGCCTTCCCTTTGTGTTTCAGAAACACCCTTGAGTCTGCCAGCTTCGAAGCTTACTGGTGTTGTTGTCCTGTTATAATGAATGACCTCGACGCTCTGGAAGTGCTTTTTCGCCTCTTCAATAATTTTTTCTATCATTTTTGCACCTATTTTCCCGAAACAACTATCTTCTGGATGCGGATGGAAGGCGAACCGTGCGATGTTGGAAGCGGCATCTGGCCACCCTTTCCACAACCACCGGCACTGTCAGGCTGAACGAAATCCTTGCCTACCATGTCGATTGCCCCAAGTGTCTCAAAGACGTTGCCCTGAAGCACACTTCCCTGGCACATCTGTCCAATCTTGCCATTTTCGATCTTGTATGTGACCATTGACGAGAAGGTGAACATTTCCCCGTTTGTCTGGCCACCAAAGACGCCCTGGCAAAGCAGTCCGTTTTTTATACCGTCCAACATTTCGTCCATCGAGGAGTTGCCAATTTCAATACAGGTATTTCGCATTCTTGGAATCGGGGCAAATTTATAGTTTATTGCCCTTGCCGATCCGGTGGCTTTCTCGCCCATTTTACCGGCCGTCTCCCTGCTGTGGAGCCTTCCGACAAGTTTACCTTCCTTGACGAGATAAGTCTTCTCCGTTGGGGTTCCCTCGTCATCATATTTGAGGTATCCTCTTGTTCCCTTGTCTAGGCCGGTATCATAGACGTTCAGGATTGGTTTTCCAAATTGCCTGCCCATGGTCATAACCTCTGCAAGCGAGGGATTTTCGTAAACATTGTCACCCTCGGAGAGGTGCCCAAATGCCTCATGGATGAATGTGCCGGAGAGAATTGGGTCAAGAATTACAGTGTAGGCACCACTGTTGACCTGCTCGCAATCGAGCAGCTTGACTGCTGTTTCTGAGACCTCGCGCACTTTCTGGTCAAGACCTAGGACAACGTTGAAGTCATCACTGGAGCCAACACCAATGAAGTAATTTTGTGATATCCCGTCTTTTGCAGACATTGCGATAAAATTGGCGCCCATGTCCATTTTTTCCTGTTCAATGTAGGCACCTTCTGAATTGGCAAAGTAGAGTTTTGAATATGAATCTTTGTAATATACCCTGGTGTTCCTGACCAGTGGTGAAACAGAAAGCATCAATTCTGTGTAGCCCTTCAGCAGGTCGACTTTTTTCCCGAGCGATACGCTCCTTGCATCATTTTTTACGTCCAGCTTTACTGTGTCGACAATCGGCTTTGTTGGCGCAAGCATGCTTTTTTCATTGATTACGTTGCCAATGGTGCGCGCCATCTGCACGGCTGCTTCAACCTTGGACTCCAGCTCGTCAATCGAATTGAAGGAAACAAAACCCCAGCCACCCTTGTAGAGTGCCCTTATTGCACCACCAAAGGCCTTTGTTCTCTGGACCTGATCAAGGTCATGTCCCTGATAGGAAATGCCAGTGTGGTCGGTGTCCTCAATCCTTATTTCAAGGTAGTCGCAGTCATTTCTTTTTGTCAAACCGGTCAAAAATGTTTTCATTGCCACCTCGGAAGTTTCTTTGTAAAAACAAAGTTATTACTTTGGACCCAAAACTTCAAGCAAAATTTTGACAGCGGTTTTGATTTTGTTATTTAAGAATTTGCGACACCCAGTACGAAAGCCATTTTGTTCCTCCAAGAGCCACCATCCAGAGGACGATTGCCAGTGTTATCGTAATCAAAAGGGCAAGCGAGAACTTGAAGAAAAAATCGAGCATTTTTGATCTCTGTTCAAACATTTTGACCTCCCTCGAACGCCTTGCCATCGTAGATGAAATAGACTCTGTCTGCCATTTTTATCAGCACTGGATTGTGTGTTATGATGATCGTGGTTCCTTTCCTCAGCATGGGAGATATTTCTGCAAATATCTCCCTGGCCGTTGGAATGTCTACCTGCGCCAGAGGTTCGTCCAGCAGGAGTATCTCTCTGTCCATAAGCATGACTCTTGCCAGTGCAACCCTCTGTTTCTCACCGGCAGATATATTTCTTGCCCGCTCCCCCAACGGACCATCACCAAGTCGCTCGGCTACCCCTGATAGCTTGCAAAGTTTTATCATATCCAATGGATCACTCCTTGTCTCGCGTCCGAAAGTGATGTTCTCAATCAGGTTGCCAGGGCCGAAGTATGGATGCTGGCTTAGAAAGCCTATCTTTCCTCTCCAGGCTTGCCCATCCAGCTCCTCCAGCAAGGCGCCGTTTATTTCAACATGCCCGGATTTTGGACTCAGGAGCCCTGCAATGATTTTCAGCAGTGTAGTTTTCCCTGCCCCAGAATCACCGGTTATTGCAACTATTTCACCAGGTCTTGCCTGGATGTCCAGCTCTTTCAGTATTTCTTTGCCCTCGGCATAGGAAAAAATAATTCGTCTGCACCCAATTGTGTATGGTCCATCCGGAATCCTTTCTTTGCCTGTTTTTGGTAGCTCTTTGGCATCATAGACCTCAAAAAAGCGCTGTATTGATATTGATGTTCCAACAAGCCCTTCCCAGAGAGAGAACATGGTCTGGAGTGGTGATGTTATGTAACCGAAAGCTATCGTGATGGCAGACACTTTGCCCAGTGTCCATGCGCCTGATGTGACCTGCCCCCATCCAAAAATGCTTATCAGAAGCGACACTACAGCGAGTACCAGGCTTTGAACCAATCCAGAACCCGAAGAGACCAGTGATGAGACCACACCCATGCGCCACACTGAAACATATTCCCTGATGTATGACATCATGGCCCTTCGCGTCTGGCCCGACATTCTCAAATCCGAGAGTGATGATACGAGATCATATTGTGTTGAGCTGAGTTTTCCTGATGCGTCCATTCTGGCCTTCTGGTATGAACGAAGAAGCCTCTGGATAAAGTACCATGCTGTTGTAGTGAAGATGAGTGTTGGAAATCCAAATGCAGCAACTCGCCAGTCCATCACGGCAATCGCTGCCGGAATGGCGAGAATCCTTACGACAAGAGTCAGCATGGTATTTAGGGAGCTTGAGATATATCCAATCCCGTTTGCAAGGCCGCTTGACCTGCTTATGAGATCGCCACTCCTCTGGGAATCAAAATATTCCTCGTCAAGCTTTGAGAGTTTCCTGTAAAAATCCACCTGGGTCTTGAACGCTATGTAACTTGAAAGGTACTCTGAATAGATGCTGTTGAACCATCCAACTAGCGTTGAAAAGAGATTTGCCCAGAATGTAAACATCAAAACGTTGACTATTAGGCCGAAATCGCCTTTTGCCACCCCGTTGTCCAGAATTATCTTTGGCGCAAATGGCAGAATCAATCCAAATGCAGCCGAGATTACGGAAAAAAGCGAAAGTAAGATAAAATGTTTGAGCAATGGTCTGGCGTAAGGAAGGACCCTTTTCAGATGTTTTAAGTTCTCTACAAACCCATGCCTTTTTGGTGGCTCTGGGGGCGTAAAGTCCAGCTCAACTCCCAATTTTCTTATGACTACCCTTTTTTTCATTGCGACTCCCATCCAGATTATAATATATATTTCCAAATAGTATTTCTGGCAACAGGACCAAAACCGACAGATTGTTTTTTGTGCTTGTCACTTGGTTTTATTTCTGCTAGAAACATCATTGAATATTTGCATTGAGCGGTGGCTTGCTATAAAATTGTTTCTCGGAGGTCTAGATGAAGCGTATTGCCTTTGCACTTGTGGTCATGCTTTCTTTGAGCTTTCCGGTATTTTCAGCGTCTTCTGTGGAACCACCACACTGCACAGTCACCCTGGAAGCACCCGTAGGCAACCCCACCGTTGATGCCTTTGGAAATTTGGTGGGCAGAGTGAGGTTCATTCTCACTGGAGAGGGCAAAACTGCCATCTGGGGGCGTTTCATTGTAGATGGTCAGGAGGGGCCGACCTATTTCAAGACCCTCATGGCACCATCACCAGAGCCAATAGTTTTTGAAACCTTTCTGCCAACATCTCTTAGTGGCAGCCACGAGATCTATTTTGAACTTATATCTCCGAATGAGTCAAAAACTTCCTTGACCACTTATACTGTCAATCCGCCGAAACAAGATACCTCTGGAATAAAAATCATTTCACCGGTAAATGGCCAAATTGTAAGCCAGGGTGACTTTCTTGAGGCAAAAACAGAAATACTACTAAAAGGTCAAGGAACATATGAGATTTCTGGCAAATGGATTGTTGATGGAGTCAACCATCCCTTCACCCAAAAAATGCAGGTTGCATGGCAGGCAGTTGCAAAAGTGTCCCGGGTACTTCCAACAAATATTCTTGGTGGCCACACTGTCGAGCTTGTTGTTGATTTTCCAATGACTTACAAATCAGTACCCATAAAATATACGGTTTCCCAGAAGGATTCCATATCGGCTGTGCTTGACCTGGTCATCCAGAATACAACAGTTTCAATTGATGGAACAACGAAGGTCAAGATAAAAATAAACGTTGTTCAGACTGGTTCTTTCAACCTGCTTGGGTATCTTCTTGTTAATGGAAAAGCGCAAGACAAGCTTGAGAAAATTGTTATTGGCCCTGGTGAATTCACTTATGAAATGATCATACCTGCCCAGTCCGCAGGTCCGCATACTGTCCAGTTCAAGCTTGTGTCTCCAGTGGAGTTGTTTTCCAATACGACAACTTTCAGGGTTGTTGGGGAATCATGGGTATGGCCTGGCATAATCTACCCGGGCGACGGGACTACTGTCACTCAAAACTCGCCGCTTGTTGCAGAACTTGGAATCAAGGTTGGTGGAAAAGGCACCATCAAAGTGGTTGGTGTCTGGATGATAGATGATCTTCCATATCGCGATTATGAGCAGATGCTCCAGATAACATCGGAGACAATCATTCTGGAAAAAATGCCTCTTCCAACTGATGCTCCTGGCTGGCACAGACTGAAGTTCAGGATGACCTGGCCATATTATGAGGAAACAAAAGAAATCTGGTACAGGGTATGGGGAAGGGAACAACCACCAAGCTTCCTGCAAGTCATTATGCACCCACAATCACCATATTCAAATTACCAGAGTTTTCAGCTGCAGGTGAGGGCCCAGGATGACAGGGGAATCAAAAATCTCTGTGCTTATGTCGATTTTGCCAAACATGTTGATGTATCAATGGGTGGAATGATGATTATCGACTATATAACGCCTACCATTGGCCCGCTTCCGGTTGGTGAGCACGCATGGTCTGTTACACTCACAGACCTTGACGGACTGGAATCTGAATATGTGGGAAAGTTTGTTGTAACTAAATCTTCTGGTGTTCTGGAGGGTTTTGTACTTAACAGGATAACCAATGGGCCAATTGTCGATGCAGAAGTGTCTTGCGCTGGACATCTGACGAAGACAGATGTTTATGGAAAATACAGGATCGATGGGCTTGGCGAAGGTGAACAGGTGGTCATGGCCACTCATCAGTCATACAGGAGCGCCGAAGCAAGGGTCACAATCTTTGCTGGCGTGACCACAAACGCGCCAACACTTTATCTTGATGATAAAGGACCATTGCCCTTTGTTTATCAGATAGAGCACTGGCCGCAGGTTCCAAAGACTGGTGAGAGTTTTGTCTTGAGTGTATATGTGAGAAATGATGGTTCTGATGCCAATCTTTCAGAAGTAGCAATATCCTGTCCGGAAGGCGCAGTAATTGAAATCGATCCGGATACTGGGGCCCAGTATCCATCGTTTGCCTATGTCTATTATCCGGGATCCTTCATAGACCACAGAGATGGCCAGCAAATGAGAACAATTCATCCTGTTGCCATTGTCAGGTGGAATTCTTGGGGCAGTGGCGTGACAAGAAAGGTAATGATCAAGGTGTCTCCGCAGGAACCTAAACCATTCAATTTCTGGGTGAGGGCCATGATGTCAAAAGGCCTGTCAAAGGAGATTTTCCCGAGAAATTCTGAAATAACTGACCAGCAGGGTTATCCAATCAAGGAATATAGGGTCGAGGTGCAACCGAAGTAATGAAAAAATCGCTTCTTCTCCTCATCGTTTTCTCCGTTCTTTTTGTATCTCCGGCGATCGCCGAACCGCCAATTGATCCTGGCAATTCGGGCAGTGTGAATTTTATTGGGCGCGAGCCAATGACGATGAGGTGGAAAAGACATGTTGATTATGATACAGAGGAATTGCCTTGCGCAACCAATGGTAAACATGTCCTTGTTGTTTCTGGCCAGTATAGTGTGGTCTGTCTTGATGCTGAAACAGGAAACCAGCTCTGGAAAAGACAGACCGTTGATTATGTGAAATATACCCCTTGCGTGACATCGACCATTGGGCTTGTAACTAGCAAACTTGGATACATACAGGCCTTTGATCTTGAGAGAGGGGAACAGAAGTTTCTCATCAATCTAGGTTTTGATGAACTCACAACACCTGTTATTGGTGAAAACTATGTTTTTCTCAAAGGTCTCAATCATATCGCAAGGACCTCTTCGGTAATGGCCATTGATCTTTACAAGGGCAAGGTTGTCGGGAAGTATATTCAGTGCGGCTATTCCCTTGAACCACCAGTGCTTTCGCAAAAAGAGGCATTTACCGTAACACCCGACAGGAAGGGTATACAAGCCATATCACAGTCAACATTGCTAATGATGTGGACAAAAAACCTTGATGATGAAGTGACCCATATTTCAACCAGAATGAATCACGTTGTTGCTGTTTGCAGGTCTGGTAATATTTATGCCATAGAGAATGCAACAGGCAATATTGTCTGGAAATCCAGCGTTGCCGGCCCTGTCGACTGGCCTGCAACAATATCGGTTGATCATGTTATAGTCTGTTCTGGATCAAATAAAGTGCATTCATTTAGGTTGTCGGATGGCACACAGCTTTGGGAAAAGCACTGGCCTGTGACTGTCCAGCCACAATCTTCAAGGGCTTACGATATATTCTGTTTTGGAAAGACAATGAGCTTTCATGATCCGAAAAATGGTGAAAAACTCTGGCAACTTGAGTTGCCATCAGAGACAATAGGCCAACCCATACCTTTCCTTGACCAGATATTTGCTGCCACAAGGGCAAACAAGATTATTGCTCTTAGAACGGCCGGCTTTGAAATCTCCCTTTCGTCCAGAAAACTTGATTTGGGAAGCATCCCTTCAAACAATCCTTATGGAATGACCCAGCTGACAGTGAGAAACAACTCTGGGGAACCACAGCAGATCTTTACTTCATCGAGCAGCCCGTGGATTTCCGTTTCACACAATGGTTTTGAAATCATGCCATTTGAGCAAGTAGATGTAGCAGTTGAGTTTGATATGCACTCGCTGACACTCGGAGAATCACAGGGCGACGTCATTGTTGCCTGGAACAATGGATCAATAAAAGTAGATGTGCTGGCCAAGAAAATTGGTGAAAAAGAAATCATACCGCCAAAACCGGGATTTCTTTCACTTGGCACAACAGAAATCAAACTTGAAGGCAGGTTGAACATGGGAACCCCTCTTGCGTCGATAACACTTTTCAATAAAGGCGAGCTCCCTGTATCCTACAATGCAAAATCTGAGGTTCCATGGGTTGTTGTAGGGAAGTCAAGTGGCAGAATATACGGAAACACCAGCACCTATTTTACTGCAACAATAATAAACGATCTTGCCTCAATTGGCGAGAATACTGCAGAGATATATGTAACATGCCCCGAGACAGGCCAGAGTTTCATAGTTCCAGTCAAGTATATACGGAACCTTGGCAGGACTCATGTAATACTCCAGATGCGCATTGGCTCCACGGTTGGTTATCTGGGGCAAACAAAAATAAGAATAAGGCCGGAACCATTCATTGAAAACAGCTCCATAATAGTTCCTCTGGAGATTTTCAAACTTGCGCTAGACGCAACGCTTGATGAATATGAGTACACTTTTGAACCGACCTACTATGTATTGCAAAGAGGGGACATAAAAATAACGCACAGACTTGGCGAATCAAGAGTTTTTATCCAGGAGGGTGCCGGTGAAACAAAAGAGATGCTGCTCCCCTGTCCATCAAGGCTTGTTAATGGAAGGCCGGTTGTTCCTCTTCTAGGGATTGCAATGGCGCTCAGGGGCGAAATGATCCATTCGCAGATGGACGGAAGGGTTACCCTTGACGTCTTTCTTCCTGAGCTTCCAGCTCAGAGATAAACGTTTGCACTGCCTCCTCGTCAATTTCATCGTCAACTACCCTTAATTTTCTTCCACCAGATTTTTTTTGCGCTTTTGCTTCATCAAAAGGACTTGCTGGTGGCTGGACCGGAACTGTCTGTTTTTTCCTCTTTGTTTTCCCGATAGCTGTTTTGGGAAGGATCTTTTTCAGATACTCGCCAGTGTATGAGCCTTCTGTTGCAGCAACCTCTTCTGGCGCACCAAATGCAATGAGTTTTCCACCAGCATCTCCCCCGTCAGGACCAAGGTCTATGACGTAATCAGCTGATTTGATGACATCGAGGTTGTGCTCGATTACAAGCACGGTGTTGCCTTTGTCGACCAGCCTGTTTAAGACATCAATGAGCATGTGTGTATCAGCCATGTGAAGGCCAGTTGTTGGCTCGTCGAGTATGTACAGTGTTCTTCCAGTCCCTCTCTTGGAAAGCTCGCTTGAGAGCTTGACCCTCTGGGCCTCTCCTCCGGAGAGTGTTGTTGCTGACTGGCCAAGTTTTATGTATCCAAGACCGACGTCTCTTAGCATGTGGAGTTTGTTTTTGATTGACGGGATGCTCTCAAACATTTCATAAGCTTCATCAACCGACAAGTCGAGCACTTCTGCAATATTTTTTCCTTTATATTTGATTTCCAGCGTTTCCCTGTTGAATCTTTTGCCCTTGCAGACCTCGCATGGCACATAAACATCCGGAAGGAACTGCATCTCTATCTTGATCATGCCGTCACCTTCGCACGCCTCGCATCTTCCACCTTTCACATTGAAAGAGAACCTTCCTGCCTCATATCCCCTTGCCTTGGATTCCGGGAGTCTTGCGAAGAGGTCTCTCACATGGGTGAAAAGCCCTGTATATGTTGCCGGGTTTGATCTTGGTGTTCTGCCTATCGGTGACTGGTCAACAATAATGACTTTGTCGAGGTTGCGTATTCCTTCTATTTTCTCGCACTTACCAGGCATTTCCCTGGCAGAATAGAGTTCCTTTGCGAGATTCGCGTACAGGATGTCGTTTACAAGGGTACTTTTTCCAGATCCGGAAACACCCGTCACCACGGTGAGAGTGCCAAGGGGTATTGTTACATCGTCCCCTTTAAGGTTGTGTTCTGTTGGTTTTATGATTTTTATGGATCTTCCGTCGCCAGATCTCCTTTCATCTGGAATTTCAACCTTTTTTTTGCCAGAAAGATACATTCCGGTCTCTGACATTGGGACCTTGCATATTTCCGATACGCTTCCTGTTGCAACAACATGGCCACCGTTTACCCCGGCACCGGGGCCAATATCGGCTATGAAATCAGCCTCCCTTATTGTTTCTTCGTCATGTTCGACAACAATCAATGTATTGCCAATATCTCTCAGTCTTTTAAGGGCAGAAAGAAGCTTTCTGTTGTCTTTTGAATGAAGCCCGATTGAGGGCTCGTCAAGAACATAAAGGACGCCACTGAGACCTGAACCTATCTGTGTTGCAAGCCTCAACCTTTGTGCTTCACCACCCGAAAGTGTTGCCGATCCCCTGTCGAGGCTCAGATAAGCCAGTCCGACATCAAGAAGAAAATTGAGCCTAGATTTTATTTCTTTTATTATTTGCCTTGAGATGGCCATATTTTTTTCTGAAAGCCTCAGTTTGTCGAAGAAATTAAATGTTTTGTCTATGGACCACGAGGCAATCTCTGCAATATTCTTTCCGTCGACCTTTACAGACAGAGCCTCCGGTTTGAGCCTTTTTCCTCCACAGGCCGGGCAGGGAACCTCGACCATAAGTTCCTCATAGGCCTGGCGCATCCCTTCGCTTTGGGTCTGTTTGTGCCTGCGCTGTATCGAAGGGATGATTCCCTCGAAATTTATGTTGTAGCTGAATGTTCCCCGCTCGTTTGTGAGCTGGACTTTTATCCTCTTTTTTGCCCCTCCATAGAGGATCTCGTTTCTAACTTTTTCAGGCAGGTCTTTCCATGGTTTGAACGGGTCTGCACCGAGGGCCTCTGCCACCTGTCTTATTATGGCCACCGAGTAGCTGTCAGTTGACGAGAACCCCGGGGCTTTTACGGCACCTTCGACTATCGAGTAGTTTGAGTCCGGAACTATGAGCTCCTCCGAGACTTCCAGTCTTCTTCCAAGACCATCGCAAACCGGACAGGCGCCAAATGGGGAATTGAATGAAAAGAGCCTTGGCTCGATTTCCTCAATTGCCACACCACAATCAGGACAGGCAAAGTTTTCGGAAAAAGTAAGCTCTACTGGCTCGTCGTCTTTTGCCTTCTGGACAAGTACCCTCAAGACGCCTTCCCCAAGTTTCAGTGATGTTTCAAGCGAGTCGGCAAGCCGTGTTTTTGACTCTTCCTCAAGCAAAACGCGGTCGATAACCACTTCCAGGGTATGACGCTCATTCTTGTCCATTTTTATTGGCTGGTCGAGATCAACAGTCAATCCGTCAATGCGCATCTTTGTGTATCCTGACTTGCGCATCTTTTCGATCTGCTCCTTATATTCACCCTTTCTGTGCCTTGCTATTGGCGCAAGCACAGTGGCCCTGAAGCCAGGGTGATCTCCCATGAGGGTGTCGACCATCTGCTGGACGGTTTGCTTCTGAATTGGCTTCCCACACTTGGGGCAGTGCGGGGTACCCACCCTGGCCATAAAAAGCCTCAGGTAATCGTAAATCTCGGTCATTGTGCCAACGGTGGAGCGTGGGTTTTTTGAGCCTGTCTTCTGGTCAATCGAGATCGCTGGTGAAAGCCCCTCAATATAGTCAACGTCTGGCTTGTCCATCATTCCTATGAATTGCCTTGCATATGCAGAAAGTGATTCAACATATCTACGCTGTCCTTCTGCATAGAGAGTGTCGAAAGCAAGGCTGGATTTACCAGAGCCAGAAAGACCAGTGACAACAATTAGGCTGTTTTTGGGGAGGGTAAGGTCAATGTTTTTGAGGTTGTGCACCCTGGCACCTTTAATGAATATATATGATTGTTCCATTAAAAAACCTGATTTCTAAATTAGTTTTTGCTCCGGCTTTTTGTTTCTGGATCCAGAAGCTGCTTTTATGAATGCCAGGAACAGCGGGTGAGGTGCTTCGAACCTGCTTTTGAATTCCGGATGATATTGGACACCTATCATGAACGGATGATTTGATATTTCGCCTATCTCGACAAGATTGAGGGTCGGATTGATGCCGGAAAAAATCATCCCTTTTTCCTGGAGCATTGCTTTGTATTCATTGTTGATTTCGAGGCGGTGTCTATGCCTCTCCTGGATTCTGTTTGTTCCATAGACAGAATATGCCAGTGTTCCTTCCTCAATTGCACAGGGCTGGGCGCCGAGCCTCATTGTCCCGCCCTTGTCCGTAATGAATTTCTGGTTTGCCATTGTGTCAACAACTGGCTCTGGGGTCTCGGGAACAAACTCTGTCGAATTGGCATTCTTGAGGCCACAAACATGCCTTGCAAACTCAATCGTCATGATCTGGAGGCCAAGGCACAAACCAAGGTAGGGGACCTTGTTCTCTCTTGCGTATCTTGCTGCTTCAATCTTCCCTTCGATGCCCCTGTATCCGAAACCTCCTGGGACAAGAAGCCCATCGTATTTTGAAAGTTTTTCCACTTCCCCCGGGGTGGTAAGTGTTTCTGCATCCACCCATTCAATCTCGACCTTGTTTTCTGTGGCTATTCCTGCATGCTTGAGGGCCTCGTTGACAGAGAGATAGGCATCAGAAAGCTTCGTGTACTTGCCTATCATCCCTATTTTGACGGTGTTTTTTGGTGTCATGTAAGTGTCTACAAGCTTTTTCCAGTTGGTAAGGTCGGCCTGTCTTGGGAGGATGTTCCAAAGTTTTGCCATCTGTGATGCGAGTCCCTGCTCATCAAGATAAAGAGGTTCTTTGTATACAGTATCCAGATCTGGCAGGGAGTAGACGTGCTCCAAGTCTACATCGCAGAACAAAGCCACCTTTGCCCTGACATCTTTTGATATTGGAACCTCGCTCCTGCATCCGATTACATGCGGTTTTATGCCAGTTCGCCTCAGTTCCTGGACAGAGTGCTGTGTGGGTTTGGTTTTGAGCTCTCCAGTTATCCGGAGTAACGGGACGTATGTGAGGTGGAAATATATTACATCCTCTGGTTTTTGTTCGCTTCCGAATTGCCTTATTGCCTCAAGGAATGGCTGGCTTTCGATGTCACCGACTGTTCCACCAATCTCCACTATAACTATGTCGCTTTTTGTCAGCTCGCCAACCTGGACAATCCTTGATTTTATCTCTTGTGTGAGATGCGGGATTATCTGGACTGTTGCGCCCAGGAAATCTCCCCTGCGCTCTTTTGCCAGGACTGCCTGATAAAGCGAGCCCGTAGTTACATTGTTGGCTTTTGAGAGTGACTTTCCCAGGAAGCGTTCATAGTGACCGAGATCAAGGTCGGTTTCGGCGCCATCATCTGTTACGAAGACCTCGCCGTGCTGGTAAGGGTTTTGTGATCCGGCATCAACATTCAGATATGGGTCAAACTTGAGGATTGTTACCTCAAATCCTCTGGCCTCAAAAATCTTGCCTATGGAGGAGGAAACGATACCCTTTCCTAGAGAGCTCATGACTCCGCCGGTCACAAAAACATATTTTGGCATTTTTCACCTCTCGTACTTTTATACATTCTTCCGGAAAGCGGTCAACGGTTGACCGCCGACTTTTTTGAACTTAAATTCTTAATAGAATGAGGAAGCTCCCCCTTTTAATTGTTGCGATATCTTTCTTACTGTCATCTTGCAGCAGAGATCCTGTTTCAGCCAATGAGGCTCTGGCCTCAATGAGGCTCTCGTATGAAACCGCGATCGAGGTTGCAAGGCAAAATCTGGAGATCATTGGCTCTGATTTCAGAATAACTCGTGCAGACATAGAAGGCAACATTGTTGTTTGCAACCGCCCAGTCCCCAGACCCATCGTGCAGGCGTACGGTCAGCAAAGGGCAAAAAAGATGATGCTTGGTGTTTGCCTCATTGACCAGAAGCTTGCACCAACAACGCCACCTGGAAGGTTGCCAATTGAAGGTTCGCCACAATTTGACTATGACGACGAGCTCCTGGCCAAATACAGGGAAGGACTTATCTTCCCAAAAGCCATGCTGGATGCTGTTGGTGATGTTCCCACAGAGCCCATATTGCCGTTTGAGAGAAAAGATGCCGAAGAGGCGCTTGCCATTAATTACTCAACTTTTGCCGCCAACCTCGACAAGATAATCTCCCAGGCCGAGAAGGACAGAGTTGATATTGAGCTTGTCGATGCCTTCAGAAAAGCCAAGAATTCCCTTTTAAGATCGCTTTCCAGGTATCAAAAAGCGAAGGATGGCGCCACACTAGACAAGGACCCGTTTGATCTTGCGGCTGGAGGACTTATATATCCAGTTTACGAGGATATATTTGGAGAAAAACCGCCTACTCCCTGATTATTAAATCTATATCGATGTCTGATTTGAGTGTTACTTTAAAATCCTGTGGCCCCATGTCCTGACGGAAAATCCTTATTGTGTAATATCCAGTTGGTACCGTGTAGACAAACTTTTCCGTGAAGGCAGTTCCTTCCACTGCATTCCCACTGACATCAAGCAGTTGCAGCTTTCTTTTCATCAATTTACCTGACTGGTTCAGTATTTGTCCGGATAATGACACCTTTTGATCTGATTCCACAATCAAATCAACCTTTTGGAAATTACCTTTGAGTTCTACAAGCTTTTTCTGGTCTTTTCCGTAACTCACCAGATATTTGCCCTTTGGGAGAACCCTGAAAAATTTTCCTGTTACTGGATCAATTTTTAACGGTAGATCAAGTCCAGGGATCGTTATTTTTGTCTGGACAGGATTCTTGAAGATATCGGTCACTTTGCCATAAAGGACACCAAACTCCTTGGGGGTTTCTTCCATCAGGTAGAAGCTGAATTCCATTACCTGTTTTATTGTTGGCTCTATCATTGTGTCGGATGGGACGAAGGCGTCTTTTGTTTCCCCCATTTCTATAGTAAATGCAGGTGTACCATACTCAGAAAAAAGAAAATCCGTGCAATCTCCGGATGATTCATAAAGGCCCGAGGCTTGCATTGGTATGTAGTCGTATTTGTCGGAAAGCGGCTTTTCCTTGTAATCGTTGTCATTTGGTGGCCCTGAGGTTTTCGCCATTCCTTCGGCCAGTTTTGCCAATTTGGCATCAAAGGATGTTTTTGTTTTTGTGTATCCCCAGGGATATAGAATCAGTTCGCCAAAAGTGTGGTAAGTAAGACAGCCGATGATTGGTGTTTCCTCCGAAAGTGCTTTTATGATTGAAGTTTCGTTCTCAGAAAAAGGTTTATTGCCGTGGTAGGTTTCATCGGAAGGGTTTCCTGAAGCTCCCTGTTCGCCCCACTTGTATCCATAGTTACGATTCAAGTCTACACCTATCGCTCCACCCTGTTGTTTTGTCCTGTTCTTTCTCCAGAGCCTGTTTTCCTTGACTGAATAGGAGTGGCCGTCGGGATTTACCATGGGGATGACCCAGATATCGTAATTTGCAAGACATTTATCAATCCTCTCATCGTTGCCCGGATTCTCGGCCAGAATGTGGGCAAGCCTGAGGGGAACCTCAACACTCATCCATTCCCTAGCATGGTGACAACCCATAAAAAGAAATGCTGGGGATGGTTTTTCTGGCTGGAATCTCAGGGCCATGATCTCGCGGCCTTCGATTGTTTGTCCAAGCGACACCGTATGACATTTTGAGGGATATTTTTCCGATAGGCCATTCAGTTCATCAAGAACCATTTCATACGAATGGAATTTGCCCAATTCTGTTTGTTCGTAGATGGTTTTGATGGCACTGACGTCTTGCGGTAGCGCCTTGTCGAGGCAGTAATATTTGCCACCTTCAACATGTAGGAGCACTTCGCCATGTGGTTTATCGGACTCAAAATAATATGATTTTTCCCTTATTGTCGAGCCTGTTGCCAGCAAGACAAGAATCAGCAAAAATGCAAAGAGTTTTTTCAAGGGCCCCTCAGGATTGGTGTGCCGGTTTTGGTTCCATAGGGTAAGCTTTCCCTGATTTCGCCGTTGATGGACAAAAGAACGGCAGAATTCTTGTCTAGTTCCGTGATTGTCATCACAAGTTGCCTGACCATTGTTGCCTCGTAATTAGCGTCCTGAATTGCTTTTGTGTCGAGATTCAGGTCCACAAGATAATGGTCCCCTTCTTTTTTTATGGAGTTTAACTTTGTCTCGCCCGGAATGCAGGCGCCAATAGAGAAATCTCTCTCATCGGCATTTGTTCCCTGTAATAACAAATTTATAACCTGCTGGATTGGATCGGCATCGATTCTGATGCTTCTTATTCTTGGCACCGGCAGGTAAATGCCGTCGCCCATGTCTACCGACAGGAACACAAGAACGGCCTTGCCGCCTTCCTTTACGTTCTCGTCGAAAAGCACTTGGTCCATTCTTTCGATCGGGTCAAATGTTGAAATGTGGCCGCCAAGCGTGTCTGCGGTTTTGCCTGCAACAAGGACCTTAACTTTTCTTACACCCGGAATCTCTGTCAATGTCCAGACAAGGGACTGCATCATCGCAAGCTCTCCATCTGCCCCCGTATTCTGGTTCCTTGCCTCGATCGACAGGTTGATGGTTAGCATTCCCTCGGCCAGCTTTACCGAAAGGACTTTCGTAGACGGTGGGAAAACATTTGTCAAGTAGGGTGATTGTGGCCCCTGAATGAGTCTTTTTGCAACAAGCCCGGCAAATGTTGCAGGATCAAGCACATTTCTGACCTTTGCCGTTTCGACTGCTATGTATTTTGATTCCAGGTCCGGGAAGTACAGATAGCAGTCCCTGGTGTTTTTGTTTTCCTCCAGGAGTTGCGTAAATTGCCCTGAGGCATCAAAAGAGCTCTGGAAAAATGTTGGTTTTGTTCCATCAATCAAGAATTCCACTGCATTTATACCCTTTGTGGAAGTCAAAGTATTGATGATGGAATAGATTGCCATCTTTTCCGGAACATCAGAAGATATTCGGGTTTGTATCTCTTTGCTCAGGTTGACCGTCGCTACCCCGCCCTCGGTTTTTAACCAGATAAGTTTTGTTCTGGGATTTAAGGTCGCTCTGACGTGTTCGCCTGGCTGCGGCCCTTTTATTAGTTCCAGAACGGCGTTTGTTGCCAAATCTGGCTGGGAGCTTATCTTGCGTTCAACAGGGGTGAGTGTGCCAAGTATATCATCATAAAAATACAAGGAAGTGTTATTGTTCCCGCCTCCGGAACTGAACAAACACCCAAACCCTGTCCAGAGGACCCACAGAACAAGAAATGCTGCACCCAAAAGGAGCACAAGCCTGACAAATGCCCTTACCAGTCTCGCCCTGGCCTTCTTTTTCTTTGATTTGCCCATTGCTTGGTATTTTACGCTTTGCTCCTTAAGGTTGCAACGCTTTCGATTGGATTATATCATAAAGGCATGATAAACCTGACACTTCACAATCCGACCAGAGTAATATTTGGCGTTGGAGTATTGTCCCAGCTTGCCAGTGAGGCCTCAAAAATAGGCAAACATCCACTTGTGATGTATGGAAAATCGTCTGCCAAAACCTCCGGGCTTTCTGATAAAGTAAAATCGATGCTCTCTTCAAATGACCTCAAAGTTACCGAGTTCTTTGGCGTTGAACCAAACCCGAGGGACGACACCTGTGACAGGGCTGCAAGCCTGGGCAGGCAGGCTGGTTGCGATGCAGTCATAGCTGTTGGTGGCGGTTCTGTCATGGATGCGGCAAAACTGACATCAGCGTCTATTATTTCAGGAAAACCGGCCTGGGACCATGTCACGAGGGTATATCCTGTAGAAAAGGCTTTACCAATCATCATGGTGCCGACTCTTGCGGCAACGGGATCCGATTTCAATGGCGGTGCGGTAATAACCAACTGGACCATGAAACAGAAGTTTGGGGCATATTCGCCGTTTTTCTTCCCTGCCATTTCAATAATAGACCCTGTTTTGACTACAACGTGCAATCGTAATGTGACGGCCTGGGGTGGCATCGACATCATGATCCACGTCCTTGAAACGTATCTTGGAACAAACGATGCCCATTGCCCCATACCTGACTACTTTAGTGAAGGCGTCGTAAAAACAGTCATGAAATATCTTCCGCTTGCGCTTGCCGACGGGAACGATATTGTAGCAAGGACACAGCTCTCGTGGGCTTCTGCAGTCGCGCTCTCCGGAATGCCAAATGGTGGAAGACCGGGTGGTTTTTTGCTTCATTGGATGGAGCATGTAATGTCAGCGCACTTTGACATCCCGCATGGCCTGGGGTTGGCCTACCTCCTTCTCCCTGCACTTTCATACTTCAGGGAGAATTTCCCGGAGAGGCACCACATGTTCACAACCAATCTCATGCCTGATCCGGCAGGTTTTCTGGAAAGTATTGGCTGTGATACAACACTTGAGAAGCTTGACATCCCTGGATCATCGGTCTCGACGATGGTTGATGATCTTTTTGCGCAGAAAGGCAAAGGGGAAGAGATGCCAGGCTATCCTGGTTTTGATAAAAAATGGGCCGAGAGAATATACAGGGGAAAATTTTAGGTTTGATGTTGTGTAAAAGCTGTTGCCACAGAATCGCGTTTTTTCTGGCAGTATTGCTTGCGTTCGCTTTTGCTCCAGTTGGCGTGAACGGGAATAATATAGAATCTGTTGGAACAAGGGTGCAGAGACTCACGGCATGGAAGCTTGAAAAAGTTGCAACAACATGTACTGCCGATCTGAGAAAGATGGTTATCCAGGGGCCTTCAAAAGAGCTTGTTCTCCTGGATATTGAACCCTCCATGCTGAGGGTGACGAGGATATCAACACTCTTTCAGCCAGGCGATCTTGCCGGTCCAAAAACATATCCTGGGACGATAAAGGTCATGTCAGAACCACAGTTGCCCAAAAGGGGAGATCACGTTGGATTTATTGGTATGTCCTCCGGCAGAAGGTATCTTGTGATGCTCAACCTGAATGGCAAATCTGCCAAAACGGCTATGGTTCCTGACACTATCTATGACGGAATAAAAATGAAATGGGACCTGCTATGGTTCAGGCTGAATGCTGACGGATCAAAATTTGTTGGCATTTGTTTGGGGAAAATAGTGACCCCTGGAAAGAGTGGCTCCTGCATTTCACTTGTTTCAATGGGAACGAATGGCGCAGGGTTGTTTTTCCTTAGCAGGCCAAGGTGGGACGGGAAGAAATTCTATTACCCAAAAACCGGTGCAGGAAAAATATTGGCCCCGATAGGTATCGCCAGAGAGACGGGGAAGGTTTTTTTTAAGGCTGAAATCGGTCAGAGCGGAAAACATGGCGTTTATACCTGTTCTTCAGACGGGAAGAACTTCAAGCTTTTGATTACAGCAACAACCAAATACTCGATAACTGCCACCGTGAGCAGCGTTTCTTCTACCGATCTTGTCACGGATGATGGAAAATATCTTGTTCTCAATGACAACGGGATGGAGCATCCAGGTGCTATTACTTTTGAAACTGCAACTGGAGATGTAAAGGCCAAGCTTGCCCACAAGTCTGTGGGTGTGTCATGCGATGGAAAATTTTCCTTTTTCTCCGATCCAGCCGGATTTGGAATGGAGTTTGTCTTTGGAGGGGAGCCGTATGTCCTTATTGAACCAAACCAGCCAAACTGGCCGGTTGTTGGCAAGATAAATAACAGGGGCAATTCTCTCGAACCATCTTTTGGAAACATAACATGTTCGCCATTCGGGTTTCTTGGGAGATCAGAAACTGACGCTGTTGCTGTCGGAGAGGTTTATTTTGTAGGGATTCCTGATCCTCCTGTTCCTCCCACACCAAAGCTTGTTGTTCCGCCAGTTATTGATTTTGGTCTTGTGGAGGGTAACCTCTCCCTTCCGCTTCCAATTGGCAATGAAGCAAAAACGGCAATTATCGGAACTGCTACGATCACGGCAATCGAATCCTGCAATCCATTTTCATTTTCCGGGGAGCAGAGTGCCGATTTTTCTTCAATAGGTGATATTCCAGTCAGCCTCAATACAACATGCATGAGCAAGGGTTTTACATATGAAGCAGAGGTGATGGTTAGTTCAATTGCTGGGCGAAGCACTGTCCAAATGATTGCCACCCTCAATGATCCTGGAAGGTTGCTTGTCAGGTTGGGGATTGGAAGAAAGACTTCGTGGATTGGAAGTAGGATGAATGATCTTCCGGTAGCGCCTTTTGTTTTGGATGGTGTGACCATGGTGCCACTTAGGGTCTTTCTCGATGCCCTTCCATGCGATTTTGAATGGGAGACCCAAACCCAGCTGGCCAAGATAGGGTTCCAGGACAAAAATGTGGAGATAGTTGTCGGGAAAGAAAAGATGCTTGTAAATGGCCAGGAAGTGCCAATGGCCAAACCTGCAATCATAAAAGATGGCCAGACTTTTATCCCTCTGAGATCGGTTACTGAGGCCTTCGGTGGAGCACTTGGCTGGTATGCAAAATCACAATCAATACTTGTCAATTTTCCTCTCCCCTATTGGGGCAGGGAACAAATCGACATCTCTGGAGTCCCGGTTGGTGCCAAGGTGATGGTGAATTATTCTCCACATGGTGTTGCACCAACATCACTTTACCATCTTGTGGCCGGGAAGTACCATGTAAAGATCTACGCAGAAGGTTATGAAACTTTCGAAACCTACGTCGATGTGCCGCCATCTCCAGCAAAAGTCCAGTATTTTCTGCAAAAAATTGTGCCAACTAAAGCTGAAACAAAGGTTTCCAGCATCCCGAAAGGCGCCTACGTTTATGTTGATGGCAAGGCCACTGCCACCTGCCCGGCCACAATACAGCTTGAGCCCGGGCTCAGGACAATAAAGGCTTCATTAAACGGATATCCGGATTATGTAATGCAAATTGTGGCTTTACCTGGTCAAAAGCTTGAATTGAGCTTTGATCTGGAGTCTCTCAAACAGAAAAAAGACAAACAGGTGGACCCACCCTATGTAAAAAAAACGGTCAACCTGGAGCAGAAGAGGCGCGAAGATATTGATCTGGTGGTTGCAAATCATGTTGGTGTTCCAGTCGAATTCAGGCTCAAGTCGCCAGAAAACATACCACCTGGTTTTGAGGATTTTGGTTTCACCACCCTTGACGGGCTGGCCCACGAGACTACGACCCCAAAACTGATGCCTGGTGATGCTTTCAAGGTCAGGTTTTCTGTTGTTGTTTCTGAGGACGCATCACCAGGACAGGAGCTCAGGGATATCATAACAATTGAACCCTCAGGTTATCCATCATGGAAAATTGAGCTGCCACTCGAAATCATTCTTGAAGGTGAAGCTCAAAAGCCCCCTAGACTCCATTTCGAACTTTCTGGTGATGCTAAAGAGGGAAGCGAATTTACTGTCCTTCTGAAGATAAAAGATGCGAAGGGATTGACAGGTTCCAGGTTCTATTTTGTCTATCAACCATCGAAGCTGGATATTTTAAGCATAGAAGATGGCGGTTTCTTTAGCGGTGATGGCACAAATACTGCTTTCTACTGGAGTGAGGTGGCAAAGGGGGAAATTCTTGTTACCGGGCCTGTAAGGATTGGTTCTTTGCCAGGCGTGGATGGTGAGGGTGTGGTGCTCAAGATTAGGTTGCACGCCAAGAAAAAGGGCGAAGCAATATTTGATTGCCAGAGCTCCACCATCTATGATTCAAAGTCAAAAGAAATCGAACATTTCAAGCCTGAAGCCCTTGTGGTTGAAGTAAAGGAGGGTGAGACCCTGCCTTGAGGTTTTTTGCCGCTTTTTTGGCGCTTACCGCAGCACTTTACTGGCCAACTTTTGGTGGTTCGCCAATGCACCATAATGCAACCAGCACCAGTTTATGGCCGAAATTTTCAAAATCATGGGAAAGTCCTCTCTCGGATGGTTCAATAAGAGTTTCCACACCAGTTTGTTTTGAAAATAAAATAGTCCTCAAATACCAGGAATTAAGAAAACCTTTTGAATTCAGAGTGGTTTGTTTTGATGCCATTGATGGAAGCCTTATCTGGAGTTTTTCTGATTCTGTGATCCCGAAACCCAAAAAAGTTGTGCTTCCGTTGCATCCAAAAGATTTTGAAGGCTCTCCGGCAATTTTTCGCAACATGGTTTATGCAACCAGCAACGACACTGTTTTTTGCCTCTCGGTAAGCGATGGCAAATTCCTATGGTGGAAAACATTTGGCAATAATTGTGACATCTTTTACGTTTCACCTTTGATAAGTGGCACTGTCGTTCCAGCCGTTATTGTCCCTGTGGCCAGAAGGTCCATCTCCTGCATTGACGCCATGACAGGGCGAGTAGTCTGGGAGAGCAAAAACCCGTTTTGGGCAACATCACCTGCGCTTTGCCAGGACAACAGTTTTTTGTGTCCGGCTCCGATGAATGCCAGCGGCTCAATGATCGCAAACATTCCAGAAGAAATGAACACTTCACTTGGGCCGATCATAACAGTTCCAGACAAAAACAAGGCCCTTTTTCTCTGCAGGGACGGAGTTTTCAGGCTGTTTTCATACAACCGCTTTTTTTCCAGGTGGGAATTTGAGTGGAAATGTTCGGTTGATGGCGGATCGACATACCCAAGGGCGGCATGCTACTTTGAGGGTGATTTTCTTTTGCCAGGCAGGGAGAATGTTGCTCGCGTGGATGAAAATGGGGAAATGCTCTGGAACCTCCAATTTGCCAAAGGGAGCATCATGGGCTGCCTTGTATGTGGCAAGAAAGCGCTTGTCCTTTCGAAAGGGGCTTCATCTACAATTTCTGTCATTGACACAAGAGATGGTTTTTTATATGAATCCATGAAGCTCGATGGTCAACCGATGACGGTGCCTGTTCAAACAGGAAATGGTTTTGTGATAGTGTTTGCCAAACAGGGCCTTGTTTGCTATAAGGGAAGCGACCTGCCCAAACTTGATTGCAAGAGTGTTGATGAGGTTGAAATGAGTGGTGATGGCACCGTTTTGCTTGAAGTATCGAACACCGGTGGTTCCTGGGCATCATTTTACGCCCGCCCTGAAAAAGATTGGGCCATAATAGATAAAGGAATAATCAGGTGTTCACCAGGACAGAAAACAACAATACCAATAAAAGTATTGTTTCAAGGGAAGCATTACAGGGAGACAAGAATTGTTTTAACTTCGGAAACACAATCGAAAACAGTCCTGTTTTGCGCAACAAATATTTCCAGCAAAGATTAAATATCGTTCTAGGTGACCAATTTTTACAAATTTTAAATTAAATCTTTTATCTTACTGGTTTTGTAATGAATTTGTGAAATTTTTATGGTGCGCTAATGCTGTCAAAATGATATTTTACTCCTATTGTTAAACTTTTCTTCCCATTTGCTACAGTGTTAAATGGGACAGATTGTTTCAGAAAAAAAACATTTTATCACAATTCAAAATTGCTTGATTCGTGAAGAAATGCGGTTATTTTCTAGCAAAAAGGAGGAGAAATGAGGAAAAACCTTTCGTTATTGTTGGCAGTTCTTCTTTTTTCTGCTTCAATAGTTTTCCCGCAACCTTCGCTCTCGAAAAATGGTATACCACCATATCTTGTCCAGCTTTCGGCAGTGGCATCAAAAGGCCAGATAGTTCTTTCCTGGCCACAACAGCAAGCCTCCACTATCTACTTGTACAGGGATTTTAGTGGCCCAAATTCCAAGCCGGTGGCAACACTTCTTCCTTCTGAAACCACCTTTACCGACAAGCCAGCTCCGGGTCCCCATATTTACGGGCTCCTTGTTGTTGGAAAAGATGGCAGGATTGCCCACAGATCGGCCATGCTTCCAGTTTATCTTCCAAAAGATTGCGAAGATTTTTCACAAATGGTCATCAAACTTTGGATAAACAAATTCGACATGGTCGTTGACTGCCAGTCAACGACAATCAAAACTGCCCCTGAAATTATTAATGGTTCAACGTTTGTTTCGATCAGGCCAATCATAGAAGCGGCTGGTGGTTCGCTTTCATGGGACGGAGCAACCAAAACTGCAACTGTGTACCTGCAGAACCATTCTGTAATGCTGACCATTGGCAAAAACACTGCAAAAGTTGATGGGGTTGAAAAACCAATTCTTGCCTCCAATCCTGCAATCGTGCCCCTGATCAAGAACTCTAACACCATGCTTCCCTTTAGGTTCATTGTTGAATCACTTGGCGGGAAGGTCAACTGGGATGGAAATGAGAAAAGGATTGAAATCTTTTTTGCGCTTTCCGAGCCAGCCAAAGTAAGGAGATGCCTTGAGCCGCAATCTCTTACAGCGATGGGCGAGATTGGTCCGGTCGTAAGAGTCTCTGCGGTTGAGGAAATCAAGACAGACAGCCCTCTAGACGTATTCATGACTGGTGCGAAAATGCTTGTGCCATCTGGTAAAGACTACATTGTAACTCCAATAATGGATGTTATTGATCCTATGGGGCGCAAGCTCTCAAAAACTAATTTTTCTATCTGGATGAAGCAGACAGGCAACATAAGGGCTTACAAAGTTTTATACGACCCGCTGACAATTAAGATAAAACCATTTACATCGGTTGCCCTTGTTGATCTTGGAAATGGCGACATCTTTGATCCAACCGTTTTTCCGTTTTTTCTGGAATTTGGTCCGGTCAGTTTTGAAGGCCAACAGGAATACAAGAACAAGTTCGATGCCAAGGTTGCAAAATTTTCAACCAGCTGGCCCATTGGTAATATCTTAAGCAATTCTTCCAGAACAGCTTTCCTTGATTTTGACGTTTCCATTTCAGGAAAAATATCAGTTTCAAATCCCAATTGCACCCCATGTGCCAGAACGATGGGCGAAGCTGAATTTTCCATCAGGTCCGTGTGTGACGAGATACAGGCCAATACACTGAGAATTTTTGTCCCGATGATCGCGTCATTGTTTGATGTATCAGTGGCAAGCTCCCAGGACAAAAGCTTTGCAGATCTTTCTCTCAAGGGTGGGTGTGGTTTCTTCCCTACATCGACATGCCCCGACATGAAGGACCAGTTTGCAGAGATGGAATTCAATTTCTCTGACATGAGGCCCTATCAGCCAACTGATGACCCGCAGAAATCAGGCCAGATTGTAAAGGGTATTTTCAAGCTCAACCCTTCAAATGCTTCCGAATTGGGATATGAATCAAAGGATTCGAACCCGAAATCAAAAGACCTCTTTGCCATAAAAATTGATGATTCTCCAAAACCAAAGCATATGAGGATTGAAAGAAAACAAAATCCTAAGAAATTTGGAGAATTTTTAACTCCTCCCCTTCCGCCTTCGCTTCAGCCAATACCGGGTTGCACTCTTTCAATGAAAGTGCCAATACTCAATACCCCATCAGGAAGACAGTCGGGAATTTTTGAGGTTGCCTTCTCCCCCGTGGTCTCTGTTGTATACCCTTTTGAGAGAACAGTTGGTTTTTTAGGGATAGAACAGGAGAAAAAATCGTTTGTTCTCTCCAGTGGCCAGTTTGTTGCCCAGGCTGGCTTTGAATGCCCTTGTGGTGAATTGAGAGGCATCGAGGATGCGTCATTGAAGGTAGATAAAACCAAACCCGGACAGCCAAAAGTTATTGTTGATGTCAGGATAAACCCTGAAGTGGCATTTAATCCGCCAGAGTCAGATGCTCATGTGGTTCTTTTCAGGAACGATGTCGAGATTTCGAGGAAAGACATTGACAGGTCAAACCCACAAGTCCAGTTTGTGGATGAGAAAATTGGTGCCGGAGAAGTTTACAATTATTGCGTCAAACTATACCAGAATGGCATGGAGATAGACAAGTGGTGCCATGACGAGACCATTATCCCAAATCCATGGACAATCTCGGCCACATTTGAAGATGGAAAACAGTCAATATCAGAAACAATTTTGCCAGGAAGAACAGCACAGACGAAAATAAGGATTGGAAATACAGATACCCAAGAAGTTCAGGTTCAAGCAAGAATTGACAATGTTTGCCCAAAATGGACAACCAAAATAGATGGAAAAACCGACAAATGGGTGACCGTAAGACCTGGAAAAGAAGAACTTGTCATGGTCACTGTTGAACCAGATGAAACAATAACATCTGGCGATTTTTGTGAAGTAACCATAATCGTTCAGTCCGGTCTTCAGAAAATTGCCCTCAAATACAAAATTACCATCGAGTCTCCAACATGCTCCTTCGAGTGTGAATGGGAAGAGGGTGGCTCTGCTATCAGAAACGATGTTTCACCCGGAATCGCAAAATACCAGATGTTTACAATAAAAAACACTGGTTCAGAGCAGAACAGGTTTGTGGTTGATTTTATAACCGACCAGAGTTCTTCCACAATGGGTGGATCTTCATGGACAGTAAACTTCAAAGACATGATGCAGGGCCAGTCAATAACCATTGACGCTGGAAAATCTGTGAACATCTATATTCTGGCAAAAGCGTCAACAGACATGCAAGACGGAAAAGCTGTCAAGATAGATGTGTCTGTAAAGGGTTGCGGGGAAACATACAAGCTTGAATGGATTGTTACTTGCAGGCTCCAGGAGTGTGAATTTGATGTAGGCTGGGTAAAAGGAACCTCAACGAGAAAATACACAACCAATCCAGGCGATTCCTGGTATGAATCTTTTATCATAACCAATTATGCAACCCAGGACATGATGTTTAATATAAAGGTGGAAAATGAGGGTGAAAAACTTGTCACTCTGGTTGACAATTACGAGTTTTCTGTCGCAGGTGGGGGAACACACAAGGCAAAAATGCAAATCAGGACCCCGGATTCTGCCAGAATAGGTGAAGCAAGATTAAAGATTACCGTAACTTGCGGCAAAACAGAAAAAGCCCTCAAGCTAACGGTCAATATTATTAAGGGTGAATCCTGTTCTTATACAGGCGTGTGGACATTAACCGGCAATGGTGAGCTCAACATGGACATGCCTGTAGATGAAATTGTGACCGCATCAATAAGGATCAAGAACAAGAGCAAAAAAGCCGAGTTGTTTGCAATACTTACAGACAGATCTGATTCAAGTTGGGAATCTGGTTTTGATATCGCAAAAGGTCTCAAACAGACGTTCACGCTTGATCCTGGTGAAGAAACGCAAAAGCTCATTCTCTGGATAAAGGCGGGGAAGGACACAAAGCCGGGTGATATTTGTTCCATGAAGGTTTCAATCAAGGCGTGCTCAACATCACTTGATCTCTCATGGAACCTGACGTGTGTCCCGCATGCAGAACTTGATGTGTCTGTTGCCAACAAAGTCCAGGCGCCAAAATGGGCGAAGGACGGTTCACTTGCAATGGAAGGTGTAATGTCTTTCACGAGGCAGGGTGCGGGTTCGATAAAAGGGCTTTCTTACCAGTTTGAATGGATTGATGTTGATGGCAATGATGTAACATTGGGCAGAACATCCCAGTATAGTCTTGATCTTGAAATATACACCGGCGTTCCAGCCTTCAGCTACGAACATAGAGTGCCAAAAAACATTATTGACAAACTTGCAACATCTGGGAGCAAGAGAGTCAAAATAGTTTTGATCCTAGGGTTCCTGTTCAAGGAGGAAACTATGGTCACCAAAAAGGTGGAGTTCTTGGTCAATATTCCTCCAAAAACATCATTTTTGAGGAATGATCTGAAGGGATTGCTCCCAATTGCCGTCTGATTGTTGCAAAAAAGTTTGAAACAAAAAAGGCCGGTCTATTTGACCGGCCTTTTTTGTTTGATTGTTACTGCTAGAAGTTATTTATCAATCGCCAAGTACTTTTTGAATTTTGGAGAATGCCCAGTCAATCTGGTCTTTTGTGATCACAAGTGGTGGGGCAAAACGAATTATTGTATCGTGGGTCTCCTTGCAGATGAGCCCTTCATCACGAAGTTTCTTTACATACCCTTTTGCCGGACCCGCAGATTGCTTTATTACAACACCTATGAGCAGACCCTTGCCCCTCACCTTTTCAACTTTGCTGTTGCCCTCAAGCTGTTTAAGGAGTTTCATGAAATAAGTACCCTGGGTTGCAGAATTCTCTATCAGCTTTTCTTCCTGCAGTACGTCGATTGCCGTTATTCCCGCAACACAGGCGAGCGGGTTTCCGCCAAACGTTGAGCCATGCTGCCCTTTTTTGATAAGTCCAAGTATATCCTTGTTGGCTGCAACACCAGAGACTGGATATACACCACCGCCAAGCGCTTTGCCCATTATGATGATGTCAGGATCGAGCCCTTCATGATCGAAGCAGAACCTTTTGCCTGTCCTTCCAAACCCTGTCTGGATCTCGTCACATGCAAAAAGAATCTTGTGTTTCCTGCATATCTTCTGGAGCTTTGTCAGGTATCCTTCATCCGGGACATTGACACCGGCCTCACCCTGGATTGGTTCAATAAGGATGCCAATCGTTCTGTCATTGATGGCTTTTTCAACTGCCTCGGTATCATTGTATGGAACAATTTTGAAACCTGGGGTGAATGGGCCAAAATGGTCATGGCTTCCGGGATCAGTCGAGAAACTGATGATTGTTGTAGTCCTGCCATGGAAATTCTCCTCAAACACAATGATTTCACCGGTTTCTGGTTCGATACCTTTTACTTCATAACCCCATTTGCGCATGCATTTGATGGCTGTTTCGACGCCCTCCGCGCCGGTATTCATTGGAAGGAACATTTCCTTGCCTGTAAACTTGCAGATCTTTTCCGTGAAAAGCGGGAGCTTGTCATTGAAAAAAGCCCTGGATGTGAGCGTCAGCCTATCAATCTGGTCTTTTAGCGCTTTTGTGATTTTTGGATGGCGATGGCCATGGTTAATAGCTGAATATGCGCTGAGCATGTCCATGAACTGGATGCCCTCGACGTTCCAGACCCAGACTCCCTCACCTTTTGACAATACCACCTCGAGTGACTCGTAGTTGTTTGCGCCGTACTGCCTCTCAAGGTTCATAAAATACTCAGAATTCATGAACACCTCCTGGATTTGTGAGAAACAGCTAAGATTGTAACAGGCCAAAAATTATAGGTCAACAAGGCGGGTGGTTATGGAATTAAGTTGTTTGTAAAATACAAGTGGAGCCGAAGAGGGGATTCGGACCCCTGACCTGCTGATTACGAATCAGCTGCTCTACCAGCTGAGCTACTTCGGCACGGTCAAACATTATATCAGACGCTATAGCCCAGTCCAGTACAATTGTTAAAATTCCTGAAGTTTGCTTGCTGTTTCTATTCAAGCCCCAGTTTTGTTGCCAAATCATGAATTTTAAAGGAATACCCCAAACTTAGGGATGATTGTTTAAAGCCAAGCTCTCCATTGATTTTGAGCATGTGCTTATTTTTTGTATCATTGCCGGTTGCAATGAAAATAACATCAGGTTTTGTATCCCTTATCTTGAGGAGCATTTCCGCTTTTAGCCTTTTGCCAAGGTTTTTGCCCCTCCTCTCTTTCAGAACACCGGTCATATCCTGGTCTATTTTGTGTGGCTCCCTTTTATCGTATGAAATCTCTGTATACCCAATAATTGTTCCATCTGCTTCCCTTGCAACTGCGATGACGGCATCTCTGGTTCCTTCCTCAATGCGTTTTTTCTCGTACTCTACAAAATCTTTCCTGAAGAACTCCTCATCAAAGAGTGGTTCCTCATCAAAAAGTGAGAGTTCCTTGAAAAAAGCTACCTGCATCTCCAAATACTGGTCCCAGTCTTTTCCTGTGAGCCTTTCGTGAAACTCTATTTTTGTGTCAGGTGTTTTTGTTTCAGCTTCAATTTTCCAGCTCTCCACCATTCTCCAGTCTATGTCTTTGATGTCCAGCCTGTTGAAACCAAAATTGTTGACCACTTTGCCCTGAAAATGCCCGCAAAAAGATTTTCCTGAATCAAGCATGCTATACATTTCAATTGTTTTGATGCCCATCTTTAGTGTTTCTTGGGTCATCTTTTTTAGAATTGCAGTGCCAACACCTTTACGCCTATACTCTGGTAAAGTCCTTATATAGAATGTCGATAAAAATTTGAACTCGTCAGCTTCTACCCCTGGTTTGAGAAACTGCATGCTTCCTGTCCCTGCATAGGCATCATTTTTGAAAACTGCAAAGTACCTGTTGCACCAGGATGGGTCGTTTCTCTGAATCCTTTCTTTCAAAATATCCAGTGGCAACAGTGGTTCATCGGGGTGTTCTTCCTTATACAATTGACTGTATATGACATAATATTTGTCCAATAGCTCAGAAGAAGCCTCTTTCAGATTATACTCAACAACTTCCCAGTTTTGTGACTGTGGTTTATCGTTTGTGTCTCCCATGCATTATATTTTATACAATATTTTATAAATCGCAATAATCAAGTATCTTACGCAATCTCAATAAAAGACGTAGGTTTAAAATATGATCCGATTTACACTGATACCAGCGAAATCAGACTGCAGCAGGTTGGGTGCTTAACTATCTCCAGTCCCAATATCATGGCCTCTTCTTCTGCCTGCTTGCTCGGAACTGCAATACCATCAACCCCAGCCCTTATTGCCAGGATGTCGGTTTGTCTTTTGTGCTCTCCAACAGGTCTTGCACAACCCAGATTGATGAATGTTTTTGGTATCAATGATTTTGCCAGGGCTATTATCTCGGCCACTCTCTCTGGTGCTGGCGGGCTTGCTTCCCCCATCGGAGTGTGCCTGCTTGGCCTGAGGGCTATTATGACTACTGTTTTTGGGGAATATCTAGCAATCATCTCTAGTGCTTTCTCCTCGCCAGAAGACTTGCCATAATCAAGTCCAACGAGGACATGTGGCACAACATGGAGACCGGATTGGAAAATTACATCCACTGCCCTTGCAGCTATTCCACCTGGCAGTTTGTAAATTCTCCTGGCTACATCATCACTACCAATGACATCAATCAGCGCCTGGTCAACTTTTGCCTGTTTGAGCAATCTTGCCTGATCATCATCCACGAAACCAGAGTGTACCGACAGGATGAGTTTTGTTTTTTGCTTTATCTCCAGAAGCGCCGGCCAAAAAATTTCCCAGGGTAATTTTCCGTTTTTATCTGATCCTCCTGAAACAAGGATTCCCTTAGCGCCAGAGGAATCAGCTTTTAAGGCGAATTCAACAAGTTTTTCCGGCGTCGAACAATCCGGCATGGTGCACAAAATATGTGCCATACAATGATCACACATCAATGCACATGTTTTGCCTGTTATTGATACTGCCGGATAAATGCCCGTTTCACCATCGACGGTAAACATCCCAGGCAGAAAGAACTCTATCTTGCCGTTCACTCTGCAGCGTGGCCCTCGTCAGCATGGACAACATCACCGAGTACTGATTGCGCAATATTGACGCAATGATCGCCTATCCTTTCAAGGTTGCTTGCCATGTCAAGGTAGAATATTCCATTGTCTGGCTTGCAGTCATTTGTTTTGAGACGTTCTATGTGTTCATCCCTTATCTGGTCAGTTTTTTTGTCGATTGCTTTTTCTTTTTCAAACATTTGTCTTGCGAGCTTTTTGTCGTAGTCCGTGAGCGCTCGTTTTACAAGATCAGTTGATTCTTCGACGGTATCATAGAGCTCAAGTAGTGAAGCAAGTCCTGCATCCGAGAACCTGACGTTGTTGTCTATCATTCCTTCGGCAAGCTCTGCCAGGTTTGTTGCATGATCACCAATCCTCTCTACATCATGGACAGCTTTCAGCAAGACTATGGCACGATCTGCCTGTTCGTCAGAGAGTGATTTTTGTGTCAGCTTGGAAATAAAAGTTGTGATTGCCAT
Source organism: Caldisericales bacterium (assembly GCA_012517765.1). Lineage (GTDB taxonomy): Bacteria > Caldisericota > Caldisericia > JAAYUI01 > JAAYUI01 > JAAYUI01. Next base: position 11,831 of record JAAYUI010000012.1, on the reverse strand, counting down.
CTGCAGGGAATCAACTGTATTTTCGTTGTCCATGATGAGTGCAATAAGCCTGTGGTTCCTTGTTCTGATCATCTCTCTTGTTGATTTTATCATGCCCTCTGCAATGCTGAGCATCCTTGCCATCTCTTGTGTTGCTTGTTCAAGGGCCAGCGATGGGGTCACAAGGATTTTGTCCGAGATGAATTTTATTCCGTGTTCAGCGACCATCTCTTTCCCTGGCATTATCCATTTGATCAATTTTTCATAGTAGGAAGTGAGGGGGAGCATGATTATCGTCATTGATATATTAAAGAAAGTATGGAAGTTTGCAGTCTGCCTTGCAGGAACTGATGATAATGATTGCATTAATGAGGTAACAGGAATAACGAAGGGTATGAATATGATCACCCCTAAAATATTAAATAGGAGGTGTGCCAGAGCGACCCTTCTTGCGCCAAGATTGCCACCAATTGAAGCAAGCAGTGCCGTAACGCATGTTCCGATATTTGCACCCATAAGGAGACCGACTGCGCCTGTTAGTGTTATAAGGTCTGCACCGATGAGCGCTATCACAAGACCAGAAGTTGCAGATGAAGACTGGATTATTCCGGTAAAAATTGCTCCGGCCAGAATGCCAAGGAAGAGGTTTCCAGAGACACTCGCAAGGAAAGATTTTACCGATTCGACATCTTTTATGAAAAGGACTGATTGTGACAGAAAACTCATGCCCAGGAAGAGGATTCCAAAACCCAATAGAACTTCTCCGAAGAGTCTGAGCGCCTTTTTTGTTCCAAACAGTCTTAATACAACCCCAAGAAAGATTGCAGGCATTATGATCCATTCAATCTTGAATGCCACAAGCTGTGCAGTTACTGTTGTCCCGATATTGGCTCCAAAAATTACTCCAAGAGCCTGGGAAAGAGACATCAGGCCAGCGTTTACAAAACCAACTAGCATTACGGTTGTTGCAGATGAAGATTGAATTATTGCCGTGATAAGCGTCCCGACAAGGACACCGTAAATTGGTTTTCTGGTCAATTTTTCCAGGATGTACCTGAGTTTATCTCCAGCGGCTTTCTGGAGACCATCACCCATCATCTGCATGCCCCAGATGAAAAGAGCAAGGCCACCAAGGAGCTCAAATGTCATTTTCACATAATCGTTCATGTTTTACCTCGCGAGGAGTGATTGTAAGAGTTGTGTTAGAAATTTGCAAACAAGCTGGTTAAACCTTGTGTCGCTTCCAGCGACCAGTCCTGAATACAGAAATTGAGATTATGGCCATCACAATAGAGCCTGCATTGATACCCCACCAGACGCCATATTGCCCAAACATGTTCGCAAGAACGAAGCACAAAGGGATCTGGAGGACCCATTGTGTGCCCGCAGAAATCATGAGAGCAGTTATCGTATCTCCAGCGCCACTCAGGCCCCTTTGTGGAATGAAGCTGAGTGGCATGAGGATGTTTGCAATGAATGTTGTTGAGAGTATTATTCTTCCTTCATCAATTACCATGGGATCGTTATTGAACAGGCCGATTATGGTTTTTGCGAATGCCACAAAAAGTATGCTTAGGGAAACAACTATGATTGTATTGTAGAAGAGGGCTTTATAAACAGCCTGCTCGGACCTCTCCGGTTTTCTGGCCCCGAGGTTCTGACCAACGAGTGTTGCGACTGCATTGCCCATTCCCACTACCGGCAAAGTTATGAATTCCTGGGCCCTTATCGAAACCGTGTATGCTGCCGTGACAGCGTCGCCAAACTTTGAAACGATTCCCATGAGAAAGGTCCTTGCGGTGAACATTACAAATGTCTGGAGTGACGAGGGAAGGCCTATCTTTAGGACATTCATCATGAGATGGGACTTTATTCTTATCAGACCTTCAGACATCTCCGAGAATGTTTTGTAGGAGAACCATGTAAGTATGGATGCGGCTACAAATTCGGAAAAAATGGTCGCTATTGCAGCTCCTGCGATGCCCAATTCTGGAAATCCAAGCCAGCCAAAGATGAGTACCGGATCCAGGAACATGTTCAACACTACTGCAATGATGTTTGCGATGAGTGTCAGTTTTGGGCGTCCTGCACCCCTTAATGCGCCTCCATTTATGGAAGATATAAACAGGAGTGGTCTGGCAGCAAATATCCAGATGTAATACTGCTTTCCAAGCTCCAGTGTTTCTGGTGACATTCCGAAAAGGTCCAGGATCGGGTTTTGAAGGACTATCATTATCAGGGTGACCAGAATTCCTATCACCAACCCTATGATCGTGCCGTTGAGCCACCCTTCTGCGGCACCCTTTCCGTTACGTTCCCCGATTCTCCTGGAGACAATTGCTATGACTCCGATTGAAAGGCCGAATGCAATTGAGGAAATTGTTATCATCAGCATTCCAACAATACCTGCAGCAGCGAGTGCTTCCTTGCCAAGCCTTCCGACCCAGAACATGTCTGTAAGGTTCAGTATTGTCAGCACTACTGATTCGAGCATCATTGGCAAGGCAAGTGACCAGAGTGCTGTGGAAATGGGTTTGTTTATGATTGTGTCTCTGTATTCATCCATAGGCCCTAGATTCTATCCCGAAATAATTTTTGTATCTTTAAAACAAAATCCAAGTCATTGCACTATCGGAAAAACCATTGTTTATGAAAATTTGCATTTTCCTTTTGATAAATTGGCAGTAAAAGAAAAACCGGCTTCAAAGTGAAGCCGGTTTTAAGGTTTTGTTTTTCTGGAAGTATCTATTTGCCCCTGATTTTTTCCAGGTTTTCGCCTGCCTGTTTTGCAAAATTTACAAACTCTTTGAGGGTTTCACACATGTATGATTCACATTTTGCGCAGTTTTCAACACCCTTGGAACTGGCGCATGATCTTACCTTGCACTCGTTGCAATAGCCAATGTGAGCACCTTCAAGAGAACAACCGACACAATTGATGTCATCCGGTTTTGCATCAAAACCGAATTCTGCTTTCCACTTTTTTGCGATTTCCTCTTTCAATTTGGAGTCGTTGTTTTTTGTGGCAATATAAGCATCGCATTTTGAACAGTCCAGACCGCACCTTGCATATAATTCCGCCATATTTTGCTCCTTTGTTTTATTTGATAAAAAATGGACAAGATTTTTTTAGGAATAGATGGAATGTTAATGGTGGGCAGTGAAGGATTCGAACCTCCGAAGACATGAGTCAACAGATTTACAGTCTGCCGCGTTTGACCGCTTCGCTAACTGCCCACTTACTCCATGAATATATAGCAATCGAGGTGTTTTCAGTCAAGGACACGATTTAAGAATGCCATAAACACCTATTTGATTGTTCTGCCGTTTTCAAAACCATTGCCAATTTTTTCGCCAATTGCCCTGTAACTTGCATCTCCGGTGTCCCAGACAAAAGGTTTGAATTTTTCCATTGAAATGTGGCCTTTTTCATCAAGGAGGTTCTCATCTGCTTTTACATCCATTATTTCGCCAACAAACTCCGTGTGGAGGCCAATTTCCAGCGTATGCAGGAGCTTGCATTCGAGTACTACTTCAAACTCTGATGGATATGGTGCATCGACAATGTCCGATTTTATTGGTGACAGTCCAAGTTTTTTGAACTTGTCTTCGTCCCTGCCTGACACAATGCCGACATGGTCTGCCTCCCTTACAAATTTTTGTGATGGAATAGACACAGTAAATGCCTTTCTGGCCATTATATTGCCGTAGGTCAGGGTCGCTTTGCGCAATGAGACATAAACGCAAGGTGGTTTTGAACAGCAGACCCCTGCCCATGCAGCGCACATCATGTTTGCTCTGCCATCCTCGCCATAGCTGCCTACTATCCACACTGGCGTTGGGAAAGCCAACACTTTTGCGCCAAGAGATTTCTTCATGTGCTACCTCCTTATATCAGACCATGATAGTTTTCTGTTCTGTCTTTTCAATCGCCCTTGAAAAGAATGGCCCCAAAAAATAGAATTCTTGCCATGAAAAAAGCGACTGTAATGGGTTTGGGTTATGTCGGTCTTCCGCTTTCGCTTGTTTTGTGGAGCAGAGGTTTTGAGGTTTACGGCCTTGATGTCAGGGAAAGGTACACCAAGGACCTTTGTGAGGGCAGGGTCAAAATGGCCGAGTCCTTCAATGGAGAACCAATCACGTCAGTCCTGAAAAGGGCTGTTGCCTCTGGTAGATACCATCCGACAACTGATCCGGACCTTGCCCTGGGTTATGATGACCAGCAAATCATTCTTACGGTTGGCATACCCCTTGTTGATGGCAAAACTTACACCAAGGACCTGGAGGCCGCCCTTGATACGCTTGGCAACAGGCTCAGAAAAGGCGCCCTCGTAATTGCCAGGTCAACTGTGATAGTTGGTTACACAAGATCTTTCATAAAACCACGCCTGGAAGAGCGTTCCGGGCTTTGCGCGACAGAAGATTTTGATCTCGCATTCTCTTCGGAAAGAATGGCCGAGAATGTCGCTTTTGAGGAGCTTATCGGTATGGTCACGCCAGTGGCTGGACTCACCCCCAGGGCGACCCGCAGGGCGGCTGACCTCCTCAGGGAAATGGGCGTAAAGGAAGTGCTTGAGGCCTCCAGTCCTGAAGCGGTGGAAACGGCAAAGGTTTTTGAAAATATCGCAAGGGATGTCAACATAGCCCTTGCAAACGAGTATGCAAACTTCTGTGCGGCCTATGGCCTGGACACAAAAGAAGTGTTTTCAATAGTGCGCACCCACAAGAGGGTAGGATTTCTTCATCATCCTGGGCCAGGTGTTGGCGGTCATTGTCTCCCACAGGCGATGTTTTATCTAAAGCCAACAGCAGACAGCGTTGGGATTGGATTGCCAGTTATTTCAACAGCCAGAAAAGCCAACGATGATCAACCTGTTCATGTTGCCAGCCTCGCAAAATTGTGGCTGGATGCGCATGGCAAAAAGAACGGGAAAGTTGCCCTGATCGGACTTGCAATGAAAGACTACAGCACTGATGCAAGACTCAGCCCTGCCGTTGACCTTGCCAGGTCGCTTCTGGACAAGGGTCTCGGTGTTGTGTGCTGGGATCCGGTTGCTGATCTGGGTAGCATCTCCGGATTGCCGACCTGTGTTCCGACAATCGAAGAGGCGACAAAAGGTGCCGATGTTGTTATAATAGCCGCTAGACAGGAGCCATTGCCGGAGAAAAGTCCTGCTGGCCTAGACTTGCTCTCTGGCATGTCAAAACCCGGGTTACTCCTGGATTGCAGATTTGCCTTTGACAGAGCGGAGGTTATGAAGAATGGAATCGACTATATCGCCCTCTAGAAAGACTGGTTTTTGGCCGCAACTTGTGGCCTTCAAGAGAAGGTTCCTGTCGGACTGGGCCAGGGCGATTGAATACTTTGTTTGGGGACTTGGTTTCGCAGAGGCGATCTCTTTTATTTTCTGGGCAACAACCGGTTCTGACTATGCACACTGGATCATAAGAATGGTTCTCTCACCGATTTTTCTTTATCTGTATGGTGTGAGATACATGAGGTTTGTCCCAACTCAGCAAAAGGAGAATCGCAGGCTGGGACTTCTCTGGTTTCTCCTCAATGTAGGTTTCGATCTTGTGGTCATAGTTGTCATTGCAGGGTTTGATTTTTCAAGGGTATTTCTGAAGAGTCAGCCGTTCCTGATTTTAGGCTATATAGGCGTGCTGGTTTCACCGTGGATAATGGACACCAAAAAACACAAGCAACACAAGGATGATACCTGGATTGGCATGTGAACCTTGACAAGGTAGCCAACCTGGGCTAATTTTTAATGGCCATGCGGGTGTAGCTCAGTGGTAGAGCATTAGCCTTCCAAGCTAATGGTCGCGGGTTCAAGTCCCGTCGCCCGCTCCATAAGAAAACACAAAAGGGCCAGATTTTTCTGGCCCTTTTTATTTTATTCCATCTTGTTTGTCAATCTTCGTATATGTTTCCGGTCAACTCTTCCAGGAGTTTTATTTCATCAGGTGTTAGTTCGTAGAGCCCATAAACAATCTGGTTTATCTCATTTTCACATGCGTGTATCTCTTCTGTGAGCTGTTTGCATTCAGGTTGCATCTCCTCAAAGAGCCTCTTGAGGTCAAGCAGTCTCCTGGTCATTGGTGCGAACTGCTCTTTAAACGCCTTGCCAAAGGCAGATGGGCTTTGCGCTTTTTTTACAAAATCATTCCAGGAAAGCGTGTCCCACTTGTTTATGTCTGATCCTTCAGAAACTTCTTCAGCGTCATCCCCTTCATTTGCTTTGCCCTGGCCCAGCTGGTCTCCTATCATCTCAAGCAGATCATGCCTGAGCTGGAGCCTTTTGAATGCCTTTTCCTGTGCTTTTTTGGCCAAAAGGGCAAGCCTGCCTTTTGGAGTGGATGGATTGTTTTCATCGCCTGGGGGATCGATGATAGGAAATAATTCAACAAATTGAGTGCACATTTCATATCTCCACATTCCTCCACGCATTGCACTGCAAGATAATTGTGTCTCATACCAAATCAATCTTGAATTTAAGATTGATATTAACCACCAATAGCAATAGGGGATTATATAACCTTTGTTGTTTAAAAAATTATCATTAACATCCATACAATATTTCGGAATTCTCTGAAAATGAGGATAAACAATCTTTGGCCCCTCAAAGGTTTTGTAATATTCGCATGCCCTGAGTTCCCACCAAAAATCACCTTTGTCCTGCCTCTTTTTTGCTCTTTCCTCAAAAGGTTTTAAATAGTTTGAGATGGCTGGATAGTATTTTTCAAAAATTCCCCATGCTTCTGCTTCGGTGATGTCTTCTTTCCCAGCCCACTGCTTTGTCCAGCCCTTCTGGATGGCAACAAGATACCTCTCCCTGAAATCGTAATGCCACTGTTTCAGGTCGCGTCCAACAAGGAATGGCTTGATTAGTGGGTGGTTTGTGGAGGAGAGGCCATCAGCGAAAACCCCCTCACCCTCCCCTCTCCCAAAGGGAGAGGAGGAACAAGAAGGCTCGCCCTTTCCTTTCTCACAGGGAGAGGGAGAACAAGAAGATCCGTCCTTTTCTTCCCCAAAGGGAGAGGGAGAACAATTTGGAGAAAAGGCATTCCTGCCATAGGTGGAGGGAGAATTGTTTGCGGAAACAGCATCTTCCCCACAAGAAGGAGACTCTCCCTCTCCTACCAGGAGAGGGTTGGGGTGAGGTTGTTTGCTCCTCTGCTCAAATTCCTCTTTTACCAGCCTGTCTCTTGTTGCTTTGTCAATGACAAAAGCTTCATTCAAACCAGTTTTTATTCCATAAAGAGGACTACCTGCAACATCTTTTAGTGGTCTGCCTTTTGAGAATATCTTTCTTCTTAGCGCCTCGACTTCTGGCCTGTCAAAATTCCAGCTGTCCTCCCCAAGGGAGTTTTGCGCCACTTTGACATGGCTTGCCTTTTCCAGGAGATTCTCGGTTTCCAGCCCCGGCAGCGACTCAACTTCTGCAAACTGTACCTTGTGGTCTAATGCTGGTTTTGTGTTCCTGGCAACCACTATACATGGATAATTTGTAGCATCCTCAAATATCTGGAGATCGCCAAAGTCGACAAACCGGTCGATTGCTGTTTCATTTTTCAGGAAACGGCGAAGGTTGGCCCCGGAGCTTGTTTTTGTGAATGTACTGGATGTGATGAAGCCAAGATACCCATCTTTTTTGAGGAGCTGAAAACCCCTGCGATAAAAGTAGGTGTAAAGATCGGCGGTCCCATTGTAGAATTCCTGATATTCTTTCTGGAGTGCCGGTTTTATGGGGCTGAGGAATTCTTGCCTGACGTATGGTGGATTGCCAATGACTATGTCGAAACCGGAGGTGTCGCTGGCAAGGCTGGATTTGTCTCCCCCAAAAATATTGTGGAACTCGGTTGCCCAGTTGAAAGGCACTTTTGTGTATGCCGGATCAGCGACAATTGAGTCTCCATGCTTGATTGCATGGTCAAGAGACGGCAGTTTTTCCTTGTGGTAGACGAGCCTCAGCCATAAGGAAAGCCTTGTTATTTCTACGGACTCTTTTGAAAGGTCCGCACCAAAAAGATTATTTTTGGCGACAAAATCATCAAATTTTGGTTGGTCAATCGTGCCGAACACACTAGCGCTTGGACGATCGCCAAAATGTTTTCTCTGGCTGGTTATTTTCTCATGCGACGAAACCAGATAGTCAAAAGCTTTATTGAGAAAAGCACCTGATCCACAAGCAGGGTCCAGCACTTTTATCTGCTTGAGCCTTTCCTGAAGGCCAGTCCATGCTTTTGCGTGTTCCTTTGATTTTGTCTCGAGCGATTTTGGTATCTTTATTTTTGGGTTTATTTCAGCTTCGGAAAGCAATTTTTCTTCATCTTCGGTAATTTGTGGCAAGCTTTCAAAACCAAGTCTTATTTTTTCGCGCTCGATCCAGGCGCCTATGGTTTCTTCTATAATGAAACTCGTAATGTAGGCTGGTGTGTAGTAAATTCCTTGTTTTTTTCTTTTGCCTTTTTTTTCGTCAAAATTTTGCCCTTTTATCTTTGCCTTTAATTCTTCAATATCAGAAACCGACTGTTCGAAAATATGGCCAAGGATATTGACATCAAGCTCTGAGTCAAAATCGTACTCGGCAATTGGCCTGAGTGATTCCAGGGCGTCGTTTGAGACATTAAGATTTTCAAGCTCGGAGTCTTTGGCAAACAAGCCACCATCATAGGGAGGGATTTTTATTGGTTGATCCGATCCTTCATCTATGGCTCTTGAAATATCCATAAATTCATTCCAGATTGATCCGCGAAAACTTTTTTTTGGGGCATTGAGAATAAATTTGGTTAATTCCTCGTCAGCCGCAGAGCGATTGATGAATCCTTTGTCCTCGCAAAAGCACATAAACAAGAAACGATCAAGTATCTTCTGGACTTTTTCAAGCAAAACAAGTTTGTCGATATCTGGATTTGTTTCGGAGAGTTTATTGAATATATCTTGCCTTGTTCTGCTATAGATTGCATAAAACTTGTTATTTATTTCAGCTTGATCGGCCTGATTTCTTGCATAAAGCTTGTCAAGATAGGATTCTTTGGATGATGGTGCATATGGCAGGAGGTTTTGGCGACAAAGAAGAAAATAAAACCTCTCCATTTCTGTTGGGGAATTAGCAATCTCGGCAATATTGAATGACTCATATCTGTTTTGATCCCCAACATGGTAGAGTCTTATCTCATCCATGTTCGAAACAATTACCCAGTGACAAGTCGAACCAATTTTTGCAGAGTAGTCAAATCCTTGCTCGACAGCTGACAATTCCCTTGAGGCTGGTTTCCTTGAGAGGTCTTTTGTGAAAGGGGCCTTGAGTTCTATAACGGCAAAAACAGAGCTGTGTTCATCTTTGCCATTTTCAAAAAATCCGAGCGCGGCATCGGAGGATTTTCCACCCTGCATTTTATATTCTCTTGTGCACTCCCATGTTGGAGAATCGCCTTGTCTTTTGTATCCAAGTGTTTGTCTGAAGATGGTGTCTATGAAAGGATCCTGAAAACTTTCTTCATCCTTGATTACCCCGGAATCAAGCATTGAAAGCCATTTTTTAATTGGTTTGAGGAGATTTTCTCTGTTTTCTTTTAGAAAAGAGCTTGTTGACGATTCTTCTTTTATTTTGCTGGCAAGAAATTTTTTGCCGAAAATATTATTATTTGTGCTTCTCATTTTTATATAGCAATATACATCTTATCCAGAGTTTTGTTAAGTAGTCGCATACAATTACATTTTGTATTCCTCACCCATGTTAAACAATGTAAACGAGAGAATATCTGTCAATTGATCCACAACCTGTTTTCTCGAAGATGCCCCGTGACCGTACTTCTTGCCAATTCTTGTGAGAATCCTCGGCCCATATTCCTGTACTTCCTGAAGTGCTGCCGCAAACTTGTAGGAATGTGCCGGGACTACCCTGTTGTCATGATCGGCTGTGATAATCATTGTTGCTGGATAAGAAGTGCCTTTATTTATATTGTGATAAGGCGAGTATGACAAAAGATATCTGAATTGTTCAGGATCATCACTCGAGCCATACTCATTGGTCCAGCTCCAGCCAATTGTGAATTTGTTATATCTGAGCATGTCGTGGATACCGACATTTGGGAGCGCAACCCTGAAAAGATCTGGTCTTTGTGTCATGCACGCCCCAACCAGCATCCCACCGGCTGAAGCGCCGTGTATGGCGAGTTTTTCCTTGCAGGTATAGCCTTTTTTGATGAGTCCTTCTGCACATGAAATAAAATCACTGAAGGTATTTTTCTTGTTCATCAACATACCTTCCTTGTGCCATTCCTCACCGTATTCACCGCCACCCCTTATGCATGCAGAGCAGTATATTCCGCCAGCTTCCGCGAGGGCTATTGCCAAAGACGAATATTGCGGTTTTATGCAATGCGCATGACTCCCGTATCCATAGAGAATCGTTGGTCTTTTGCCATCGTAGATCAGGCCTTTTTTGTGGAAAATATAGGCAGGCAGCGTTTTGCCATCATGGCTTTTGAACTCTTCAACCTTTGTTACGAAATCATCTGGGTTGAAAATGCCCGGTTTTTCAATAACTGGCTTGCACTCCCCGGTTTTCTGGTCACATTCAAGAAGTATGGTAGGGTGCACGAAAGACGAGAAAGCCAAGTATAGAGTTTCGTTTTCATGGTTTGCGTAAAAAAGTGCCAGTCCCTCACATGGTGTCTTTATCTCATGCTCGAAGTTCCCTTGTAAATCGTATTGCCTGGCATAATTTTTTGGGCCATTTTTGAATGTGGCCAAAATCTTGCCGTATGAAAGTACTGCATTTTCCATGCACACACCTGGGTCATAGATTATTGTTTGCCAGTTTTCTTTTTTGGGGTTTGCAGGATCTATCATCACCACTTTACCCATTGGACAGTCGATATTGGTGGAAAAGATTAATTTTTTGCCTATTACTCCTATGTATGAAAATTGATCTGTATTACCTTCAATAATTGAAACTTTGTTTTTGGGGCAATCGATTTCTTGCAAGTAATAATCGTTTATTTCCCCGTACTCATTGATCAGAAGATATTTCCCATCAACGATGTCACTGCAAGCCAACATTACCAAGTCTATCTGGGATTCAAGTACCAGAACATCCTGCTCCTGGCTTGTTCCAGCTTTGTGATAGTATAATTTGGGCCTGGTTAATTTCTGTGTGAGTCTCTTCTCTTCAACCACTTCGTCATGCTTTGTGTAATAGAATCCGCCATTGTCAAGCCATGTTGTACCGGCGTATCTGACTTTTGTGAGCCTTTCTGGTAAAAATTCCTTTTTTTCGAGATCGACCACCATGATATCTGTCCAGTCAGAGCCGTCCTCTTTGAATGATATTGTCGCCTTTGATCCATCTGGTGAAAATGATGAGATGCCTACATATTGTCTGTCTGGATCAACGTTGTATTCGATTGCCTCATATGGCTCCCTTTTTACAAGATCCATGGCCATAATTTTTTGTGTGCCGGAAAAAGTGAAATAGAGTTTTCCATTTTTCACGATCGAGGTGTGGCCAAAAGAATGCAAAAATGGAGGGAAAGGCAATTTGTAGGCTGTGAGTTCAGTTATTCTTTGTCTTATTTCATCCCTGAATGGCATTTTTTCAATTTCGTTGCTGAAAAACTCTCGTTGTGCTTCGACCCAGTTTTTTGTTTCCTCGGAATTTTCATCCTCCAGCCACCTGTACGGATCAGGTACTTTTATACCAAAAGGGTTTAGACTAGCTAGTCGGACTGCCCCTGAACTCCTTCAATAATATAGTATAAATGTCGTCATTCTTCAAGTTGAATCTCCACTGACACTCTTTCAGATGAAGATGGAATGTGTGTTTGCCAACACCATGAAACTT
>JAAYUI010000190.1 GCA_012517765.1 Caldisericales bacterium | reverse complement strand
TGCTATATATATTTTCGCCATAGCCAATGCTTTAGATCTAAATGCTATTTTTTTCTTAACATCAAGGGTGGCTACTGCTACCCCCCAACCCCCACCAGATGTATGTGGACCTGGAAAAAGTTTTCAAAATCGTTGATAAAACCGTTTGAAAATGCTTGGATTTATAAACAGCAATTATAAATCAATTTTTGAACGTTTTAAAACTTTAAAAACGATTTTTTAGCCTTTTTCTAGCTTTATATTGTATATATAATATATATATAAAAAAATAAATAATAATTATATATATATAAAGTAATATTACTAACAGGAGAAAAGTCCTTTTTCTCAGAGAAAAGTCCTTTTTCCATGGGAAAAGTCCTTTTTCCACGACCCCCTCTTTGTTGGAGGATATGATAAAATGACCAAAAAGCAGATTAAACTTACGGTGGATGAAGACCTCTATGAAAAATTCAAGAAGGATGTGCGGCGTGTTTATGGAAAAGTCCATGGAAACATGAGTAAAGCGGTTGAAGACGCTATTACTGTCTATATGCATGTGGGTCTGGACCCTGATTATCAACCTCCCACCAATTCCCTGGGTACCTCTGGTCCAGAGGGGGGTAGCAGTAGTCACCCCAAAAATCAGGATCAGATTGATGAATTTTTCAAAGATTTTAAAGAACGTTTTTATGGGTATAGTAGAGTCCAAACCCAAGAATTAACCAGTTTTATAATGAGTGAAACTGGAGCTCGTTCTGAAACAACTATTAAAAAGTGGAGAAATCGTTTAAGGGATAAAAGTCTTATTTATTACACTGCTGATGGCTGGTGGAGTATTAAAGCAGCTGAAGACTATTATCAGGCTACTTTATCTCCAGTCGATAAAATTCATAGCCATCTTAATATTGGTGAAAGGGTTTCATTTAAGGCTATCCAGGATATTGTTAATGGAAATGAAAAAGCAACCAAAGATGTTATTGCTCGACTGGAAAAAGAGGGTAAACTTAAGTTTTTAGGTCCTGGCTTCTGGAGAGTTACAGATCCAAAAGATAGCCTGGATACTTTTGATGGTCCTGTTTATTCTGATAATGATTATTAAAAAAAGGATATGATAGGGGCGACCAAACCCCTATACTATTGTTTTAATTTTATCCTTATATACCTTTTTAAAGGTCTCAATTCAGCCAAAGGAGACACAAGAATGCTTATTACCTTTTTTGACAAAGGTGTTATTGGTGGTAAATTTGGTTTTAAATGCTGCTTAAGATCTAAGCAGCTGCTGACCAGCAGCATCTCCTCAACCCTAATCAAAATTGGTTTTTCTAACAAAGAAAAATCCGCCCTGGGGATTTGATTAGTGGTTTTCAGAGGCTGCGGTATTGCTGCTGGTCTTAGTATTGCTGTTGTTTTTTCTTCTTATTTTTCCGCTGCCCCCACGGATTTGCCCCTAATGGGGACGCTCCAATTTTCGCAATTTAGCCCGGCCTTCGGCCGGGATTTATTTTAGGCGAAAATTTCCGCTCAAATCTGGGGCCCCGGCAGCGGTGTATTGGTGTTAGCACATTAGGGGTTTTTTGGTTTGGATCTGAAGTTTTTTTCGCCG
>JAAYUI010000129.1 GCA_012517765.1 Caldisericales bacterium | reverse complement strand
GTGATGCTGACCGGCTGAGAAATGTCACCCGACCGCTGAATCAGGCGGGTGAATGCCCCATAGAAAAGCGCCAGCATTTCCGGTGAACCGGCAAAACGATCCATACTCAGGTTCTCGACAGGCCGTCCGCTGTCGTGTGCGCCACTATCAACAAAGAATGTGCTTCCCGACGGCAAAGCGATCCGCAGCGGCAAGCGGGAACTACCCAACCCCAGCATGCGCCCTACCAGAGGGCCATTATTGACCGCGACTTGAGAGATCAATTGAATGCTCTGCTGATTCCCGTGCAGTTTGAGCGCTCCCATTCCCAGATCAAGTCCAAAACTGATTGTTTCTGTCATGCAATCTCCTTTATTCTACAAGATACAAGTTAACTTGGAGTAAATTGAGGTAAAAAAATCAACCTCATCGGTTGAATTTATTGTAGCATATTACTCCATGTTAATCAATATCTTGTAGTATTTATTTAGGAGATTACTTTTTATATGGCCGCCCTGAATCATCAAATGCCCATTTCCCCTGACCACTGTTTTGGCGATAGACTCTGGCGCAGTAAGCCACGTCCGCTTCATCCAGTAGTGTTTTTCGACCCTCTTTGCCCAATTGGTGGATCAACCCTCGCTGCATCCAGCGCGTGAGCGTGGAAGTGTTGAGCTTGTATTTCCGGCCGGCTTCATTAATGCTGATCGGAACGCCTTTCAAGCCGGCATTGAGCTGATACTCAGGTAAGGCTTCCTTGGGTAGCAGATTGTTGACGCTGCTTTGACTGATGCCAATACTTCCATCCGTCATCACGGCTGCCTGAAGTTTTCCCTCATCCGCCAATTGATTAATGGAATCCAAATCCAACCCAAGCTGTTTGGCGGCCTGTTCGGGAGTAATGTAATATTCCAAACGGGATTGATCGAGTTTCACGGACTGCTCACAGAATGCGATTTACTACAAGTTAATCATACAGTGAAAGTGAAGGATCGTCCAGCGATAGAGAATTATTGCATCTCCCCTGATATTTAGGTTAACTGACCTGAAGGTTAAATGACCCAAAAATCCTGATGACGTATCCTATTGTTTGGTTGATGGTTTCAAAGTCTAGAAAAGATTGAACAAAATTTTCGACAAAAAAATATGGGTCTGCGTCCTCGCTGACGTGCCGCAGACGCCATGTTGACACGCCGCAGACGTTTACGCAGACCCTACCGCAGACGTTGATTGAACAGAAAGAGCGCTGAAGCGCTTTTTACCGTAAAGGGATATGGAAATACCATTTGACCTGGAATGACCTCTCTATACCGAAAGCTTGACTCTAAATGGGCATAAATTGCACCACCATACATAGGTCAAATGGAGAGTCTAGCAGACGAGAGACTGGAAATATTTCCACAAATAAATCGGCATATTTTTTTTGTGCAAAGAAAACCTTCTTGATCCATGGGAACAGTGTGCACTTTGTTCCATCCACTTCGATCCCCTAGAGTCTTAAGGGGGAACGGGGCAACGGAGTGACACATCGTTCTCTGTTGGATGACCCTTGATAGTTTTGAGAATATCACCCAATCGCCAGGGACGATACTCCCTGACTTCGACACTCATTTGATATGGTATGGTCCAAGGACTGGCAATCGAGGTGCTGTTTTTATTTGAATAGCGCCTTTCATTGAAGCCTAGCTGAAAGGGGTCAGGAAAGTTTTTTATTTTGCTCCCCTAATTTCATATTTTTCTAGGTCTCATTGAATAGTACACGGAATTTTCAACGATTCCCATTTTATAAACTGGACAATTTAGCAATTTTCCGATTCTGACTAATTCTTTCTCGTATTCAGCAGCACAATTCATGCCTATAAATATTTTTTCGACACGTAAGCCAGTTGATGACAAAGGTACTATTTTTCCGGGTTTCCCTTCTTCTTCGTTAAAATCGAAGACTCTGTATTCATGTTCATATTCCCATTCTGAACTTTTCGTACAAAAAGTGAGGAATAAAATTTGGTAATAATGCCAAAAATCAGTGCCAGGTTCTTTATCTTGTTCATAACCCTCTAAAAAAGCCTTACATAACCTAGTGATAATGGTTGCTGAAATTAGTCTTTGGTTCGAATAACGAACCGGAAAAACTCGATTTTTGTTGTTTACCCCATATTCGACACAAAATCCTCGATGATTGTTCGCATAATGAGCCCATAAAGGAATCCTTTTTCGAATTCCATTGCTAAAGCAACAGACCAATATATTGATTGAAAGCTGGTTAATTATTTTCTCGCATAATTTGACATCCCAACCAGCTTTTTCGATGCGTTTTATGTCTAGGGTCAACGCTTTTAATTCAAATGGATCATTTAATTTCTTTGGTGTGGATGCCCATAAATTTTGGTTTTCCAGACTATTCAATCTGAGCTCATTTTCTTCGGAAAATTTTAAATGAGTGTTGTCATATAATGGAAAATACTTGTAGATTTTGTCGGGTACCGATTCGTTCTTTATTCTGATAGTTTCATCCCAATTGTTATTATTTAGGGCATTGACAAATTCAACTCCCCACGCTTTAGCGTTCATGTTTCATCCTTTTTTGATATATGGTGTAATTTTCCCCAATTGGCTATTAATACTCGTCCAGGGGGCTGGTTGTTTATCCCCGATAGAATAAATGCAAGTAAGGTTTCCTTTAAGGCCTTAATCCCATCACTGTGTGTATTGCTAACATTAAAACTGGTAGATAAGAGATGATTTACTTTTTCTGCGACTACCTGCACCCTACACCTTCAAAAGCGTTTTCAAATGCGCACGGAAACTCGAAACGCATTTGGCCCTGTTCATATTCACCCATTTAAGTCGCTATTAACCTTCAGGAATGCTAAGCTCACAATTAATGAATTTGACATTTATTCTCCCCTTTTATTTTTTAGTTTCGATTATTTTCACCATATCCAACCCGCCGCCCTGCCGTTGAACCTCAAACCGCCCATCCCTTCGTAAACTATCTACCCTAAGAGTGATTCTGAATGGGTACAGTTCGGGTAAATGGACTAGGTCGTCAAAGGGAATAGCATCGGATGGATGTGCTTGGAGCGCGCAGGATAATAGCCAGCTTTGCAGTTTCTCGGGTGAAGCAAAATTGTGTAGCAGGATTCGATAATTTTGTTTTTGATCTGTATGTGCTAATGCTCCCCAATTGGTCAAAGATGCGATGATACGCTCAACAGATCGGTCCAACGCCCCTAAGTGACCGTATTCGCCGGCGATTCTGTCTTTGATCATTTTCCGGGTAATGATTTCTTCGGTACGGCTCGTTTGACCAATGACGGCTACACATTTCCTGAAGAAAGGATAACAAATCAAGGTCAACCCATAATGGAGCCAGAGACGTTCATCTGATGACGATAAAGTTGGAAATAATGCAAGCGATTCCTGGTGGATGCGGGGAGCAGTCTTCTCAGTTTTTACCCAAATTGCTGAAAGGACATCAATGGTTTTTCGCTGAGCATCTGTACCGGAAACGGTTCCTGAAATTGTGTCTGTTAGACGTTGTCGGATGGTTAATGGTTCCATCTTTTGAACACACATAGATGCGGTCACGTCCAACCAATCTAGTAATATTGTTCGGCTAAATCCAATACCCTTATCCATTATTTACTCTCTTTTGTAATTTGAATAAATGGAACAATGACCTCATCGATGGAAATTCCACCGTGAGTTACGACTACCTCTCCGGCAGGGGCAAAAGCCTCTCGCTTTGCCGGCATTAACGCAGACACCTGTTCTGGTAAGAGGCCGTCATTATCCCATAAAACTGTATCAGGAAATGCATCTTGAATTCTCAAAGCAGCCAACCGATCTGAATAAAGGCGTGCGCGTTTCCCACGTGTTTGTGCCAGTAGACCTTCAGAGGGTTGACCGTACCCTGTGGCTTCAACATGCCCATGATCGCTGGCAATAAATACAGAATAATCGTGGCTTAGATACCAATCAAGTAGATTTTCTAAAGGTATCGAATTTTGTTCGTGAGCAGGATCTAGCCATAATCGGAGTGAGGATTGC
>JAAYUI010000105.1 GCA_012517765.1 Caldisericales bacterium | reverse complement strand
TGACTCACATCCATTTTTTGCAACGATTGACCTTTTGTGACAACGAAAAACTTGAATTACCTTAACAAATCGTACATGAACGATAGAACGAAAAGTTCGTGATTTTTGGACGTTCGTTCACTAATTCGCAACCATCGTCCTCCGGGTCGCGAAAAAACTACTACTTGACCCTGTCATAAAAAGTCGCTATCATACGACTAATAACTCGTAACCAAAGATCCTCCGGTCTCTTCAGAAGAGCATCCCACAGGCTAGGCTGATATGCATGACCTGAGGGCAAATCGTTCTGGTAGCAGGAAAATCACTCATAGCCAGGAGGTCAGTGGTTCGAATCCACTCCCCGCTACTGTTTCCGAAACGTCCAGAAATGGGCGTTTTTGGTTTAAACATGCGTTAATTCCTTAAACTATTTAGTTTAGAAGAGAAATTTGTGCTGACTACTTAATGGTTCTCTTCTTCAGATAGATCAAGGTTATCATCTCTAAGATTCAAATTCAATATATCAATATCAATAGGATTAAACCTAAAAACCTATCGAAATGAATAGGTTTTCAGAGATTACGAGTTATCGTAACAATAACATTAAGATCGAAAGGGAATATCAGTTTTTAATTATCCTTCAATCTCAATCCGATCCACCTGGACTTGTGAACCGTTGTAATCAGGTACATTACTGAACAATATTCCATAAAGATGCACGATCTTGCCGCTGTCGCGTAGAGCTTGGATCTGAGCTTCTACCTCAGGGTCCAATGAATCAATCCCAAAGTAAATTGATCCACCGAGATCTTGTCTCTCAAAATAGTCATCATATTGTGCGCCAGCCGGTGTACTCTTGATGACGCCCCACCAGTCTTCTATTGGTTCTGAGGTGCCTGGTGGCATGTAACCACCGCTGGCATTTAGGGTCGACTCGGCCGTTGGTGATGGTGTGCGATTTGCCTGGATTTTCCCGCCGCATTCACCCCGGTAATAAGCCCACTCGTCACAGGTGCTGCCATCCGGGAAAATACATACGCCGGATTGGCTACCATCGTTCGCAGTGCGAATTTCGAGTTTATTGCCGTTCTGCTCGCAATAGACTGAAGCAGGATTGGGCATATTCAACGCAGGGATGTCCGTCGCAGTAGGTTCAGGTCTCGGGGCCTGGAGCATCGTGCAGGCTGTCAGCGCCATTAAAACGACTGTAGATGCGATGATCCTTTTCACTCTTACCTTCTCTCCTTATTTCTGCGCAGCGGCGAAAGCCAGCGCCGAAGGCGTCCGGCAGCCGACAATGGCCGGGGCTTCGTGGATAAGTGCGTCGTTCTGAAGCGCCTCGACCATGAACAAGGCGTAGTCCACCCGGCGCGTGATATTGCTGGCGAGAATGGGATCGCCTACATGGCGGCTCCACACGGGCAGACCCTGGCTCTCGCCCTCTTCAAGGTCACTACCCCGAACGACGGTCCAGCGGGTGTTGCTGGCAAAAACACGCCGGCAGGCTTCCACCTGATCGTCCATATCCGCGAAGGGAACGATTCGCGTGATCCAGCGCATGATCTTCTCCTCTCTTTTCAAAGAGGACGGGTAGACATCCTTTCCGTCCCGCGTGATGTGCCAGCCGCAAGAGAAAATAAGGCGCGTTCCAGGTTTGGCATAGTCGAGGACCGCCTGGGCAGTTCCGGCAGCGTAGTGATCAGTCCCCCACGGAACCAGCACGGTGAGAACGCCATCACACCCTGCGACGGCCTGTTGGATCACCCCCCGAACATTCGTCGCCCCGGGCACAATGGTGATGCGCCCCTTGAAGGCATCCAGTTTGCTCACGCTGCGTTCGCGGCAGACTCCGACCACCCCATAACCCCGATCCAAGGCGTGCTGCACCATGTACCTGCCAAGTTTTCCGGAAGCCCCGACAATACAGATTTTCATTTTTCCTCCTTTTGGAGTTTGCCTGGTTGGATAAATTTAATTGGTTCTTACGCGATCTTGCCTGGGTTGCTGCGCAGCAGCACAAGTCCCAGCCAGATGAACCAGATGGTCTGGCTCAGGCCAAAAACGCCTACCAAGCCGGTCAATCCTGGGACTATGGAAATGATACCCACCGTGCCAACCAGAAAGCCGAGTATGGCCAGTCCTTTGGGAAGCCCGCCTGCCCGCAGCGCAGCCAGGCTGATCAGCAGCACCCAAAGACCGCCCAGGATTTCGCCATTACCGTTGCCCAGACCGTTCGCCACGGATTCAATTCCCTGCCAGGCTATCGCAGCCTGAGCCGGGTCGGTAGCATAGAGCGGAACAATTGTACTGAGTCCGGCATTCGCTACCATGCCGCTGGCGATCAGTAAGCCAGCCCAGATGATCCCGATCGTGGTTCCCGCCTGCATCAGCGCAGGTGCACCAGATTTCAAACGGTTGTACAATGCCAGCGACAGGATAATCAAGAAAATGCCAAAGAAAACGTACATGAGCAGGTTGGTTGAAAAAACAACCGCATAGTTGTCCACATTCACGGCGACCTTTCGAGCTACATCGGTTATGCTGATGTAATCCAGAATCGCGATGAAGATGATTAATCCCGTCAAGTGCGCCAATGCCATGTAAAGCGCAGCAATTCCACCAAACTTCTGTAATGCTTTCATTTTGTTTCTCCTTTTTTGTACGATATTAATTTGTAGCTATTTAATACATATACGTCCGCCGGGCTACGCTTCCAGAAAGCGCCACTTGTAAGCCAGTACGATGATCACCAAACTTGCAATAATTTCTAGTGAACAGAAAAACCAGTACACCACGGTGGGAGTACTCATACCTACCACATAGATAATCGTGATGACTGCGGCGATAACGTTGAACCAGCGATTGATGCTGTGCTTCAGCAAACGTGAAAGCAAGATCATGACTGTTGGAATTTCCAAAAGCAGTGCTCCAATCAGCAGCAATGTGGGCGTAACAACGATCCCATCAATAGGTCCCCCCGCAACGAGTTTAGCCATAAATCCCGGATAGGTGAAACCGATAATATCCGCAAAAGCCATGTTGAACATGATAAAAATCCATAAAGTTGATAATCTGGTTTTCATTTCTTCCTGTGTGGTCTTGCTGTTTGTATTCATTTTTTGCTCCTATTTTAATGAAATGGATGAGTTACTCTAAATTAGATAAGTTGGTTTGATCTCTGAAGTACCTTCCAATCCGGGTTTAACAGGACTAACCGAGACCAACGGCATGCCCAAATCGCGCACTTTTTGAGTAAGCCTTGCAACGCAGCCTGGTCGATCACCGAGCCAGTCAACAGAGTGTTTCCGTCTTCCTCGAGCGTGATTGACATTCCCTCGAACCATTCCGTCCACTGAGAATCCAGTTGACCTTTTAGCCTGATCTGGTAAAACCCTGGCTGATTTGGATCCGTTTTTGGGTTGATTTTGTTTGACAACTCCCTTCTCCTTTTGTGGGCTTTTAGTACAGCCCATTCCACATGCTCAAGATACAGGTATCATATCTGCAGCACGGTGTCATTGAACAGACACTTTAGTGTTAGATGAAGGTGCTGTTTTTGGTTGTTACAGGGGAAAAATTTTGAGGAAAAATGACACTTACAACAAACCCAGTTCGCGGGCGCAGGCTACAGCTTCGGAGCGACTTTTCACGTTTAATTTGTCGAAGATTCTCCGGTTGTGCCCTTTAACCGTGTCGAGGGCGAGATAAAGGCACTGGCAGATCTGTTGATTGGAGAGACCCTTGGCGAGGAGGTGCAGGATCTCCAACTCGCGAGGACTGAGCGGTTCGACGAGTGTGGATTCCAAAAGAGAAGGACGCGAGCCTGGAATCGAAGATTGTGGTTGTTTTCCTGTCGTTTCTGACTCGAAAGCGGTCAGTAATTTGGTGACATAGTCCCGATGGAGACCGTGTGACGCGGCTATGGACAGGAGCTCAGCCATGAGAGCACCTTCATCCAAAAAAAGACGGATGAAGCCATTTGGTTCGGCTAATGCCAATGCTTCGCTTAGACACTCCAAAGCTTTGTTATTGTCGCCACTCAAATGGAATGCCACTGCCTGCAAAACTATCGTTTTGAGCCGCTCGTCCTGCCAATTCTTCACTTCCATTTGCTTACGGAAAGACTCCAGCAAGGATAGAGCGGCGGATGGATTTCCTTGTGCCAGGAGCACGCGGGCACGGCTGATGGGAATGTCATGTTGTAGGGTTAATTGATCTGCTATTGCCAAATCGCCCTGGCGCAGCAATATCATTACTCTCGCTGAGATCACATTCGGGATTCGATGCGGAAAATTATACTGACGGGCAACTTGTTCAGCTTGAGATAATATTGCTGATGAACTTCCCAAATCACCACGTGCCAGTTTCAAATGCGCCAGGAGCAGCTCACTCGTAAAAAGCCTGTGCGGGATTTGACTGAACTGCTGTGCCAGTTGCAGACTCTTTTCCACAAATTTTTCAGCAGTGTCCAGGTTGTTCCATTGGAAGTGGATTCGAGCCATTCCTATATACACAACCCCAGCATTTAATATTGAATAATCACTGATCTTTGGCAAAATCCGTTGGTAATATTCATCCGCAAGATAAAGCTGATTCTCCAATTCATATATCTGGGCAAGACCAATTATAGATAGTAAGGGTTCTACCACATCTCCAGATACTTTAGAGATGGATAATGCCTCTGCAAAACTCCGCCTCGCCTCTGTCCGGTTTCCCTGGAGATTGTAGGCAAACCCCATATCTCGGGTCACCGAAGAACGATACGCTAGATTGTCGGGAAGTAAAAACTCGAGGGCTCGGTGCGCCTGTACAAGTATTGCTTCTGCATTCTGCTGCGCAACAGCCAGGTTAGACCTGATTGCAGCTATTTTTCCAATAAAATCGCGAGTGGTACTATCCAAAGAACCAGTCGATGGGAATAAAGCAGCCAATGCAGCTTCAGCCGCCTCAAGTTTTTCTTCCACTCCTTTT
>JAAYUI010000074.1 GCA_012517765.1 Caldisericales bacterium | reverse complement strand
GTAGACTTCAGGGCCTTATAGACATCGGGATCGAGGTTCACTACTCTGCCTTCAACAGAGCCTTTCACAGCAACTGCCCCGGCTGGTTTCGATTGTGATGTTACAGTAGTAGTTGCTGCTGTTGGAACTGTTTTGGTATATTCTGAGAAACCCCCTTTGGCAAACTCGGTTTTTGATATCTTCGAACCTGGCAAAACATCTCCGGTGGGGGTTACGTATGTCTTATTGATGTCTAAGTTTGTTCCTGTTTTGCTGGACACAGTGGTAACATTTGTAGGTGTGGTTTTCGCGGCAGAGGTTGATCCGGTCCCAAACAGCTTTTCTACTGCGCTGTTATAACCTCCGGAAATTGCATCGCTGATCCCTTTGAACACCCCGCCAATCCCAGTATCAACTTTCCTAGTTTCCGTGACATCGGCTCTTGCGCCTGCTCCAGAAGTCTTTGCTGTTCCTTGAGTGGCGGACGTGGTAGTAGATACGGCCTTTGTTTCGGGGGTGGACGGTTTGGATGCATATTTTCCAATACCTCGTGCGGCGTCTGCTGCATCATCTCCGGTCGAAACTTTGCTCCAATCTTCTGATTTGATGGTCAGTGGTAAAAACAACTCGGTTACGACCGGCAAAAGGTCCTGTCGAATCGAAGATAGCTTGGTATAATCAACAACCCCGTTCTTGGTGTATGGTTTCAAGGCATCACCAATGGCCCCCATTCTTTCAATCACAACGCCCGAAGAAGCCGGAGCATCTCCATACAATTTAGAATATATTTCCCGTATTGCGGATTCTTGAGATTGACCTGGATTTATTTTAATTGAATTGACTATGGTTGCCGCTTTAAGAGCCTGATCTGCCTTTTCGTGGTTTTCGTTTACTTTTCCAATAATGGCTTCATATTTCTGCATCTTTGCAAGATCTGCGGCCTGGTCAGCGTATTTTCCTATCTCGGTTATGCCTGTTATTGTTCTGTCCACACCAGCCTTTATATCGGAAGCTGTCTTTACGTCATTGGCTTTGTTAAATTCGTTATTGGCAACTTTAACCAGGTTGTTAAAGGCCGATGATGAAAGAGCATATAACGAAGCTTTCTCGGTGTCAATTTTCTTATCAGCAACACTGCTGGCTGCTTCTGCAAGACGGTCGGCAGAATCGAGTATCCTGCTTATGGCAGATTGCAGAGACGCAGTATTGCCGGTTGCAAGAGAACTGGCCAACGCCATTTGCATTTTATTGCTCATATCGAGCGATGCAGGAGGCACAATGGCGGTAGATATAACGTTATTAAAATTATCTACTTTTTTAGCTACGTCCTCAACTACTTTGGCCACCTGAGGTATTGGCGCTCTGGCTATTGCTTCGGATACTGACGTTACCTTCGGTGCCTGAGATCCAAGTACTTCCGAAGCTAATCCAGTTACCGGGGTAGTTGATTCGATTGGTTTTAATCCTTTATTTCTGGATATCAGATCCCCGGCAGTTGCCGGTACATTTACACCAGATGCTATGGATTTTTGTATAGCCTGGGCCGGGGTTGAAGTTGGTACGCTGGGTACAGCCGGGGTTAATGGCTTCAATCCCTGGTTTCGTGCAGCAAGAGTCTGTGCAGATATCGGCACGTTAGTACCGGAAGCTATTGATTGCTGGATAGCTTG
>JAAYUI010000011.1 GCA_012517765.1 Caldisericales bacterium | reverse complement strand
TGTCAAACGATTTAAAATTGCAACATCCTCTTCCCCACACACGTGGGGGTGTCCCTTCTGCTGTCAAACGATTTAAAATTGCAACATCCTCTTCCCCACACACGTGGGGGTGTCCCTTGACCATGATAAAATAAAAGTAGTCGTCAATGCTCTTCCCCACACACGTGGGGGTGTCCCGTTCGAAGGAAAAGCCTTACTAAGCCCGACTTACTCTTCCCCACACACGTGGGGGTGTCCCTGAGGAGATCGGATTTATCGATATCGATGCCCTCTCTTCCCCACACACGTGGGGGTGTCCCCTGTACAAATATTGAATGTAGTGTCAGCAATAATACGCAGTTACCCTGAGCTTGTCTTCGGTATCCAGGGCTTCATGCCCTTCAACACTCCTGGCTTGAATTCAATCCTGCAGGTTGGTATTGGCTACTTTGATGTTGTGAAGACTCTTCTCTCTTCTTTATCCCGCCGCCCCATGTAATACTCCCTCATATAGTTTGTAAAAGATTGCCCATTTCTAGATTACATAATGTTCCAACCAAACTACGAAAATATTTTCTAAAGTAGCCATTCAATAACAATTATCATGAAACCGCTTCAGAACAAAGTAGTTTACAAGTGTAATCTAAAAATATTATCTGAAAATAACTATAATATATATCGGCAATGCGTATTTCATTGATGCTTAACATACCAAGTGATAATTTCCGACAATAAAGCTCAGAAAAATAAAAAGGGGGCAGGGACATGAAGGATACAGATGATATGGCAGCAAATGAAGTTGAGACAGACAAAATAAGAACGGCTAACGCAACAGAAACAAATAATTTGGTGATGTCCTCAAGTGGAACTAACAGAATACTTTACCACCCGCAGTGGGAAAAAGATTGAAATGCCAAGGACTAGCGTTCTGGAGTCTGGTGCAAAGAACATCTGGGATTCCAGGCTATACAGCGGACTGCTTTCAGCCTTTTTCAAGCCTGATGCACTCAAAAACTATGTTCCATGCAACAGATGCAAATACCTTGGCTCGATATGCTGGCCCTGTCCGATACCAACACTCAGGGGTGACAGGCTTGTGATGAGAAACTGCCAGATGATTATGGACAAAATGAAAAAAGAAGGCATGGAGTTGACAGATACTGTGCCCATATCGTACCAGGAGATCATAAACAGGGCTGCAGGAGACCCACCATTCAGGTCAAGCCTTGTGGCAGACCCGGAAGGGACACTGGATTTCTACCGCTACAAGATAACAGATGAGGACAGGTCAAGGTTGGTGTCCCTGATATCAAGCATGCAAGATGTTGTTAGGGCTAACATCAAGTCCTCTATTGAAAGATCTGCCATTCAAACCAAAACAAATCCAAAAGGGTATTAGGGAGGGAAGACAATGGGAAACTTTGAAGCTTGGGTGTCCAGGGAAAGTGAAAAGCTGGGAACAAATTTTGCAAGTCTGGATCTGGAAGTCAGAAACAGGCTCCTTGAAGAACTCATGTCCGGCCTTGAGAATGGCTTCAGGTCAAGAATGGACAGTCCGGATTTGAGGTTTGCAATGCGAAAGGGGATTGGTAAGAAATACACTACATTTTCCCATTATGACCAATCTGATGGATGTGCGTATCCGATGTCAGGTGATTCAACATGCCCACCTCCACCACCTCCAGACGCATGCGATGCTCCCTGCCAACCAATTGATCTAGATTGCCCTGGCGATTCTAATGGTTGCAATACTGGGGATGGCAATCCCGGTTCAGTAGATTGTGGGTGTGGAGAGAATTTTGGTTATGTTTGTGACAATGGTTGCGTCCATACAACTTCGGCAGGATGCATTGATGAAGGCAAATGCAAGGATGGTGGCTGCGAAAATAATGGTGGAACAGGCGAGAAATGTATTGATGGAACATTAGGTGGGTTCAGTTGTGTTGATGAAGGATGTTTTAACACTGCATCGGCAGGATGTACAGATTCTGGCTGCGAGGATAATGAGAAATGTTTAAATAATTCTCAAACTGCAAATTGCACTGATCAACAGGGCTGTAAAGACAACAACTGTGACAATAGGAATGTGTATGGCAATACTTGTGTGGATATGAAAAATGGTGGCTCACAATGTCGTGATGATATGTGTTGCAATAGAAAATGCCTTGATAATGAAAGCTGTTTTGATGATGTTTGTGCAAATGGCAGAGATTGTATTGATGATGGCTGTTATGACGAATCAAGTTCATGCGGTGACTCAGCTTGTTTTAACTCTAGCAAACCTTCTTCTTCGCAAATTGGATGTCTTGATCATTCTTGTAAAGATGCTCCCTGTATGAATTATGGGAACACCTGTAAAGATGAGTCAAACCAATGTCAAGATGATAAATGTGCCAATTGGGCGACTTGTCAAAATACAGCAAGCAATTGTGATGATTCCAATGTCTCGGATACTGGAGTTTGCATCAATAGGCCTTATTGCCCTCCAACTGGTGGGCAAGATGGGTGCAGACAAGATTGGGGCAGTTCATCTGATGATGCATCTCCATGTGTTGATAGTGGAGGTAATTGCATATATTTTAATTGTACCAACTCAAACAAACTTTGTTGGGATACCGTAAGTGTTTGCACAGATAATGGCTGCACAAACACTACATTGTGCATGGATTCAGGAAGCACTCCAGATAACGCCTGCGTTGATCAATGCCAAAATAATAATGGTTCTAACTGTATTGATTTTGAGAACTGCAATGATGATGCTTGTGCAAATTCGCAAGGTATGTGTTTAAATGATGACTTATGCAAGGATACCAATAATTGTTCAGATGGAAGATGTTTTGATGTAGGACAATCAACACTTACTCATTGTACCGACTCAACTGCATGTGGCAACACAAAATGCGTTAACGTAAGAGAAAGAGATTCCGAGAATGATATATCTCAGGGTTGTCCTGTTTGCGATACGAATGTCGCTTCATGTCCTTATTGTGATCATTCTACAGAATCTTGTGTCGATCACAGATGCGACCCATAAAGGAGGCATAATTTGAGAACCAAAAAACTTACCATTCTTATTACCATTTTAGTGTTATGCTTCCAACTAACAATAAACACTAAGGGACAAGAAAATATACAGTTTCCAGCTTTACCCGAAGACGCTGTTGTTCTTGGAGGGGAAATAAATATCGCCGGCTTTGATCCAAAAATCAGACAGGGAATCATCCTCGACGAGAATGTTCAGCAGGTTATTGGAAATGTGTATGGACAACTTGATACAAAATACTGCAATGAAAAACTATACTTTACATTACCGTTTGATGAGAAAAGCATCGAGAATGAAAATAAGAATTCTTTTTTACTTGAACAGTCAATATCTGGCACAAAACCTGTCGCCCTTCTCTCTGACAAAGCTGGTTTTTTGCCATTAAACAATCTGATATTTTATCGCAAGAATGATGACAAAATAAACACCAATTCTAGTTTTATGTTTTACAGCACTGATGAGAACAGGACTGTTTTCAAAATTGATAATGTCAAATCTCCAACAGATGTTGTCTCTGTTTCAAAGCAGTTAATCCTCATAAAAGATGGCGTTAGCAACAAACTTTACAAAACCGGCACATGGACAAAAATTGTAGAATTCTCTGGGCCGTTCAACTTTGATAGTGATGTTTTTGTCACAAACTCTATCATTTTAGATATCAACACATTGGATGTAATTGCAGACATCTCAGAATACAATCTCGAAACTAGACCAAGGTTTGGCGGGTCCCAAATCTGGTTCAATTCGAAATATGATCAGAAAAATCCTTATCTTAACGTTGTAACAAGATTTTCAAGAATTGGTCAGTTCTTAGGCAAAGAGGAGATTCACTTGCCTGGGGTTGTAAAGGAGAAAGAATCTTTCCAGCTTGTTGATTTGTGTGAAAACCTTGCCCTTGGGCTTATCTTAAGGCCATATTCCAGAAGCTACAGGGTTTTTGAAACCAGGAACGGAGAGATTTTATGGGAAACTGATTTCGAAAGGGATTCTGAAGATTACTGTTATTTTTACAAATCAAACCTGCTTATGGAAACTATCCATGGAACAGAATTGATAGATCTTAAAACATTCAAGACAATGCGCTGTATAGATTTTTCGAAATATCCACAAATCTTGTCCAGTGGGAATACTAAAGTTCTCGTTTCCAGTGGTTTTGACGGCAATTGCCCATTAAAAATAGCCTATATGCTTGATGCAAACCTTCAACCCATACTTTACACAAAAACAGTTCTCCCTTTTGATCTGGATTTCTGTTTTCTCCATGAAGACAAAATTATTTCTGTCAGTTCATTTCCCTGCCTGGAATTCAACAACATAAACAATTGCAAGAGGATAACTATCAGCCATTCAGAATTTGGATCACCGGGGCCTTTTAAGAAGATTGCATTGGAGAATATCAATTCAGAGGATGCCAAGGAAGACGCTTTCATCGGGGACTATTTTCTGGCATACAGCAATTACGGAATAACCGCCTACAATATTGATGATGGCAGTCCTGACTATTTTTTAAAATTTCCAGAGCCAGAACAAAAGGGGATGGTTCCAGAAATCCATCTCGAAAGTCATTTTCTCGTAATTCACACAAGATCAAACCAATACGCAAATGACAAGTGGAATCATCTGTACTGTTTTGATCTTGAATCCCGGAAAATGCTTTTTGATATGGAGTTTGAAGATAAAAACACAAAAATAATGGCTGTTGACGATGAAGCTATATGGGTTTCTGGTGAAAAAAACCAATATAATGTTCTACGTTTTGCTGGAGAGCCATTAAAATTAGACAATGTTTTTGCATATCATAAAAACATTGTCTATATGACGAAGATTGTGTATTTAAATGGATCAGAAAAATATTTCCTTGTCTCCCATAATATAAAAAATGGGGCAGAAAAAGAAATTCAGTCTGAAGATCTTCCACCATCGCCCATTTTTTATCTAAATGATCTTTATTATTCAAATAAAGGTTTTTATTCCCTTGATTCCTATCAATACATCCAACGGAATCTTGGAGAATGGCTAAACCTTCAAGATAATGATGATAAAATTCTTCTCCGGGGGATAAATTTCTCTCTTGATGTAAAAAGAGGCAATGGAGTATTAACAAAGCTCTCCCCATGCCCATCATTCTCGGTCAAAAGGACAGGGAAGAGTGGAGTAAAGGGTGAAGATGGCAATGGCAGAACCACAGGGGACAAGGATAAAGTGGATATGGTAGGTGAGGTAGGTGAGGTTAGCTTTGAGTTCAAGAATACAAGGGAGGATGGAAGAGACCTTGTATTGAAAGGTGAGGTGTATCTGGTCTCTTGGGGAGATGATGGGAAGGCACCTGTGTTCGCCAAGTTGAATGAACCAAGGCACAAGTTAGGACCTCTGCTT
>JAAYUI010000052.1 GCA_012517765.1 Caldisericales bacterium | reverse complement strand
AGCGTAACCATTCTCCACAAACTTGAAAGAAAGTTATAAGAAGGAAGAAAAGCGCTTTTCAAACCGACCAAATAGGCTGACACAGGCTCAACCCCTGTAGTAAACCAAATCACAACACTTCCTACAAGAACAGAAAGAGCATAGCCTATAATAATAGGCACGAATTGATCTCTGACTATCTTTGCGGTAAGGGAGGCACTATTGGTTTTGGCCGACAATTTTGTTCTTCACCCCACTCATATAAAGTCCGAGCTCCCTTTTGGAAATATCTTCCGGATAGAAATCACCGTGTAGTTTCCCCTTGAAGATAACCAATATGCGATCGGAGATTCTAAGAATCTCATCCAGATCCATTGAGATCAGAAGAATAGCTGTCCCTGAAACTGCTAGTTCGTGGATTCTTTGATATACATACTGTGTGGTACTAATATCAAGTCCTTGTGTCGGTTGGAAAAGCACAACCACTTTTGGATTTCTACTGAATTCTCTCGCCAATACCAGTTTTTGAAGGTTTCCCCCAGAAAGTTTACCCGCATTAAGTTCGGTGTTATTTCCTGGAAGGGAGATATGGAATTCTTCGCACAGCTTGGAACAGTAGTTCCGATATTGTTTCCATTTCACAAGGCCACCCATCTTTGAAGTGGAAAGAGAATGATCTCCCAGCATCACATTTTCTGTGACAGTTGCACTGGAAATAGTTGCAGTACCTTTTCTGTCATCTGGGATATAAGTAATACCCAAACTTCGTCGCGTCGTGATTTGTGACTTTGTAATATCCTTTCCGAAGATAGTAAGTCTTCCGCTGTGTATTTCTCTTAAGCCTATAATCGCTTCGGCGAACTCTTTCTGACCATTTCCAGACACGCCGGCTATTCCGAGGATCTCAGATTTTCTCAGCGTAAGAGAGACATCGTCTATTGCAGATATACCTTGCAAGTCTTTAACAACTAAACGTTCAATCTTCAAGACAACATCGTTAGATCTCTCAAAAGCCTTCATTTGATCAGTTTCAAGTGTTCTTGATTTTCCATCTGGAAACATCAGATTAGAGATTTCCTCGGGATTTGTGTCCAAAACTTGCAAAGGATTCGAGGTTTTACCGTTTCTTATTACTGTTATCCTGTCAGCAATATCAAACACCTCTCGAAGTTTGTGACTTATAAAGATTATTGATTTCCCCATCGATTTAAGGTTTCGAAGTACTTGAAAGAGTTGATCGGCTTCATTGGGCACAAGAGATGAGGTTGGCTCATCAAGAATCAGTACCTCTGCACCGGAGTACAGTGCCTTAAGTATTTCTACCCTCTGTTGCACACCTATTGCAAGTTCACCCACAGTAACCGACAGTGGTACATCGAGACCTGTCTTTTCAATGATTTCCATTATGCTTTCATCACGTCTTTGCCTGTCAATAAAGGCTCCAAGCATCTTCTTTGGTTCCATCCCCAGAGCGATGTTTTCTGCAACAGTGAATGAGGAAACCAACTCAAGAACTTGTGGAACTATACAAATCCCGACTTTTAATGCTTCTTTTGGGCTACCAAAATCGACTTCCGAACCTTTGAACAGCATTTTCCCCGAGTCTCTT
>JAAYUI010000054.1 GCA_012517765.1 Caldisericales bacterium | reverse complement strand
GAGAATCTTCAGGTCGCGCGGGTCTTTGAGCACGCGGAAGGGGATATAGACGGGTTCTTTTAATAATTCTTCCTGGGTTTTCTCTGACTCTGTATCCTCTGTGCCTCCCGGATGAACTTCCTCCCCTTCTTTCAGCCAGACCTCGTTCGGGCGGCGCACCAGATAGCGGCAGGTTTCAACCAGGCCGGTGTTTCCCTGGCGCATTTCATACCAGGTGCGCCCGAGGGTGTTATCGGTCAGGAATTCGACCACGTAGCGCGGCGTGTAGAACTGGTTGCGGAAAGCCATCTCATACGAGTTACGCGGGGCGCGGCTTTCTTTATGCGATTTATCACGCAACTCCTTGGGGGTGAAATATTGGTACACCCAACCGATGGTCTCATCCTCGGTCCAGATGGTTTTCAATTCCTCCGCGTTGAGCAGCTCCAGCACCTGGTCGAGTACGCGCAGCGGCGGGTAGAGGCGGTCGGCGGGATCATCCGGCGCGAACAGCGCGCCCAGTTCTTCGCTGAGGGTGCCGCTCAGCCAGCGCAAGAAGTGGCGATAGGCTTTTTCGGTATCACCGGCATTGGCCAGCCCTTCATCTTCCGGGTGATCGGCCAGGTAGAAGAAAAAGCCCTGCGATTTCACACCCCGGCTGACTGATTCGCGGATCAAGCCGCGCGCCTCCATCAACTTGTAGGCGCACAGTCGGTTGAGGTGGGTAAAGGCTACCTCGCGGATCAACTGATCCAGAGCATCTTTCATTTTCAGCCCGGATGCTTGAATGTGATCCAGACTTATAAGAAGCTGACTACGATACTCTTGGTCTTCATCCGCCAAATGGCTTAAGAGTTTTGAATCCTCGATCAGCCCTGATTGGTGAATACCATAATAACCCTGGAGCCGGTCAATTACGCTTTTTTCCAGCAGCAAACGGGAAGCCGTTACTTTATTTTTCAAAGTTGTTCTAATGGATTTATCCATCATTAATCCTCCCAGGGCCATTTTGGACCACCGTACTTCCGGTAAAACAACAATTCCCGATCAGCCAGGTGGAACATTTTTGTTACAGGATTATACGTGGCAATAATTGGATTGATATTCTTTTCATTCTGAAGCCGGTCGATTTTCAGTAACGCTTCCCGAATACTTTTTCGATTGGCATTTCGGTCTATACGGACGATCTTCTCTTCCAAAGAGGATAATGTAAGACCAGCCAATAATTCTAGTTCTGGGGCTTCAATGCAGGCTTGAATAATTCGCATGTATACTTTTTTTGTAGCAGGGTTAGAATTTGGGAATCCTTCAGGAACAGTCCACCCAAATAAGCGGTAGCGATTCGCTTCCTGTTGGCAGATTTTTTTACGAGCTTTTTCCAGCTTGCTCTGATCCTGAAGATGAGTCAATTCTTGTTTCGTTTCGTAACATCCTTCTTCGATACAATAATTTTCTAAAATCCTTTGTAATAAACCTACACTTCCATTTGCATCTTTTATGATCTGATCAACAAGATCAGGAAAAATTTTTATATTCAAAGCCTGTTCACCAAGCTCGATGATTCGCTTAAGCTCTTCATCCTGCCAAACTAGGTCAATTTCATCAATTCTACCGTTTAGATCCCCGTTGTACCCAACTAGCATGAACTGCTCATGCCAAGTTCCAACAATAATCAAACTCACTCCATATTCAAGAAGTGTTTTTAGATCTTCTGCTATACCTTTTTTATCCTCTTCAGTCACATAGTGGAAGTCTTCAAGAATAACTTTTTTGCCTGAATCGAGGATTGCTTTAGCAACAAAAGAAAGATCATCGACATCCTGTCCAAACAGCCTTAACGACGTTTTCTGCTCGCTAGAAATTGTTGCTGACCCCGCGAGCTCAGCTTCTCCCTTAAAGACCATCGGAACACCAACACTACCCGTCAGATTCGCCTCAACGGATCCTTCCCGACCACTACCCACCTCTTTACCCGTCTCCTGATAGACTTCCAGCCG
>JAAYUI010000226.1 GCA_012517765.1 Caldisericales bacterium | reverse complement strand
TTCGGGGCTTCTCGAATGATTTTATTCATATTTGTTCAGATAATCCTTTCAATGCCAGGGTTAGCCAGCAGACATCTTAACAGAAGCGGATAGGGTACGCTTCGGCAACCTTCTATTATACCCATTAACCCGGGTTAGTGTTACTGTTGTCTTCTACCCCCTCTTAAGAGGGGGAATTAAAGGGGGTGGTCGAAGATCCCCGACCTGTGCCCGTAGTGAAACGGAGGGTAAACGGGGTGAAAGGGAAGTGGGGAATCAAAGGGGGTGAGGGGGCATCGCGAAGCGAAAGAGTGGATGCTCTTTGCCTTCCCCGTTGGGGAACCCGTGACAAGTCAGGGCAGGTGAGGACTGTCGAAGATCCCAGCCTCGAAGAGGCGTGTGGAATAAGCGGTGGATGAGGGTTTCCTCGCCCTCTCGTCATCGCGAGCGTAGCGACGCGATCTCATCATGATTCCGTCATCGTAATTGGAGCGACGCGATCTCATCGTGATTCCGTCATCGCGAGCGCAGCGAAGCGATCTCTCGGTAATGGTAAAGAGGGATTGCCCGGTCGCAAGCTCCCTCGCAATACCCAGTACCCTGCTGCGCGGGCACAGGGGGCACGATGTGACGAATCGACCAGGGGTTTTTACACTATTTACACTATTTACACCGTTTTTTGATAGTGCCGGATGGCTGTTTGAGTGTAAAAACTCCTTTGTTAAAGTGCGAGGTCTACTTTGCGGGTATAGTGAAACGGAGGGTATTGCTCCGCTTTTTCGTGCATTCGGCTTTACGAATCACCTATCACCCATCACCTGCCAGCTACCACCTTTTTCCACCTCTTATCGTCATCGCGAGCGCAGCGAAGCGATCTCTCGGTGATGGTAAAGAGGGATTGCCACGGTCGCAAGCTCCCTCGCAGACAGATAATCGCGCCTTTACGAATCACCTATCACCCATCACCTATCAGCTACCAGCTATCACCTATTTCCGCTGTTTTTTGATGGCACCAAAAGCCAATATGACCGGAAAAACTCCTTTTGTTAAGGTGCATGCTTATTTTTGCGTGTATAGTATAGCACAATTGTTCTAATATGCAAATCGAATATTGAGGAAGCCCATGTTAATGTAGGGGCTTGGCGAGCCAAGCCCGTTTTCCCCCTGGGGAAGCCCAAGTCATCGTACGGGTTTGGCAGTGCAAAGCCTCCCCTTGTGAGACGCCAAGCCCTTGAACCCCCCCCTTCAGCAAAAGCTGAACAAAAAAGTGGTGCTCCCAAGAGCACCACTTAATCACCATAAACCCAAAAAGTTATTTTGACCAGTAATCCGCCAACAATCCAGCCTGATCCAAAACCTTGGTCACCGAAACCGTATACTCACCCGTGCTTGGGTCGTCGGGTGGATATTTGTATTTCCGTAAAATTCGTTTCACCATCACGCGCAATTTCGCCTGCACACTCTGTTTGTACTGCCAGTCAATCGAGGTGTTCTTGCGCACGCTTTCCGTTAACTCGAGAGCGATCTTCTTCAATATTTGATCTCCCAGCAAACTCTCGGCGTTGGGGTTATCCGCCAGGGCGTCATAAAACGCCAATTCATCCTTCCGCAGATTCAATCTTTCACCCCGTTGGTCCGCAGCACGGATATCTTTTGCCAGTTGGATCAATTCCTCGATGACCTTAACAGAATCGATCAACCCGTTCTGATAACGCTTGATGGCTTCAGCCAGCATCTCCGAGAACTTTCGCCCCTGCACCATGTTCATCTGTCCGCGGGTCTTGATCTCGTCATTCAATAGCCGCCTCAATAACTCCAGAGCCAGATTCTTGTGTTCCATCCCGTCAATCTCGGCCAGGAACTCGTCCGAAAGAATGGAAATATCCGGTCTTTTGATGCCAGCCGCGTCAAACACATCAATAACCTCACTGGAAACAATCGCGTCATTGATGATCTGCCGGATAGCCGTCTCGATCTCCTCATTGGTGCGTGTTCTCACGCTGTCATCAAACTTGCTAAAGCGGGCTTTGATCGCTTGGAAGAATGCCAAGTCATCGCGGATCTCGATTGCCTTGGGGTGCGGAACTGCCAACCCGAAGGCTTTTTGCAGTTTGACCACGTTATCTTTGAATCTTTCCTTGCCGTTGCGGACGGTTTTGCCTTGCTTGATTTCGGGCAAACCCAACAGGTAGTTTGCAGCCTCAAGGATGAAATTGAGTTTGTATTTCGGTTCCAATGTGAAGTAG
>JAAYUI010000189.1 GCA_012517765.1 Caldisericales bacterium | reverse complement strand
CAGAATGCCAATATACCGCCTGCCTGTACACGACGCATGGCCATACCCCGGAAGCACCGCGGGTTCGCATCATCGTTCCGCTGACCCGCGATATCACGCCGGATGAGTTTGTCGCCATCTCACGCTACTTCGCAGATGAATGGGGTATCGACCAGTTCGACGAGTGCTCGTATCGTCCGCACCAGCTGATGTATTGGCCGACCACGCCGGCAAACGGCGAATATATCAATAAGCGCATCGACGGCGCGTGGCTGGATCCAGACGCGTACCTCGCGCGGCATCCGAACTGGAAGGATTGCTCGTTGCTGCCGACGTCCTCTAGGGAGAGCGCCGTCCGCGAAAGCAGCAGAAAACCGCAGGAGGATCCGCTTACCAAGGATGGCGTGATCGGGGCGTTTTGCCGGACGTATAGCGTTGAGGCATCGATCGAAGCGTTCCTCTCCGATGTGTACGAACCATCCTTGGTTGACGGTCGTTACGATTACATCCCCGCCGACAGCAGCGCAGGCGTCGTGATCTACGACGATAAATTTGCCTACAGCCACCACGCCACAGACCCTGCCTGCGGGAAGCTGCTCAACGCATTCGATCTTGTGCGCATCCATAAATTCGGCGACGATGACGAGAAAAAGTCTCTGTTTGCCATGATGGATTTCGCCAGCAAGGACGCGCTTGTCAGCGATACGCTGCTTCAGGAAAAGCAGGCAGCCGCGAGAGGCGATTTCGAAGACTGGACAAAAGCGCTGCAGCGGGATCGCGGTGGATTGCTGCAAAACAGCCTGCATAATATCACGCTGATCATGGAGAACGATTCAAGCCTGAAAGCCATTTGCTTCAATCAGCTGGCGGATGGCATGGAGATCAAAGGTGATGTGCCCTGGCAGCACCCGGCGCGGTTCTGGCGGGATGCCGACGATGCGCAGCTTATCTGCTATATCGACGCCAACTACGGCACATTCTCGGCGCGGAACTACCAGATCGCGGTGACCAAGGTTGCCGATGATCGGTCCTATCATCCGATCCGCACATTTTTCGACCATCTTCCGCGCTGGGACGGGACAGCTCGCGCTGAAACTATACTGATCGATTACCTCGGCGCGCAGGACAACGCGTATACCCGTGCGGTCACACGCAAAGCCCTGTGCGCCGCCGTGGCCCGGGTGCAGTATCCGGGTATGAAATTCGATCATATCCTCGTTCTTAACGGCGATCAGGGCATAGGAAAATCCACCCTCATCGCCAAACTTGGAGGCGAGTGGTACTCGGACAGCCTTTCGCTCACGGATATGAATGACAAGACCGCTGCGGAAAAGCTGCAAGGGTATTGGATCCTCGAGATCGGCGAGCTCGCCGGCATGAAAAAAGCGGACATCGACAAGGTTAAAGCGTTCATCTCCCGTCAGGATGATAAGTACCGCGCCTCCTTCGGACGCCGGGTAACGCCGCATCCGAGGCAGTGCATCTTTTTCGGCACGACGAACTCGCAGAACGGGTATCTTCGGGATATTACAGGCAATCGCCGGTTCTGGACGGTCAGAACGCCCGGCAATGGCAGATGGAAGGCGTGGGATCTGACCAGGGAGGACATCGAACAGATCTGGGCGGAAGTACTGGTTCTCATCGATCAGGGGGAAAAGCTCTACCTTGACAGTAATATGGAACGCTACTCCACTGCGGAGCAGGCCTTTGCGATGGAGCAGGACGATCGCGAGGGGCTAGTTAGCGATTATTTAAATCTGCTCCTGCCGGATAACTGGAACGACATGGATTCCTATGCAAGGCAGGAATATGTCCGAGATCCGGAAAGCCCGCTGCAACCCAAAGGCGTCACGGCACGCAACACCGTCAGCAATATCGAGATCTGGTGCGAATGCTTTGGTAAGCGTAAAGAGGATATCAAACCCGCCGATTAGTATGCGATAGCCGCGATCATGCTGCGTATCGAGGGGTGGCATAGGACAGATGAGCGCGGCGTTTTACCTCTGTATGGCAGGCAACGCCTGTATAAACGGAAGTGACAACTCATGTGGACAGCCACGGACGGACAACCATATACACATGTCCAGTGAAAGTGGCTGTCCACGAAAAAAGCGCTAAATTTAGCGGAAAATTAACCGGAATTTGGACAGGGAGACAACTTTTTCTATATAGCACAAAAACATATGAAATTAATAAAAAAAGATATCCTGTCACACGTATATATGCGCGTATAGGGATAGTTGACCCCGTTGTCCGACTTGTGACACGGAAGAAAGGATTATGAAAGAGAAGATCATCGAGAAAAAGCTCGTTAAAGCCGTAAAAGAAGCGGGAGGTATCGCGCCGAAGCTAATCTGCCCAGGATTTGACGGTATGCCCGACCGCATCGTACTTCTGCCTGGTGGTCGCATGGGATTTATTGAGGTCAAGGTTCCTGGTAAGGCACCGCGGCCTTTGCAGGAAGCCAGACACCGGATGCTGCGGATGCTGGGATATAGGGTCTACGTGCTTGACCGGGCTGAACAGATAATACAGATTTTGGAGGATATCGCAAATGGATAATCAATTGATAGAAATAAACAAACTTATGGAGCTCGGCGTGACCGCTCAGAGTGGGAAAGCAGTCGTTTCGAGCCGCGACATCGCACGGGTCTTTGAAAAGCGTCATGATCACGTACTGCGTGACATCAGGGAGATAATCAAAAAAGATCCTGCGTGGGGTGCGTATCATTTTGGGGAGACCCCCTATCTTGAACCCCAAAACGGTCAGACATACACCGAGTTCAATATAAATCGCGACGGTTTCACGATTCTGGTCATGGGTTATACCGGCGAAAAAGCGATGCAGTTTAAGAAAGCATACATCGCAGCGTTCAACGAAATGGAACGCAGGCTCGCCCCTCACAATTACAAGGAAGCGTTGCTTGCCCTCGTGGCAGCGGAGGAAGCGCGGGAAGCCATCGAAAGCCAGAACAAGGTACTGCAGCTCTCCGCAGCTAAGTACGAGGGGCAAACCGATACGGTGGGTCTTTACAAAATCGGCGAGATTGCGGAGCAACTCGGGATCAGTGCAAGGCGGCTGAATGAATTTTTGAAAGAATGTCGCATCCAATATAAACCAAACGGCTCGCCGACTTGGCGGCTGTACAGCGAATACATCGGTGAGAACATTGCCCTGCCGAGGATAGTGACTTTGGAAAACGGCTATGATTTGCCGATACTCCTGTGGACGGCGAAAGGGCGTGACTTCATTTTTGACCTTGCTGAACGGGAGATGCCGAGATGGTACGCATAGCCTACACGCCCCATAATTATCAAACCTTTGCTGCGGATTTTATTAAGCGGCAGCAGATTTCCGCAATTTTTCTTGATTGCGGATTGGGAAAGACCATCATTACGCTGAGCGCTGTGAACGACTTGCTGTTTGACAGCTTTCAGGCTCACCGCGTATTGATTATCGCACCTTTACGAGTTGCCTCTGTCACATGGCCGACAGAAATCCAAAAATGGGATCATCTGAGCCTGTTGACCTATTCCGTTGCGGTCGGGTCCGGAATGGAACGAAAAACAGCGTTCATGAAACAGGCGGATATTTACATCATCAACCGGGAGAACGTGCAGTGGCTCATCGAGGAAAGCGGCGTGAAATTCGACTTCGACACCGTCGTGGTCGATGAACTGTCATCCTTCAAAAGCCATCAGGCAAAACGCTTC
This sequence comes from Caldisericales bacterium, assembly GCA_012517765.1. Classification (GTDB taxonomy): domain Bacteria; phylum Caldisericota; class Caldisericia; order JAAYUI01; family JAAYUI01; genus JAAYUI01. Next base: position 3,218 of record JAAYUI010000189.1, on the reverse strand, counting down.
CGAGCCCTGATGAAGGTTCGCCCCAGGGTCAAGCGTATCATCGGCCTGACCGGCACGCCGTCTGCTAACGGGCTGATGGACTTATGGGCGGAATACCGGCTTCTGGATGTGGGTCAGCGTCTCGGTCGCTTCATCGGGCAGTACCGGACCAACTACTTCGCGCCGGATAAACGCAACGGCCAGATTGTCTATTCCTACAAACCGCTGCCCGGGGCAGAACAGGCCATCTACGCCAAAATCGCCGATATCACGATCAGCATGAAATCCACCGACCACCTGCAGATGCCGGAGCTGATCAGCAGCGAATATGAAGTTCAGCTTTCCGACGATGAACTGGCGCGATATGACGAATTGAAAGCGGACCTGGTTCTACGGTTGCCGGGTGGAGAGGTGACCGCCGCCAATGCCGCGGCGCTGTCCAATAAACTCTCCCAAATGACAAATGGCGCTGTCTACGATAATAACGGTGGTACGGTCCATATCCATGATCGGAAGCTGGACGCGCTGGAAGACCTGATCGAGGCGGCAAACGGAAAGCCGGTGCTGGTGGCGTATTGGTTCAAGCACGATCTTGCCCGAATCTCCGAACGGCTGCAGAAGCTCCATATCCCGTTCTTACCGCTCGACACACAGGAAAGCCTACGAAGGTGGAATGCAGGCGAGCTGGCGGTGGCTTTGGTGCATCCCGCCTCGGCCGGGCATGGACTGAATCTGCAGAGCGGCGGATCCGCGATAATATGGTTCGGCCTGACCTGGTCGCTGGAGCTCTACCAACAGACCAATGCCCGATTATGGAGACAGGGTCAAACGGCGGAAACCGTCGTTGTGCAGCACATCGTTGCCAAAGATACCATCGACGGGCGAATGTTGAAAACACTTTCTGCCAAAGACTGCACGCAGGCGGAGCTGATCGCTGCGGTAAAGGCGGATCTGAAAATCTGAGACAAACTACGACGAAATACGACAATCCGTGCCAATCCGAGGGAATAAAAATAATCGGAGGTACGAGTATGAACACACCGTATGAAAACCTTGCGAACGCCATTGTGCTTAGTGCCGTGCAGGACTACAGAAAAGCGCTTCGCATCCTCTCCCGATTTCCGGAGCGACGTGATGCACAGAAAGAGAAAGACAGCATCCTGCAATTCTTCCGCTCGGAATGGTTCTATGCCTTGACCAGTATTGATCCGGAGTTCCTAATCCGTAAGCTTGACAAGGAGGTGGCGGCATGAAAGCAAAAGAATACCTCGGACAGGCTTACCGCCTTGACCAGCGCATTAACTCCAAACTGGAGCAGATCGCTTCTCTGAACGAGCTGGCGATGAAATGCACCTCTACGCTTACCGGTATGCCCCGTAAACATGACTGCAGCATATCGAAAATTGAGGTGGTCAGCAAGATTGTCGATCTGCAGGAGGAGATTAACCGCGACGTTGAAAAGCTTGTCGACCTCAAACGCGAAATCGTGTGGCGGATAAAGGCCGTCGATGACACGGAGTACCAGACACTACTGGAACTGCGGTATCTCTGCTTCAAGACATGGGAGCAGATCGCTGTTGATATGGGTTACAACGTTCGCCACGTATTCCGGCTGCATGATGAAGCTGTGAATAGTATCACAGTTCCGAAAACATGTCACTAAATGTCACTGTTTGTCATGTGGATTGACGTGGTAGTATTACAATAGAAAAACAGAGTGGTGCGGCCCCGGAGGATTTCTTCTGGGGCTTTTCTTTTGCCATTTCGCAAACATGGCAGTAAATGTCACTGTTTGTCATGTAGGCAGCCGTGTTAGTATTACAATAGCGAAATAGAATAAGACGGCCTCGGAGGATTCCTTCCGGGGCTTTTCTTATGCCTGAAAGCGAGGCGCGTCAATGCCGAGAAACCCCAAACGTCCTTGCTCCTATCCAGGTTGCAGCAGGTTGACCGACGGTCGGTACTGCGACGAACATAGACAGATCGCCGTGTGTCATTACAACAAATACCAGCGCGATCCCGATACCAAACAACGATACGGGCGCGCGTGGCGTCGGATTCGCGCGCGCTATATCCAAGCGCATCCGCTGTGCGAACAGTGCGAAAAGGAAGGCAGGCTGACGCCCGCCGAGGAAGTGCACCACATCCTGCCGCTTGCAGTCGGCGGTACGCACGACGAAAACAATCTCATGGCGCTGTGTAAGAGCTGCCACTCGAGGATTACGATCAAGAGCAACAACTTAAAGACGAATTGAATTTCCGACATGACCATACGGTTGTCACATCTCTGTGACTTTTTAGATCGTGAAACGCGGTCGGGTCGCGTGTAAATTTTCGCGGTTTCAAGAGAGGGTATAGGCTCATAAGTTATTTGGGAGGAAATGCACATGTCAAACGGTCACGGAGGGCCGCGCCCCGGTGCGGGTCAGAAGAAAAAGCCGCTCGCGGATAAGATGCTCGAGGGCAATCCCGGCAAACGGAAGCTGACTGTTATGGAGTTTCCGAACGCTGCGGAATTTCAGGGCGCCGACATGCCGCAACCGAGCGCGATGCTGTCCGCTGTGCAGAAGGACGGTACAGTTTTACAGGCTGGCGAAGTCTATAAAACCATATGGAGCTGGTTGAATCAACGCGGTTGCTCTTCCATGGTGCCTCCGCAGGTATTGGAACGTTATTCCATGATGGCGGCAAGGTGGATTCATTGCGAAGAAATCATTACGAAAACAGGGTACCTGGCAAAGCACCCGACTACCTCTATGGCGATCCAGTCTCCGTATGTGGCTATGAGTCAGAACTACATGGCGCAGACGAACCGGCTCTGGTTTGAAATCCTCCAGATCGTCAAGGAAAACTGCGCCGCCGATTATACCGGCGCGAATCCGCAGGACGACGTTATGGAGCGGCTACTGACCGCTCGCAGAGGGAAATGAGTATGGACGAAGTACAGGCGTTTATTCACTCACTTCGCTACCACCGCCTGACGAGTCAGCAACGGAAAACGTTGCGAGGGCAGGCGCTCGCGGGGAACCTGTCGGCGGCGCAGGCTGGCTTACGAAAAATCGTTTCGAAAGGACATCAACATGAATATGCAAACGCTACCGGTCGATAAACTGATCCCGGCGGAATATAACCCGCGCAAAGACCTCAAGCCCGGCGACCCGGAATACGAAAAGCTGAAGCGCTCGATCACGGAGTTTGGGTATGTGGAGCCGGTGATCTGGAATAAGACCACCGGGCAT
>JAAYUI010000065.1 GCA_012517765.1 Caldisericales bacterium | reverse complement strand
ATTGTCAACACGCTGTTTCCATCCGTCGGGAATACGATCAGCAGCTCAAACGAACATAAAAGCGTCCTGCGTTTGCCCAAAATTCGTTTTACTTAATCCATCGCACCACTTCTTGGTGCTTTTCAAAGAGGAGATCATTTTATATGCCAGGTATTTTAGGGTTATATGATGCACCGGCGAACGACATTATCTTAGATGATGTTACCCGCAGCGCAGTTTTCAACGAAGTCATTGACCAGATCAACCAGGAATTCCAGCCTGCTGTGTTGCAAAGCCCCAGTGAAACAGATCGGCGGCGAATCCGGGAACGGGTCGAAGCCCTGATTGCCGCGGCTTTAAGGAAACGGAACTGCCGGCCAGGTGTGCAACAAGAAGGACTTCTCTCAGAAGAACTCACCCGGCGGATCTTGGGATTAGGGTTTCTGGATATGCTATTACCACCGGCGCGCACGGATATCTCGGAAATTACGATTTACTCCAGCGGGTTAGTGCAGATCATGCGCAAAGGATCGGTGCGTTGGGAAATGATTGACCTGCGACCGGAAGCCGGAGAGATTTGGCGCGTACTGGATCGGTTGATCGGCCCCCAAAATAAAACCCTGAACGAAACCAATCCGAGCATCAACGCCAAGCTGCCGGCCACGCCACATAACCCGGGCGGTGGCCGTATCAAGGCTTTGCATCCGGTGATTGCTCCTCCGGGAAGAAACCCATCCATTAACATCCGTCTATATGAGCAAAAGCCGGTTAAACCAGAATGGTTGCTGGAACGCGGGGTGATGAACCCCGATATGATGGATATCCTTCAGCAGGCGATGGAGCAGGGCCGGCGCATCCTGATTTCAGGTGGCACCCGCACTGGCAAGACCACTTTACTCAGCGCTCTATGCAATTTCCTGCCACCAGCCTGGCGTATCGTGAAGATTGAAGATCCGGAGGAAATTTGGGTCGACCGCCCAACCGTTCAGACCGTAGAAGCTCGCCCACAAGCAGTAGGCACAGAGGTAAAACCCTATACCCTGGCAGATGGGGTGGATGACGCCATGCGCATGTCCCCTGATTACCTGGTCATCGGCGAAGTACGCGATGGAATGGCAGCCATGAGCTTATTTCGGGCCTTGATGACCGGTCACAGTGGAGCCTGCACCTTCCACGCGGACAGCCCGCGTGAAGCCGCCCGCCGGCTGGCGACCGTGATGGGAGCAGATGCGGGGGTGAAACCGCATGAAGCCAATCAAATGATTTCTGATGCAGTGGATTTGTTGGTACAGATCGGCATCCGGCATGAAGTTCGCCGGGTGGTAGCGATTTCAAATGTGGCCAAGGACTTGAAGAATGGCGATGTGTTCTTCGAACCGATTTATCGCTACTTAGAGGAATCGTCTGCAACAGAGCCATGTTGGGAGAAATTGGGCGAGTTATCGTAAAAATGTTGTTTTCGGAAAAATAGAGTCTGATACGATTTTCGCAAATTGTCAATAAAGCATAAAAAGTGATGATTTGCGAAAATTGTAGATACAATGTTCATTATAAAGACGAAAGAGTAAAATAGAGGGCAATTTCTACCTCTATGGTTGAAAATCGATTTTATCAATTTGGAGAGGATGTTTATCGCAAACAACGAACTGATAATT